>NZ_JBHYWI010000008.1:0-182541 GCF_042751525.1 Kitasatospora sp. NPDC059408
GCCCGCACACCCACCCCCGCACCCCCCACGGGCCCCGTACCGCCAAAGGCGGGTTACGGGCCCCTCACTACCGGACGAACGCCCGGCCGGAATTACAGCGGGCGGATGTTCTCCGCCTGCGGGCCCTTCTGGCCCTGCGTGACGTCGAACTCGACCTTCTGGCCCTCGAGCAGCTCGCGGAAGCCGTTGGCGTTGATGTTCGAGTAGTGGGCGAAGACGTCAGCGCCGCCGCCGTCCTGCTCGATGAAGCCGAAGCCCTTTTCCGAGTTGAACCACTTCACGGTACCGGTGGCCATGAGAAATCCCCTTCAAGAGACCGTCCGAAGTCCGCACATTACGGACTTTCGAGTCGCCGCGATGAGAACCCTCCGAAAAGCCGGAAAACGAAAAATGCGCCTGCGACAATCAGCAGGCGCACACAAAGTTCATGGGAACCACTACTGCAACTACTTCGACTGTAGCAGGCCCCGACCCTCCCCGGCGAACACTCCGCGCGAATTTTTCGGCCGCCCCGCCCGGGCCCGCCTTCCCCGCTCCGACCCGGCCGGCAACCGGCATGCCTGGCAGTACAGTTGGAGGCGTCCGCGCCACCGTCCGGCCCGGTCCTGATTTCGGGCCCGACAGGGGGCGTGTCGGCCACGGCGCACACCGCACCGATTCGGACTCTCCGGAAAGACCCGTCCCACCGATTTTCGGAGCATACTGACCACGATGAGAAAACCACCGGCAGTCCGACGCCCCTTGCCCACCAGCCCCTTCAAAGCCCGGCCCGCCGCACCGCCCAAGCGGTTCGCCATGGGCGACCGCGTCACCCACGACAAGTTCGGCCTCGGCCGCGTCATAGACGTGGAGGACGGGCCCGAGGCCGCGGTCCTGGTCGACTTCGGCTCGCGACAGGAGCGGATCACCCCGCCCTACTCCTCCATGTACGCACTCTGACGGCCGCCGGACCGCTTCGCGCCCGCTTCCGGTCCCGGCCACGCCCGGGACCCCTGGAGCCGGAGCGGCCACCGGCGCCTTGAGCGTGTCCCGGGCGAACGGTCCGCCCTCACGGGTGACGCTGCCAGTGGCAGGCGGGTGAACTCGTCCCCGCCCAGCCGACCGCCGCCGTCCACGTCCAGCACGCAGAAGACGCGGCGCTCCGATTCCGGCACCGTGCTGCCTTCCGACCTCGTTCGGCGATCTTCCGGCACCGCAACTTCGCGCCGCCATCCCACGGAATAGTTGAACGATGAACTATGTTGGGCGTGACGAAGGCACCACCGGGCACCCGAAGGCCGCCGCCGGGCGACCAGGCGAAAGGACCACGAGATGAGCACCGCCGCGAACCTCCCCCGCATCGACGTCCGCCGCTCCGACGAGCGCCTCTCGACCAAGATCGACTGGCTGGACTCCAAGCACTCCTTCTCGTTCGGTGGCCGCTTCGACCCCGCCAACACCCACCACGGGGTGCTCCTCGTCAACAATGACGACACCGTCCGGCCGGGCAGCGGCTTCGAGACCCACCCGCACCGCGACATGGAGATCGTCACCTGGGTGATGCAGGGCTCCCTGGTCCACCAGGACTCCACCGGCCACTCCGGCGTGATCTACCCCGGGCTCGCCCAGCGCATGAGCGCCGGCAGCGGCATCCTCCACTCCGAGAAGAACGACTCCTGGCGCCTGGGCGGCACCGACGTCCACACCGACCCCGTCCACTTCATCCAGATGTGGGTGGTCCCCGACGAGAGCGGCATCACGCCGGGCTACGAGCAGCTCGAAATCGACGACGAGCTGCTGTCCGGCGACCTGCTCCCGGTCGCCTCCGGGATGGCCAAGCACGACGGCGCGTCCGCCATCCGCATCAAGAACCGCTACGCCGCCCTGCACGTCGCCCGGCTGCGCCCCGGGCAGGACGTCGAACTGCCCGACGCCCCCTTCCTGCACCTGTTCGTCGCCCGCGGCGACGTCGTCCTCGAAGGCGCCGGCCCGCTCACCGCGGGCGACGCCGTGCGCTTCACCGCGACCGGCGGCCAGAAGGTCACCGCGACCGAACCCGCCGAGATCCTGGTGTGGGAGATGCACGCCACCATCGCCCCCTGAGGCCCCTGAGGCCCCTGAGGCGGCCGTCGCCCGCCCGCCGACCCCTCAACCGCTCACCGGCCGTCCCGGGAAGACCACCTGGAGCCGCTGGACCCGCCGGTCGCGGCGGAACATGAGCCACGCCAGCGTCGGCGGGCAGGGGTCGGCGGCGCCGGCGGGGTTGACGACGTCCATCTCCCAGATCGTGATGTCCCGGCTCGCCACCACGTGCCGCACGTGCTGGCGCACGCCCTTCTCGCGCACCTGCCGCATGACCGGGAACGGGTGCACGCGCTCCCCCGGCCGGCCGAAGCGGCCGGTCATCTCGGCCTGGTCCGGCCACAACTCCAGGATCTCCCGGGGCAGATGGCCGCGCACGGATGCCTCCAGGGTCGCCACCGCCTCGTGCCGACTCTCCTCGGCGAGGGCGGAGGCGTCGTCGTGCGCCCGCGCGGCGGTCGTTTCGAGCGCCTTCGCCATCTTCGCGCGCGCCTGGCTGAGCCGGCTGCGGACCGTGCCGACCGGCACCTCGCACGCGGCGGCGATCTCCTGGTAGGAGGTGATGCCGCTGAAGTGCCGCAGCATCAGCACCAGCCGCAGCCGCTGCGGCAGTTCCTCCACCGCGCCCCAGATCCAGTCCCGCATCGCGTGCTGCTCGATGAGCCGCTCGGGCGGTGACTGCTCGTACCCGCGCAGCCGGACGAGGTCGCGCTCGTCCAGGCCGGGTGTCTCGCGCGCGTCGCGCAGTCGCATGCGGCAGGCGTTGCGGACGACGGCCCTCAGCCACGGCCCGACGGCCGCCGGGTCCCGGACGTCGCCGATGCGGCGCAGGGCCGTCAGCGCGGCGTCCTGCACCACGTCCTCGGCGTCCGGTCCGCAGCCGAGCAGGCGCAGCGCGACGGCGCGCATCGCGGCCTGGTGGCGGGTCAGGAGCAGCCCGAGGGCCGCCGTGTCGCCGGCCTGGGCGCGGCGCGTGAGCGCCGCGTCGTCGGCGGAGGCGGAAGCCGTGGTGGAGGTGGTGGTGAGCGGTGCCATCGTCCGTACGCCTCCGGGAAGACCTTGCGCGCCAGGCCGGTTGAGGCCTTCCGGAGGACGATACGCCGGTCGCCGCGCCCCGGCGGCTACTGCTCCTGCGGGACGGGCACCGCCCGCGCGAGCAGCCGCGCCCGTGCGCGGGCGGGATGCACCCTCGTGAAGACCGCCGGGCCGGTCAGGCCGGCGACGTGGGCGGCGATCCCGACCCAGGCCGGGGCGTGGACCGCGCCGCCGACGGCCAGGCTCGCGCAGATGAACGTGAACCCGGCGCCCCACGCGGCGGTGATGCGGTTGTTGACCGCGATGAACTCCGGCCGGTCCCAGTACTCGCGGGGCGTGCGCCGCCGCGCGATGCCGAGCGTGAACGGGCGGCGCAGCGCCAGGGAGCCCCAGGCGGTGACGGCCAGCCAGGCGAACGAGAGGATGCCGACCGGCTTCGACAGCGCCGCGTGCGGCGCGGCGAGGGCCACCGCGCCCACGGCCGCGAAGTAGACGACGGCGCTGACCTCCAGGACGAGCGCGTCGAGGCCGACCCCGCGCCGCCGGTCCTGGAGCAGGAGCAGCAGCCCCGACGCGAGCCCGCCGAGCGCGCCCCAGCGCCAGTCGAAGGACGAGACGGCCCCGGAGACGATCCAGGGGACGAATCCGCGCAGATAACCCATGGGAAGGAACCTCGCTGAGATGGTGAGGGTGGATGGCTGACACGGACTGGATGCACGGCGGGCGCGGAAGTTCGATCCCCGGCGCGTGATGCCGGTCACACGGGGCCGCCTCGGCGGGCGGGTCTCGCCCGTCCCGGGCAATTTCCGCCGTGTCCGGCGGCCGGTCGCGTACGGGCGGGCCGGGATGTGGCAGGTAGGAGGGCGGCGGGCGGCCCGTCCCCCTCCGATGATCCCCCTTCACCGAATGGAGCCCCCATGCGCAGACGTCGCGGTGTCCTGATCGCCGCCGCTCTCCTCGCCCAGCTCGCCGCCGGGCCGTCCCACGCGGTCGCGGCGGGATGGGAGCCCACCGAACAGTGCGGGGTGGTGCGCGGCGGTGACGGGCCGCTGGGCGGGGCCCAGGTGACGCTGTACCAGGCCGGGGACGGCGAGGGCGGCCGGCCGCGGGTGCTGGGCAGGGCGCGGAGTGCGGCGGACGGGCGGTTCACGCTCGACTACCGCCGTCCGGAGGACCCGCGCGCCGTGCTGTACGTGGTCGCCGACTTCGGGCGGGAGCGGCGCGGCACCGCACACTCCGCGGTGGCGCTCGCCGCCGTGCTCAGCGGGGCCGCCGCGCCGCCCGAGCTCGTCGTCAACGAGCGCACCACCGTCGCCACCGCCTACGCGCTCGCGCGCTTCACCGGCCCGGGCGGCGTCACCGGCACCTACCCCGGCCTGCAGAACGCGGCCGCCGTCGCGCACAACCTGGCCGACACGGGCACCGGCGAGATCGCCGCGCCGCTCGCCGCCCCGCCGAACGGCTCCCAGACCTCGACCATGGCGGAGTTCAACACCCTGGCCGACCTGCTCGCCTCCTGCGTCACCGGCGACGCCTGCGACCGGCTGCTCGACCTGGCCCACCGCCCCGGCCACGAGCGGCCGCGCAACACCCTGCAGGCCGCCGTCGACATCGCGCACGACCCCGGGAACAACGCGGCCGCCCTCTTCGACCTCGCGGCGACCACCCCTCGCTACGGGCCCGCGCTCCCCGCCGCCCCCGACGCCTGGACCGTGGCCCTGCGCTACGACGGCAACGGCCACGAGGTCGACGGCCCCGGCAACCTCGCCTTCGACGCCGACGGCAACGCGTGGATCACCAACAACTACGTCTACAAGGCCGACCGGCTCGTCCCGACCTGCGGTGGCCGCACCGTCCTCAAGTTCACCCCCACCGGCCAGGACGCCCCCGGCGCGCCCTACCAGGGCGGCGGCCTGTACGGCGCCGGGTTCGGCGTCACCGTCGACGCGAAGGGCAGCGCCTGGGTCGGCAACTTCGGCTTCCAGGGCCGCGGCTGTCCGATCGACCCGACCCGGCTCGAACGCAGCGTCTCCCAGTTCGCCCCCGACGGCACCCCGCTGTCCCCGCCGGAGGGCTGGCGCGGCGCCGGGATCGCCCAGCCGCAGGGCATGTCCGCCGACCGTGCCGGCACGGTCTGGGTGGCCAACTGCGGCAGCGACAGCGTGGCCCGGATCCCGGACGGCGACGCGACCCGCGCCCGGGAGATCGCCACGCCCGGCGTCCAGAAGCCGTTCGGCACCTCCGTCGACCCGGCCGGGCGGCTCTGGGTCGGCGGGAACGGCAGCGACACCGTCCAGGTCGTCGGCCCGGACGGCACCCCGGGGCCGACGGTCTCCGGCGGCGGCCTGAGCAAGCCGCTGGGCGTCGCCACCGACAGCCGGGGCAACGCGTGGGTGAGCAACAGCGGCATCCTGCCGGTGCCCTGCGGGAACGGCTCCGTGGACGACCTCGCGAACGCGGTGGCGACCGAGACGGGCCCGCGCCCGGGCACCTCGGTGACGTTCATCGGGTCCGACGGCACCCCGGCGCCCGAGCCGTTCACCAACGGCGGTCTGTTCCTGCCCTGGGGCATCGCCGTCGACGGTGACGACACCGTGTGGGTCGCCAACTTCGGCGGCCACCGCGTCGCCCGGCTGTGCGGCGTCAACCTCGCCGCCTGCCCGCCCGGGTACCGCACCGGCCAGCCCATCTCCCCGGCCGGCACCGGCTACACGAGCGACGGGCTGGAGCGCAACACGGGCGTCCAGATCGACCCCTCGGGCAACGTCTGGCTGGCCAACAACTGGCGGACCGTCCCGATCCAGACCAACCCCGGCGGCCACGAGATGGTCGTCCTGATCGGTGCCGCGGCACCCGTCCCGGCCCCGAAGCTCGGCGGTCCCGCGCAGCCCTGACGCCCGCGGGGCGAATGGAAGGGACCGCGAGCGCGCCACCCGGGTGGGCCGGGTGCCGGAGCAGCCGAAGCCGTCGGGGCGACTACCCGCCGGTACCGGTGCCCGGCCCGGCCCTCCCGGGAACACTGCGCCGGTTCGGCCGCACCACCGCGCAGAAGACCCGGGAGACGCCCATGCCGCCGTCCGCACGCCGCGCCCCCTCAGCCGCAGCACAGCCGGCCAGGCGCGCGGGCCTGCGCCGCCTCGGTGAGTGGTGCGCGCGCCACTCGGTGCTCGTCATCGTGCTGTGGATCGTCGCCCTGGCCGGCGTCCAGGCCGCCAACAAGACGGTCGGCGGGACCTACTCGGACGACTTCTCGCTCCCCGGCACGCAGGCGCAGCAGGGCCGGGACCTCCTCACGGCCCACGTGCCGGCCGCCGCGGGCACGAGCTCCCAGGTGGTGCTGCACGACCCCGCCCAGCTGGCCGGGTTCCAGTCGCAGATCGCCCAGACCGTCGCCTCGCTCCAGCAGCTGCCGCACGTGCTCTCGGTGCAGAGCCCGCTGCCGCCGCCCGGGCAGCCCGCCCCGCCCGGCGGGCCGCTGGCAGCCGACGGGCTGACGGGGTACATCACCGTCCGTTTCGATACCGCGCCGGCCCTGCTCGGCACCGAGTACCTGACCGGCGTGGACGCGGCCGTCCAGCCGCTGCGCCAGGCCGGGGTCCAGGTGGAGTACGGCGGGCCGCTGGGCGAGCTGGCCCGGCCGGCGCCGGACGACCGGGCGAGCGAGGTGATCGGCTTCGCGGTCGCGATCGTCGTGCTGCTGGTCGGGTTCGGCAGCGCCATCGCGGCCGGGCTGCCGCTGCTGACGGCCCTGTTCGCGGCGGTGGTCGGCCTCGGGGTGCTGGGGCTGGTCGCGGCGCTGTCCACCTTCGCGACCGTCGCCCCGACGCTGGCCACGATGATCGGGATCGGCGTCGGCATCGACTACGCGCTGTTCCTGCTCACCCGTCACCGGCAGAACCTGATGGACGGGGTGGATCCGGTCGCCTCCGCCGGGCAGGCGGTGGCGACCAGCGGCCGGGCGGTGCTGGTCTCCGGCTGCACCGTGATCATCGCACTGTCCGGACTCTCGGTGTCGGGCATCTCGTTCATCGCCAAGCTCGGGGCCGCCGCGGCCGTCACCGTCGTGTCGGCGGTGCTCGGCGCGCTCACCCTGCTGCCCGCCCTTATGGGGCTGATCGGCCGCCGGATGGACCGCTTCACCGTCCGCCGCCCGATCGCCGAGGCCGGCGGCGACGGGGGCGGCGGTGGCGAGGGCGGCGGCGGCGAGGGCGGGGCCTGGCACCGCTACGCCCGGCGGGTCGAGGCGCGCCCGTGGCAGTACCTGATCGCCGGGGTGGTGGCGCTCGCGGTGCTGTCGATCCCGCTGCTCTCCATCCAGCTCGGGCACATCGGCGACGGCGCCGACTCCCCCGACTTCACCGACCGGCGCGCCTACGACCTCATGTCCCAGGCCTTCGGCCCGGGCTCGAACGGCCCGCTCACCGCCGTCGTCGACCAGAGCGCCGTGCCCGCCGAGACCCGGCCGACCGTCCAGAGCGCCGTGCAGCAGGCCCTCACCGGCCTGCCCGGCGCCGCCAGCACCACCCCGCTGCAGACCAGCCCGGACGGCGACGTGCTGTTCGCCACCGTCATCCCGGCGGCCGCTCCCCAGGACCGCGCCACCACCGACCTCGTCAACCACCTCTCCGACACCGCCCTGCCGGACGCGGTGGCCGGCACCGGCGCGAAGACCTACGTCACCGGCAACACCGCGGCCCAGGTCGACTTCCTGGACATCGTGTCGAGCCGGCTGATCCTGATCATCGCCGTGGTCGTCGGCCTCGCCTTCCTGATCATCCTCGCCGTCTTCCGCGGCCTGCTCGTCGCCGTCAAGGCCGCCGTGCTCAACCTGCTCTCGATCGCGGCCTCCTACGGGGTCGTGGTCGCGGTCTTCCAGTGGGGCTGGGGCGGGCCCGCACTCGGCGTCTCGGGCAAGGTCCCGATCGAGAGCTACGTGCCGATGATGATGTTCGCGATCGTCTTCGGTCTGAGCATGGACTACGAGATCTTCCTGCTCTCGCGCGTCCACGAGGCCTGGCTGCGCACGGGCCGCAGCCAGGACGCCGTCGCCCACGCGCTGGAGATCACCGCCCGGGTGATCACCTGCGCGGCGCTGATCATGGTGAGCGTCTTCGCGGCGTTCATCGTCAGCGACAACATCGTGATCAAGATGATGGGCCTCGGACTGGCCGTCAGTGTCCTCGTGGACGCCACGATCGTCCGGCTGCTGCTCGTCCCGGCCGTCATGACGCTGCTCGGCCCGGCGGCCTGGTGGACCCCGCGCTTCCTGGACCGGATCCTGCCGCACATCGACACCGAGGGCGAGGGCGAAAGGCCTTAAGCCGTACTGGAGTTCACTCCGGAGGCAGCCGCTTCAGCGACGCCATCCCGTGCAGGACCCGGCCCTCGGTGCGCGCCTGTTCCAGACGCCGGGTGAACACCTCCAGCCGGACCTCGGGATCCAGTTCCATCAGCCCCGGCGGCCACGTGCCGGGCGGCACCAGGACCACGACGGCCCCGCCCCGGCCCACGGCCGCCGCCAGCCAGGTGGGCGAGGCCGCGACCACCTCGTCCGGCTGCCACACCTCGCGCCCGCCCACCAGCGCCAGCCGCTCCAGCCGCCCGCCGCCGACCTCGACGGCCCCGCTCGTGGCCGGCGGCTCACCGGCGGCCAGCACGAACCCGCTCTCGACGGCGTTGGCCAGCAGATCCGCGTGCAGGCCGGGCCCGACCTCCACCACGACCTCCGCGAGCGGCGGCCCGTCCTCCACCTCCCGCACCGCCAGCGCCCACACCACCGGCGTCCGCCCCCGCCCGTACCGCGTCTCGTCAGCCACACCCCACCAACGAGCCACCGCCCCGGGCGGCACCCGCCTCACACGATCGGGCGCGGGCGGCCGGGCGCGGTGGACCGTCCGGACGGGCTGCGCGGTGTGAGGGGCGCCCGGTCCGGAAATTCACTAGTCCGGTAGATTCACCCGATCGGGTGAGGTGCCGCTTCCGTGGGGGCTGGGGCGGTGCGTAGTGTCGACGACCCGGTCCGTGATCAACTGTCAGGGCCGGGTGGTATTGCGAGCCCTGGGGAGGGGATCGACGTGGAGGACACGGACTGGGCCAAGCGCGGGATCTGCCGTACGGCGGATCCGGACGAGCTTTTCGTCGACGGCGCGGCGCAGAACCGGGCGAAGGCGGTGTGCTCCGGGTGCCCGGTGCGCACCGAGTGCCTGGCGTACGCACTGGACGAGCGGATCGAGCACGGCGTCTGGGGCGGCATGACGGACCGCGAGCGGCGGGCCCTGCTGCGGCGGCGCCCGACGGTGGACTCGTGGGCCCGGCTGCTGGAGCAGGCGCGGACCGCGTACGAGCAGCAGACCGGGCGTCTGCGGGCCGAGCTGGTCCGCGCGAGCTGACCGGGCCGCGCACGTGGCGCGGCCCGGCCGGTCATGCGGTCGTACGGCCGTGGCGGTCGTACGGCTATGCGGTCGTGCCGTCTTGCGGTGGTGCGGCGGTGCGGTGCTGCCCTCAGCGGGTGACCGGTGCGACGGCGATCGGCGGGATCGCGGCGAGGCAGGACGTGTCGCCGGGCTCGCCGGTGCGGATGAAGTGGGTGGAGATCGCCAGCGTGCAGCCCGTCGACTCCAGCTCCGGGACGTGGCCGGCGTTCGGCACCGAGACGAACGTGCTGTGGCGGAACCGGGCCGCCGAGCGGCGGGAGTTGGCCTCCGGGGTGTTGGTGTCGAGGTCGCCGGAGAGCACGAGGACGGGGACGTCGGGCAGGTCGAGGTCGACGTCCTGCGGCTGGGCGGTGTTCTTGCGCGGCCAGGTCAGGCAGTTGTCGCCGCCGTCGCTCTGGCCCTCGGTCCACCCCTTGGGGCTGAAGGCGCCGAAGTCGGCCGGGTTCGCGGCGGAGAGGGCGCGCTGGTACTGCCGGCGGCGCTGCGCGAGCGGGGCATCGTGATCCCACGCACGGACGTAGTCGTTGCACGTGACGGCGAGGAACGAGGCCTGGTCCTCGGTGCTCGTGTGCTCCATCTCGGCGCGGACCAGCGCGGCCAGCGGGCCGTCGTCGCCGTTGGCGGAGGCGTGCAGGGCGGCGGGCAGGTCGCCGAGCAGGGAACGCTCGGCGGGGTGGGAGCCGATGCCGCGGCTGGCGGGCTCGTAGAGGAGATTGGCGAGCTTGTCCTCGGTGAAGGCGATGGTGCGCGGGGTGCCGCCGAGCGTCGCGGTCACGTCGAGGGGCCGGGTGCGCAGCTTGGCGGCGACGGTGGCGAGGTCGCGGACGGCGGTGTCGGGGTCGCAGGCGCCGCTGCGCTCGCAGATCCGGCGCAGGGTCTCGGAGACGTGCCGGGCGGTCGCGCGGACCAGCGGGTCGAAGTCGACGGGGTAGGCGCCGGACAGGACCATGGACTCGACGCGGTCGGGGTGGCGGTCGGCGAGGACGGGCATCAGGTAGGTGCCGTACGACAGGCCGTACAGGACGAGCTTGGGGGCGCCGAGGCGGGCGCGGGCGGCGTCGATGTCGTCGGCGGTGGCGGCGCTGGTGTAGCCGCGGGCGCGGGGGCCGAGTTCTTCGGCGCAGCGGGCGACGGCGTCCTGCTGCTCGGCGCGCGGGGCGAAGCGGTAGTCCGCCTCGGTGACCTTGCAGGGCAGGCGGCCGGACTTGCCGGTGCCGCGCGGGTCGAGGAGGAGCAGGTCGTAGTCGTCGAGGGCGCCTTCGAGGGCGGCGGCGACGAGACCGGCCCGGTCGATCAGCGTCTCGCCGGGGCCGCCGGGGTTGACGGCGATGGTGCCCTTGGCCGGGCCGGGGCGGGTGTGGCGGACGACGGCGTAGCCGACGTCGATGGTGCCGAGGCGGGGCGCGCCGTCGACGAGGGGGCGGCGCATGGTGTCGCAGTCGACCCGGTGGTCGGGGACGGTGGGGCACCAGGTGGGCTTGCCCGGGGCGTTGGTCGTCGCGCCGGCGGTCGCGGCGTTGGCGGTCGTGCCGAGCGGGACCGCCGTGGCCACGACGGCCAGCGCGGCGGCGGCCAGGGCCAGGCGGCGGCCCCGGGCCGCGGGGGTGTTCGTCGTGCTGCTGCTGGTGCTGGTCGTCATGGCTCTCCGGCCTTCCGTACGTCCTGCGGTCGTTGTGGGGACGACAGTGCACGGCGCCGGTCAGCCGCTCGGCAGAGCGGCGGCAAAGGCGGGTAAGAACTCGCCGCCCGTCCGGATCCCGCGGGCGGTCAGGGCGTCAGCACGATCTTGCCGGTGACGGTGCCGGACTCCGCGAGGCGCAGCGCCTCCGCGGCCCGGGTGAGCGGGAGGCGGGCGGCGATCGGGGCGGAGACCTCGCCGTTGTGCAGGGCGGTGAGCACCTGGGTGAGGTCGGTGCGCAGGCGGTCCCGGAAGCGGTCCTTGGCGAGGGCGCGGCCGGCCCAGATGTTGTAGAAGTGGGCCCGGCGTCCGTTGGGCAGGGTGTTCCAGAGCCAGGTGCGGGCGAGGATCTTCAGGACGGGCCACTGCTTGGAGCCGGTGTCGTCGCGGGTGGAGGCACTGCCGTAGGCGACGAGGGTGCCGCCGGCGGCCAGGAGGTGCCAGGAGTCGATCACGCTGCGGCCGCCGACGTGGTCGAAGACGGCGTCGACGCCACCCGGCGCGAGTTCCCGGACGCGGGCCGGGACGTCACCGGAGCGGTAGTCGACGGGGATGACGCCGCGTTCCCGCAGGGCGTCGTGGTGCCGGGCGGAGGCCGTGCCGATCACCGTGACGCCCGCCGCCAGGGCGAGCTGGACGAGGACGGAGCCGACCCCGCCGCTCGCGCCGTGCACGAGGATCGTCTGGCCGGCCCGCACCCGCGCCTGACGGTGCAGCATCTGCCAGGCGGTGATGCCGTTGACGACGACGGTCTCCGCCTCGTCGGCGGCGAGCCCCTCGGGGACCTCGACGGCGTCGGCCGCGTCGAGCACGACGTGGCTGGACCAGCCGCCGGTCTTCACCAGGGCGGCCACCCGCCGGCCGGTGAGGCGCGGGTCGACGTCCTCGCCGGTGGTCAGGACGCGGCCCACGAGGTCGTAGCCGGGGACGAACGGGAAGGGCGGCTGGTCGTAGTACCGCCCCCGCCGCATCTGCTGCTCGGCGAACGAGACGCCGCTCGCCTCCACCGCCACCACGACCTGTCCGCGACCGGCCCCGGGCACCCGGCCTTCCCGGATCTCCAGTCCCTCCGGCGCCACGATGCCCGGCAGAACGACCTGGACCATGCGGTCGGTCTCCATGCTGACCGCCCCCTTTCGTAGAGCCTGTTGCCTTCGTTAGAAGTTATAACCCTCGATGGAAGTGAGAGTCAAGAAGAAGAGTGAGAGGTTCTAACTCTCCGATCGGACGGGAATGTTGCAGAGAATTCTCTGCAGATGGACCTATGCAGAGAGTTCTCTGCACCCTAGAGTGATCACCATGACCGACCAGCCCCGCCGCCGGATCGACGCCACGAGCCTGCGCGGCCTCGCCCACCCCCTGCGGATGCGCCTCCTCGACGAGCTGCGCACCAACGGGCCCGCCACCTCCGCCCGCCTCGCCGAGCGGCTCGGCGAGAACACCGGCACCGTCAGCTGGCACCTGCGCCACCTCGCCGAACACGGCTTCATCGAGGAGGAGACGGACCGCGGCACCCGGCGCGAGCGCTGGTGGCGGGCCGTGCGCAGCCGCAACGTCCTCAACACCACCGACTTCGACCGCGACCCCGCCACCAAGGGCGCCCTCGACGTCTACCTCGGCGAGATGCTCCGCGAGCAGTTCCGGCGCGTCGCGGACGCCATGGCCGCCGAGCTGCCGGAGGAGTGGCGCGGCGTCGGCACCGTCTCCGGCTGGTCGAACCTGCGCCTCACGCCCGCCCAGCTGCGCGCCCTCAACGCCGACCTGATGGCCGTGATCGACCGTCACACCCCCGACCCGGACGCCGAGCCCGACCCCGCGGCCCGTCCGGTGATCCTCCAGATCCAGTCCCTGCCCCGCAAGGAGTCCGACCCGTCATGAGCGACGCCGCCGTCCCGACCGAGCGCCCCACCACCGGGCTGCTGCGCCGCCACCACGACTTCCGGCTGTTATGGACAGGCGAGACCGCCAACAAGTTCGGCTCCGCCGTCACCGGCCTGGCGATGCCGCTCATCGCGGTCACCACCCTGCACGCCTCCACCCTGGAGGTCGGCGTCCTGAGCGCGGCCGGCTGGCTGCCCTGGCTGCTGATCGGCCTGCCCGTCGGGGCGTGGGTCGACCGGATGCGCAGCCGCCCGATCATGCTGGCCGCCTCCGCCGTCTCGCTGGTCCTCTTCGCGACCGTCCCGCTGGCCGCCCGCGCCGGGATCCTGACGATGGCCCAGCTCATCGCCGTGGCGCTCGCCACCGGCGTGGCCACGGTGTTCTTCCAGACCGCGTACACCGCCTACCTGCCCAAGCTCCTCTCCCCCGCCGACCAGGCCGAGGGCAACGCAAAGCTGCACGGCAGCGCCTCCGCCGCGAGCATCACCGGCCTCGGCGCGGGCGGGCTGATCGCCCAGCTCACCGGGCCCGTCAACGGCGTGCTCGCCAACAGCGTCACCTTCGTGCTCTCGCTGGTGTGCACCGGCCGGATCCGGCACCGCGAACCCGTCAAGGCGGCACGGGAGAGGCGCCCGCTGCGCCAGGAGATCGGCGAGGGGCTGCGCCTGGTGTCCGGGGACGTCTGGTTCCGCACGTTCACGCTGTTCGGAGCCGCCGCGAACCTGACGCTGACGGGCTACCAGTCGATCCAGGTGGTCTTCCTGGTCCGGGACGTGGGACTGCCCGAAGGCGCGGTCGGCGCGCTTGTCGCGGCCGCGTCGACCGGAGGCATCGTGGGCGCCGCGGTGGCCCGCCGGGTCGCCGCCCGGATGGGCACGGCAAGGGCGATGCTCTTCTTCGAGCTGGTGCTGCCGGCCCTCACCCTCCTCGTCCCGCTCACCACGCCCGGCGCCGGCCTGGCGCTGTTCGTCCTCGGCGGGTTCGGCGCCTCGGCCGGTGTCGTCGCCGGAAACATCATCAAGTCGACCTTCCAGCAGCAGTACTGCCCCCCGGAGCTCCTCGGACGGCTCTCCGCGAGCGCCGCGATGCTCAACTACGGCACGATCCCGGTGGGCGCGCTGCTCGGCGGCCTGCTCGGCACCTGGCTCGGCGTGCGGCCCACCATGTGGCTGCTGACCGCCGGCGTGCCGCTGTCGGCACTGATCCTCTGGTTCTCGCCGGTGCGAAAGCACCGTGACCTGCCGACCGAACGGCCGGTGCAGCCGGCCGGGGCCGGTGCCACGGCCGCCATCCCGGCCTGAAAGGACGTGCAGCATGACGGACGCATCCTTCGCCGATCCCCGGCTGGCCGCGATCTACGACCCGCTCGACCCCGACCGCACCGATCTCGACGCCTACGTCCGGATCGCAAAGGAGTTCGGGGCCCGCCGGGTCCTCGACATCGGCTGCGGGACGGGGGTGTTCCCCCTCCTGCTCGCCGACCAGGGGGTCGAGGTCGTCGGTGTCGAGCCCGCCGGGGCGTCCCTCGACGTGGCGCGGGCGAAGCCGGGCGCCGAGCGGGTGCGCTGGATCCACGGCGACGCGACGGCATTGCCGCCCCTGCGGGTCGACCTCGTGACGATGACGGCGAACGTCGCCCAGGCCATCGCCGACCCGGAGGCTTGGCGGCGGACCCTGCGGGGCGCGTTCAAGGCGCTGCGGCCCGGCGGGCACCTGGTCTTCGAGACCCGCGACCCGGCCCGCCGCGCCTGGGAGGAGTGGAACCGCGCGTCCTCGTTCGGGACGACCGAGGTCCCGGGCGTCGGCGCCGTCGAGACGTGGGTGGAACTCCTGGGCGTGGACGGGCCGTTGGTGACGTTCCGGTGGACGTACGCGTTCGCCTCGGACGGACAGGTGTTGACCTCGGACTCCACGCTGCGCTTCCACGAGCGGCACGAGGTCGAACGGGACCTGGCCGAGCTCGGCTACCAGCTGCAGGAGGTCCGTGACGCGCCCGACCGGCCGGGCAGGGAGCTCGTCTTCCTCGCGCGGCGGCCGTGATCCCGGGCCGGGGCCGAGTCTGAGACACGGGTCACAGTCCGCCTCGCAGTCCGCCGTGTCACAACACGGCGGGCTGTCCCGTCTCAGGGTGTAGCCACGCACGATCACCCACGATCACGGAGGAACACCCCATGGACGCCCGACTCGACTACTTCGCCAACGCGACCGTCGGCAAGAGCTTCAAGCACATCATGGCGGCGGGCAGGAGCATCAAGGAGTCGTCGCTGCCGCCCGCCACCCAGGAGCTCGTCGCCCTGCGGATCAGCCAGATCAACGGCTGCGCGGTCTGCGTCGACATGCACACCAAGGACGCCGCCGCGGCCGGCGAGAGCGCGGTGCGGCTCAACCTGGTGGCGGTGTGGCGCGAGGCCACCGTCTACACCGAGGCCGAGCGCGCCGCCCTGGCCCTCGCCGAGGCGGGCACCCGGGTCGCGGACGCGGCCGGCGGAGTGGCCGACGACGTGTGGGCCCGCGCCGCCGAGCACTACGACGGGGACCAGATCGCCGCGCTGGTGCTCCTCGTCTCGTTCATGAACATGGTCAACCGGCTCAACGTCATCACGCAGCAGCCGGCCGGGAGCTACGAGGCCGGACAGTTCCACTGACGGGACGGACCAGGCGACGAACGAGGCAACGGACGAGGGGAGAGCGACATGAGCAGGGTCGACGACTTCGAGGAGCTGCGGCCGCTGCTGTTCTCGATCGCCTACCGGATCCTCGGCAGCGTGAGCGAGGCCGAGGACGCCGTCCAGGAGACGTGGCTGCGCTTCGACGCCGCCGCGGCGCAGCCCGTCTCCGCCAAGGCCTACCTGTCGGCCGCCGTCACCCGGATCTCCATCGACGTCCTGCGGTCCGCGCGGGTGCGGCGCGAGGCGTACGTCGGGCCGTGGTTCCCCGAGCCGCTGCTCAGCGATCCGTACCAGGACCCGGCGCGGGCGGCCGAGTTGGCGGACTCCGTGTCGATGGCGGCGCTGCTGCTCCTGGAGCGCCTCAGCCCGTTGGAGCGGGCGGTGTTCGTGCTGCGGGAGGTGTTCGCCTTCGGGTTCGACGACATCGCGGCGGCGGTGGGGCGCTCGGAGGCGGCCTGCCGGCAGCTGGTGGTGCGGGCACGGCGGCACATGGCGGAGGGGCGCCCCCGGTTCGCGGCGGACCGCCAGGAGCGGCAGGAGCTCGCGACGCGGTTCTTCGACGCGCTGACGGACGGCGACGTGGGCGCGCTGAGCGCCCTGCTCGCCGCCGACGTCCAACTGCTCGGGGACGGCGGCGGCAAGGCGCCGCAGCTGGCCAACGCCGTCGTCGGGGCGGACAACGTGGCCCGGGTGCTGGCCGCGTTCTTCCCGCTGCTGCGACGGATCGACGCGACGTGCGCGCCGCAGGAGGTCAACGGGCAGCCCGGCGCGGTCGTCCGCGACCGGAACGGCCGGGTGCTCCACGCGATGACGCTCGACGTGCTCGACGGGCAGGTCCAGGCCGTCCGGGTCGTGATCAACCCCGACAAGCTCGGCCACCTCGGACCGGTGGCCGACGCCTGGGCCGTCACCCGGGAGCTGCAGGCCGTCCGTCGGCAGCGGGACTGACCGGGGCGGTGGTGGCCGGCCGCGGCGCTGCGGTCGGCCACCACCGCGGCGCGGCCATCCGATCCGGCCGACCGGAAACCCGCGCGGATGCCCGACTAGCCTGTGCAGCGAAGATCATCCGCCGCACGAGGGGGAGCCCATGCCCGCACTCACCGACCCGGCCCTCGCCCACCGGGCCATCGAGAACCTGATCGCCCGCTACGCCGAGCTCGTCGACGACGGCGACTTCGCCGGACTCGGCGACCTCCTCGCCCACGCCACCTTCACCGGCAGCGGCGAACCGGTGAGCGGGCGCGCGGCGATCGAGCGGCGGTTCCGTGACACGGTGATCCTCTACCCCGACGGCACACCGCGCACCCAGCACGTCACCACGAACACCGCCATCGACCTCGACGGCCCCACCGCTACGGCCCGCTCCTACGTCACCGTCCTCCAAGCCGCCCCGGGCCTCCCCCTCCAGACCATCGCCGCCGGCCGCTACCACGACCGCTTCGAACACACCGAAGGCCAGTGGCACTTCACCGAACGACGCGTCCGCATCACCCTCCTCGGCGACCTGACCCACCACCTCCACCAGGCGAAACGGGGAGCTACGGAGCCCCCTGCCTGACCCAACTGCCATCCGCCCCCACCACGTAGGTACGCCGCGGCTCCATGGCCGCGACCCTGGCCCGCGGCTCGGCCTCCACCACCGCGGGGTCCGGAGCAGCCGAATCCCGCACGAGGAAACCATGCAGCCCGACGGCGTCGGCATCCACGTCGTCGGGCGCCGGCAGCCCCTCCAGGACGAACCCGCAGAGCGCGCGCAACGCGTCCTCGCCCATCTCCAGCGGGTGGAACGGCAGCGGGTACGGTCTGTCGTCCCTGTCCGGCCACGGAATGACGGCGGCCGCTAGTTCCAGCCGGTGTCGGAGCCGGAGGTGTCGTGCTCGTCGGGCGATGCGGTGGTGGCGGCGGTGTGCGGCGTGTACGTCGTTGTGATCATCTCTCGTCCTTTCTCGAATGAAGGCGCGGTCGGCCCACGCAGGCACCCTTTGGGCGGAAACGAGAAAACCAATCGGGCGTCATTGTGTCCGCCCGCCGCTCCCGCCGTGACATTCCGGCCAAAGGGAATCGAGCCTCCCCGTGCGGCCGGTCTTCGGCTCCTCGCCTCGCCCGGCCTCGGTAAGGAATCTACGGCCGCGGGCAAGGGGGCAACAGTGCCTTTCTGCACAGTTGAAGGCTTCGTACGGTGCCGAAGTGCACAGTGTTCCCGCCGTCCTCCGAATTACCACCGCGTGTATTCTGCGGAGTGACGTACCGAACGTTCCGGGGGGAATGGCATGAAGGTCGACAACACTCGGGTTTCGACCGGGGCTCGACAGGCCGAACGGGCGGACGACATCCTCGCGCTGTACCGCGCCGCCCGCAAGGGCGGGACGGCGCAGGTGCTCCGCCGGCTGGCCCACCGCACCGGGACGGTCGCCTTCCTGCTGAACCGGTCGGGCACCCCGGCCAGTCCGGCCGCGCCGCCGCCGGGGAGCGCCGCGCACGGGCTCTGCCTGCGCGGGGCGCGCGAGATCGCCGGCCGGAGGCTGCAGTCCGTCGCCGTCGACGAGGGCGCCCTCACCGGCCTCGTGCTGACCCTCGACGACACCGGGGAGACGCCCCTCCTCGCCGTGGTGGCGCCGCGCCCGGCCCCGCCCGGGCTGCCGGCCCTCGTCGCGGACGCCGCGTCCGTGCTCGGCCTCGCGTGGCAGGCGGAGGACGTCCGCCGCCGTCAGCGCCGGCTGCGCGCGGCCGACGACCGGGTCCGGGAGGCGGTCCTCCAACTGCTGATGAACGGTCAGACCGCCACGGCGCGCCAGATCTCCGGCGCTCTGCAACCCGCGCTGCCCGAAGTGGTGCAGGTGTACGTCGTCGAGGGTCGGCGCGGTGCGCGCGACGAGGTGGCGCACCGGCTCGCCGAGTCGGGCGGCGGCGCGTGGGCCGTGCCATGCCCCGTCTACAGCGACCACATGATCGTCCTCGCACCCGCGGCGCCCTCCCTCCCGGCCTGGGCCACCGCCCGGCCCGCGACGGCGCACCCCTGCCGGATCGGGGTCAGCAACGCCGTGCCCCTGCGGGAGACCGTCACGGGCTACGCGCAGGCGTTCCACGCGCTGGCCGCCGCGCGCCACCGCCCCGACCGGGTCGCGACCTTCGCCTCCGACCAGGACCTCCCGCTCACCATCGGGACGGCCGCGGCGGTGTGGGCGGACACCTTCCTGTCGCCCCTCAGGCTCCACCGCCCCAGGCGCCTCCAGGACCCGGACGGCGCCGAGCTGTTGGCCACCGCCTCCTCCTGGCTGCGGTTCTCCTCCGGCGCGGCGGCCCACCTGAGGATCCACCGCAACACCCTGGCCGCCCGCCTGGCGTCCGTCCAGGAGCTGCTCCAGCTGGACCTGGCCCGGCTCGCCAACCGCTCCGCCCTGGCGCTCGCCCTGCACGCGGCCCCGGCCGCTCCCCACGGCGCCGACGACGCCCCGGGCGACGACCGACCGGCACCCGCCCTCGACGACCTCCTCGCCCTGCCCCGCGTCGAGGCCTGGGCCGAGCAGCAGCTCCGGCCACTCCACGGCCCCGACGCCCCGACGGCCGTGGCGCAGACGCTCGCCACCTGGCTGCACCTGGACGCCCGCCTCGTGCCGACGGCCGAGGCGCTGTCCGTCTCGCCCTCGGCCGTCCGCAAACGCCTGGCCCGGGCCGAGGAGTTGCTGCAGCGCTCGCTGGTCCGCTCCCCCACGTCCGTCCACGACCTGTGGCTCGCCGAGCGGGCCCTCGAACTGGCCGAGCACTGACCCCGGTGCCGTGGCACCGGCGAGCACCGGCGAGCGTCGGCAAGCACCGGGCTCACCCCCGGGCGGCCGCCTAGGAGGTCGCGTCCTCGGGCTTCCCGGACGCGGCGGTCCCGTCCTCGGCGGTCGCGGACGCGGCGGTTTCGGACGACGCGGACGGGCGCAGCCCGAGGCCCACGCCCCAGGCCGCGGCCGCCACGCCCAGCAGCGCGATCGGGCGCGACCACTCCCCCGCCCCGGTCGGCGCGAAGGCCACCGGCAGCACCAGCAGCGACGCCGCGACGGCGGCACAGGCCGCGGCCGGGCGGACGGTCCGGCGCTGCGGGCCGAACGCGTCGAGGAGCAGCAGGTAGGCCGCGAGGAGGACGGTCACCGCGAGCGCCTGCCACACCCGCGGCTCGCACAGAGCGGCGAGCACCACCGCACCGGCGGCGAGGAGGGTCGTGCGGGACGCGGCGAGGCGCGCGGGCCAGGTCGCCGTCCGGCTCGGCGGATCGTCCTGCGGCGGCGCGGCCCAGAGTGCGAGGCCGGTGGCGACGACGGCCGCCGCGGGCCCGAACCGGTCGGTCGCGCCGCCGCTGCCGGGGAGGCCGACCGCGGCGAGGGCCAGGGCGGCGCCGGTGCCCCGCAGGACGGCCCGTTCGAGTCGCGGGGCCCACCGGACGGCGCCGGGCGGGGGTGCCGCTTCCGTCGCACTCACGGGCGGTGCCGGAGTCGTCACGGTCATCGAGGTCGTCGGGGTCATCGGGCCGCTCCCGTGATCGTGCGACGCAGCAGCGGCGCGAGTGCCAGGTCGAGGGTCTCGCCCGGTGTGTGGCGGGCCACCGGGATGCCGCGCCCGCGCAGCGTCGAGCGCATCGCCTCGCGTTCGGCGCGCCACAGGCGCAGGGCGAGGGCGTCGGTCTCGTCGTCCGGGCGTGCGGCCGGTTCCCCGGCCGGCACCTCGACCACGACCAGCGGGTTGCCGCGTTCGCGCACCTGGCCGAGCACGTCGAGGATCCGCTGGTCGGCGAGCGGAGTGAACGCGTACACGAGGGCGTGGCCGGGCAGGACCGGCAGCGGGATGCGGGGTACGGCGGCGCCGCGCTGGGGGCGGTCCTGACGGACCTCCAGCACGCTCTCCACCATGCGGTAGAACTGCCGGTCCCCGCTGCCCGCGTTGAGCCAGCGCAGCGTCCCGCCGACCGCGACGAGGCCGATCCGGTCGTGCCGGCGCAGGTAGGAGCGGGTCAGTCCGGCGGCGGCGCGCAGCGTCTCGTCGAGGCTGCGCAGTCCGGTGGTGGCGTCGCGGAAGTCGGCCAGGGTGTCCAGCAGGACGACCGCGTCGGCGGCGCGCTCGGCGGTGAACTGGTTGATCTGGACGGCGTCGCGGCGGGTCGTCGACGGCCAGTGGATGCGCCGCTGCCGCTCGCCCGGCACGTGCGGGCGCACGCCGATCACCTCGGTGCCGGTGCCCTCGTGCGCGGTGGTGTGCTCGCCGATCCGCTCCGGCAGCCGGACCGGGATCGGGGTGAGGCGGGCCGCGCTGGGCACCGGGAAGACGTCCACCGTGCCGAGGTCGGTGCGCACGGTGCGCCGGGTCAGGCCGCCCGCGTCGTGGACGTCGACGTCGATGACGCCGAGCTGCCAGCGGCCCCAGCTGTCGGCGTGGACGACCAGGTCCACGCCGGTCGCGGTGACGCTGAGGGCGTCCAGCGTGACGCCGGGGCCGAGCGCCAGGGTGGGGTCGAGCCGGCCGGTCCGTCCGTCGTGCCGGACGGTGACGTGCACGGTGACGGGCTCGCCCTCGAAGCAGCGGCGCGGCTCGGCGGTGCTGTCCGCGGACAGCGCGGTCGGCCGGGTGCGCCCCGGGGCGGCGAGGGCGAGCAGGACGGCGGGCCCGGCCGCCAGGGCGAGCAGCCACGCGTGCCCGGTGAGCAGCGCGGCGACGGCCGCGGCGGTGGCCACGGTGAGCAGGCGCAGCGTCTGCTCACCGGCGCGCCAGTGGGGCGGGGGCGGGCTGCTCGGCAGGCCGTCGACGAGCCGGGCGCCGACAGGCCGGGCGCCAACGGGCCGGGCGCTGGCGGCCCCGGCGGTGGACCGGGTGGCGGACTCCCCCGGATGCGGTGCGCGGTTCACGAATTGGCCGCGCGGGGCAGGGTCTGCGGCGCCGGGACGGCGTCGACCAGTCGCCGCACGACGTCGTCGGCCTCGACCTGGCGCACCCACAACTCCGGTGCGAGGGTGATGCGGTGGGCGAGCGCGGGGACGGCGAGCGCCTTGACGTCCTCCGGGGTCAGGTAGTCGCGGCCCTCCAGCATCGCCCGTGCCCGGGCCAGCTGGATCAGCGCGAGGCCGCCTCGGGGCGAGGCGCCGACCTGGATCTGCTGGTCGTTGCGGGTCGCGTCGACCAGCGCGATGACGTAGTCGACCAGGTCGTCGTCGACCTCGACCCGCTCCACCGCCGCGCGCATGGCCAGCAGTTCCGACGGGCTGCTCACGGCGTCCAGCACCGCCTCCGGCGCCGCGCGGTCGAGCCGGGCGCGCAGCATCGCAGCCTCCGTGACGGTGGGGAGGTAGCCCATCCGCACGCGGAGCAGGAAGCGGTCGAGCTGCGCCTCGGGGAGCGCGTACGTGCCCTCGTACTCGATCGGGTTGGCGGTGGCGATCACCAGGAACGGGTGCGGCAGGCGGCGGGTCTCGCCGTCGACGGACACCTGGCCCTCGGCCATCGCCTCCAGCAGCGCGGCCTGGGTCTTCGGCGGGGTGCGATTGATCTCGTCGGCGAGCAGGAGCTGGGTGAACAGCGGGCCGGGGCGGAACACCATCTCGCCGGTGTTCCGGTCGTAGAAGGGGGCGCCGGTGACGTCCGAGGGCAGCAGGTCGGGGGTGAACTGGATCCGGCGGAAGTCCAGGCCGAGGGTGGTCGCGAACGAGCGCGCCAGCAGGGTCTTGCCGAGTCCGGGCAGGTCCTCGATCAGGACGTGGCCGCCGGCCAGGGCGCCGAGCATGACCAGGCGCAGCGCCTCCGGCTTGCCGACGACGGCCCGTTCGATCTCCGCGAGCACCGCGAGGGCGCGTTCGCCGGCCTCCTTCGGGGTCAGCGCCGGTATCGCCACCGCCGGTTCGGCCGGGGTGTGCGCGCCGTCGAGTGCGGCGGGGGCCTGGGGTAGGACGGACATGGCTCTCCTGCAGGACTGTTCGTGGATGGTGGGATGCGAAGGGTCAGGCGCGGGGTGCGGCGCCGTCAACGTGCCTCAGGGGGACGGCTGGACCGTCACAAGGACTCCAGCCGGTCGACGAGGGCGCGCAGGACCGGGGCCGGGACGGTCGCGGCCGGGGCCGGCGCCTCGGGGTCGACCCAGGGCCAGAGCCGGGGGCCGACCAGTTCGGCGGCCCGGTCGCGATCGGCCGGCAGCCGCAGGCCGTGGGCCTCCGACAGCCGTACGGCGTAGAGCCGTTGGAGGCGGGTGCGCAGCGGCCTGCAGTCGCCCTGGGGGTCGGTGGCCTGGCCGACGGTCCAGCGCCAGTCGCCGAGGCCGGGCTCGTGCGCCTCCATTAGCCGGGGCCGGCGGCGCAGGATCGTCTCCAGGGCTCCCGCGCCGGCCACGTACCGGGCGGTGACGAGGGCGGTGGCGGTCAGCAGGCCGGCGCCGGCGCCGGCCCCGGGCAGGCCGCCGACCAGGGCGAGGAGTGGTTCGGCGAGGACGGCGGTCACGGTCAGCTCGATCAGGCTGTGCCGGACGGAGCCGGGCGCGGCGAACCCGTCGGCCGGGTCTCCGGGTGTCCGCGTCTGCGGGATTCTCATCGGCCGTGTCCTGTCGATCCTGCCGGGCCTGCCGCGCCGGCGGGCGTCGGCTCCGTCGGCTCCGGCCGCGCGGGTGTGCCCTCGGTGAGTGCGGCTGCGAGCGCCGCGCCGATGGTGTCCAGGGCCGCCCGGGCCCGGCGCACGTGGCCGTCGTCCATCGGGTGCGTCGAGTACCTGGCCTCCCGGTACAGCGCGGTGAGCGCGTGTGCCTGGCCTGGGTCGATGCTCTGGTGGGACAGCGCACGTTCCACCAGTTCCGTCGGGCTGTCGGAGTCGCGCCGGGACACGCCGGCGGCGGCGAGCGAGCCTTCCATGGCGACGAAGCAGGCGATCACGGCCGCCCGCGCGTCGTCACCGGTCAGCGCCGTGCGGGCGGACACCACTGCCTCGGCGAGGACGTCCTCCGGGGACGGCGGCGGCGCAGCGGGCAGCAGCACCGGGGCCACCCGACGGCGCAGGCGCCCTCGCTGACGCAGCAGCAGGACGATCACGGCCACGAGCACGACGGCCATCGCCACCCCCAGCACCGCGAACAGAAGCCCGGGCAGGAGCATGAGCGCGCCGTCGTCCGTCTCCTTCGACGGAGGCGGCGGTGTCGCAGTGGAGGTCGGCAGCAGTTGCGGCGGCAGCTGCGGCGTGAAGCCGTGGTCGCCGCCCGTGCGGCTGTTGAGGACCAGCATCAGCGCCGGCACCCCGAGGGCGGCCAGCGGCAGCAACACCATCGCCGCCTCCCGCAGGCGCTCGGTCCGCGGCGTCGGCCCGATGAGGGTCCGGACCTCCTCCCGGAAGCGCACCGCGAACCGGCCGATCAGCACCGCCCAGCCGATCCCGAGCAGGACCACGAAACCGATGGTGCGCACCGGCCCGGCCGTGGCCGTGCCGAGCAGCCCGCCGTCGGACCGCAGCGCCGCCGCGGCCGTCAGCAGGCCGACGACGACCAGCAGGACGCCCGTCAGCCTGGTGTCCCCCTGGGCCCGGTCGCTCCGCCGACGTCCCGTCAACGGCGTTTCGCCGTCCATGCGCCCCCCGATTCCCCCACAGCGCGGTCGACGACGCGCATCGTACAACGCCGCTCACCGACCGCCGCGCCGACCGGGCGCCCGTCGTCCACGACGACAACCCCCACCGTTCCGTTCCTTCCGTCCCCCGTCACCGCCCACCACCGTTCGTGTGCGGGCGCCGTCAAGATCGTGTCAAGGGCGCGGTCACCGCACACTGCCAGAACCCGGCAGTCTTCGGCCCCCTCCCGTATCCGGATTCGATCACCCGCCGGGCCGCCGCACCGTCGTCACCCGGGTGCCGGGCCGTACTGGCGGCGGCGTGCGGCGGCACGCACCGTGGTGCGTGGGGCAACGACGGACCGGGCGGCGACGGACCGGGCAACGACCGACAGGACGGTACAGATGAACGCGAACGACTCCGTTCCCCGCGTCGTGGTCGGCGTCGACGGCTCGCAGCCGTCGCGCGCCGCGCTGCGCTGGGCGGTCCGGCACGCCGAGCTGATCGGCGGGGTCGTCGACGCGGTGGGCGCGTGGGAGCCGCCGAGCCACTTCGGCTGGTCCGCGCCCGTGGTCGACACGTCCTTCGACCGGGACCTCGCCGAGCGGCGGTTCCACGACGAACTGGACGAGGTGCTCGGCGTGGACGTGCCGGTGCAGATCCGGCGGACGATGGTGATGGGCGACCCCTCCGACGTGCTCCTGGACGCGGCACGCGGCGCCGAACTGCTGGTCGTCGGCAGCCACGGCCACAGCGGCTTCACCCGGGCCCTTCTCGGCTCGGTGAGCACCCGCTGCGCCCAGCACGCCGCCTGCCCGGTGGTCATCATCCGCCCGCAGTAGCGCAGCCCGCATGAGAGCACCTGCCCCGTGGTTCAGCGGCTGTTCGCGTCGTCGGCGGCAAGGTCGACCCGGGTGCCCGGGGTGACGGGCAGCGCCTCGATCCCGTCGTCCGCGAGGATCAGCGCGGCCGCCTCGGCCGAGCACCCGACGTAGGTGGACAGCAGGTCGTAGTCGCTGGTGACGACCCAGCTCCGGTCCTCCGGCCACCAGAACTCGGGCCCGGTGATCTCCTCGTACTCCGCATCGAGCCCGACCTCGGCCGCCACGAAGGGCCGCGAGGAGTCCAGCCCGGCCAGCGACGAACGCCTGACCAGCGGCTCCGGCGCGCCCCACAGCAGGGCCGCCAGGTCGTAGGCGAAGAGGACGGGCTGCTCACCCGTCACCCGGCCGAGGCAGCGCGCCAGTGCCCGGCGGGTCCCGACGTCGGGCTGCCCCGAGTCCGCCAGCCACCGGACGTCGGCGTCGGGGCCGTCGGCGTCCTGCAGCAGCGGTCCGTGGCTCATCTCGGCGTGGAACGGACGGCCCGCCGCCTCGGCCCGCTCCCGCCAGGACCGGGTGCGGCCCGACCCGTCCGAGGCGTCGAACCGGTGGAACACCCGCAGGTACGCGTCGAACCCGCCCGGCACGAGCTCGCCCACGACGTGTCCCTCGCGCTGCCCGGGCCGCTCCAGGGCAGCCTGCAGCCAGGCCAGCTCGGTCCCGTCGTAGCTCCACGTGTGCGTCTCGGTCATGCGCCCATCCTGTCCTGCCCGCCGACGCGGGTGTGCGGCGCCCCCTCGAAGCCGCCTGCCTTGCAGGGCCCGGGTGCCAGGGCGACGCTGGACGTGGCGGACAGCCACCCTCCCTGCCGCTGAGACGAGGAGCCCTGACGTGAGCTTCATCCAGATCATCGAGTACAAGACGACCCGCATCGACGAGTTCAACGCCCTGCTCGACAACTGGGTCGAGAAGAACGCGGGCAACCGCATAGCGACCCGGTCCCTGCAGACCCGTGACCGCGACCAGGAGAACGTCTACCTGAACATCGTCGAGTTCCCCTCGTACGAACAGGCGATGGA
The DNA here is from genome assembly GCF_042751525.1 of Kitasatospora sp. NPDC059408. Classification (NCBI taxonomy): domain Bacteria; kingdom Bacillati; phylum Actinomycetota; class Actinomycetes; order Kitasatosporales; family Streptomycetaceae; genus Kitasatospora; species Kitasatospora sp. NPDC059408. The sequence goes on from NZ_JBHYWI010000008.1 coordinate 26,209, forward strand.
GAACTCCGACCGCCCGGAGACGACGGAGTTCGCCGCCCGGCTCGCGACGCTGTGCGACGGACCGCCGGTGTTCCGCAACCTCGACGTGCTGAACGAATGGACCTTCCAGGACTGAGACCCTCCGTGGACGCGTGCCGCTCTCGGAGACCGGCGCCCGAGCTGCGGCGAACGGGTGGTCCGGGGCGCTGATCCGGCGGGCGTCGGCGTTGCACGCGGGGCGGGGGCGCCGGTCGGACGGTACACCTGGGGCCGCCACGGCGCCGGGCGCGGCCGTTTCCGGTGCGCCCGCCGGGGCACCCGAGAGGACCGGACGGAGCCCGGCCTACGTCAGGGAGGCGGTCCGTGGGAGTGAACGGTGCCCGACCGCCCCGGCGTCCCACGCCGCTCGGCAGCCGCCGGCCCCGGGTGGCGCCGCCCCGGGCCCTGCCGTCGGCCTCCGGGGACGGCGTCCCGCCCGGGCTGCGGACCGCCGCCGGGTACGCATGGCGGCTGGTCCTGCTGGGCGTCACGGCCTACCTCGTCGTGACCGTCCTCGCCCAGCTCGAAGTGCCCGTGGTCGCGGTGTTCGTGGCGCTGGTCATCACGTCCGTCCTGCGGCCGCTCGTCGACCTCATCGCCCGGGTGCTCCCGCGTTCCCTGGCCGTGCTGCTCGCCTTCGTGTGCGCCGCCGTGGTCATGGGCGGGGTCCTGGCGCTCGTCGGCACGACCGTCGCCGACGAGTGGAGCCGCCTCGGCGCCGAGCTGCGCGGCGGCCTCGGCCGGATCGACCACTGGCTGACCGGCGCGCCCTTCCACCTCCGGCCCGGCACCGTCACCGACCTCCGCGCGAAGATCGGCGAGTGGATCACCGCCCACCGCTCGGCGCTCGTCAACACCGCGCTCAGCGGCGCGAGCCGGGCCGTCGAGTTCGTCACCGGGCTCGCGCTCGCGGTGTTCTGCTCGGTGTTCTTCCTGCACTCCGGCCACCGGATGTGGTCCTGGGCGCAGCACCAACTCCCCGGCCGGGCCCAGCCGGTGTGGGCGCGGGCCGGGCGCGCGGCCTGGCGCACCTTCGCCGGGTACACCCGCGGAGTGCTGATCGTGGCGGCCGTCAACGCCGTTCTGGTGGGCATCGCGCTCGCCGTCCTGCGGGTGCCGCTGGTGCTGCCGCTGATGGTCCTGGAGTTCGTCGCGGCGCTCGTGCCGCTGATCGGCTCGCCGATCGCGCTGGCCGTCGCCGCGCTGGTGGCCCTGGCGGCACGCGGTCCGGTGGTCGCGCTGCTGGTACTCGCGCTGATCGTCGTCATCGGTCAGATCGAGGGCCACCTGCTGCACCCGCTCGTGATGAGCTGGTCGGTGCGGATCCACCCGGTGGCGGTGGCGCTGTCGGTGATCGGCGGCGCCGTCCTGGCGGGTGTGCTGGGCGCGGTGGTCGCGGTGCCGGTGGTGTCGGTCGCGTGGGCCGTGGTGGGCGAGCTCCGGGACCGGTCAGCGGCCGGGCCGCCGCGCGCCGGTGCGCCACCGCCACGCGATGAGCCGCGCCGCCGACAGGACGAACGTCGGCACCCACACCAGGGAGAAGGCGGCCAGGACGTCGGGTGAGTTCGCGTCCGCGCTCACCAGGGCCAGGCCCGCCGACAGCGCCAGCAGCACCGACAGGACGGAGGCCGGCACGCGCACGACCGCCCGCAGCGCGCGGACGAGCAGCCAGCCCGGCCCGCGCCGCATCGTGCGCAGGGCGCGGTCGAGGCGGCCGTCCGCCCGCAGCTCCTTCTCGATCTCCGCCAGGATCCGCAGCTCCCGGTGGGAGAGCCCCTGCCCGTCCATCGCCGCCACCTCCGAGCACGTGCCCCCACCACACCGTTGCCCGCTCGCGAGGCTCCCTAACACCGATCGGCCGGGACGGCACGTGCCAGGTCGGGACGCACGTCCGGGACGCCCCGCACCGGGTATCGGTCGGGTGCCGATCCGACCACCACGAGGAGCGGCACGGACGGCACGGCGACGAGCGGCACGGCGGCCGGATTCCCAAATTGCGGCGGCGGCGGACCACAACTCACCCGGGCCGTAGGGCCGTTCACCCACGGCCGGGCCGGCCCGAGGTCGCCGGTGCGCGGGGCGCGCCCCCGGACGCAATGGTGGTGCGCCCCCTGGGCGTGTCCGGCCACGACCGCCCCAGGGGGCGCGCGTCGGCAGCCTCAGGTGTGGGCCTCGATGAAGGCGGTCAGGTTCTGCACGTACTCGGCGGGATGGGTGACGTGCGGGATGTGTCCGGCCCCGACCAGCTGCCGCACCTGCGCCTGGGGCAGCGCCTCGGCGAGCCGGGCGATGATGACTGGGAACCAGGGCGGGCTCACCGTGCCCATGGTCAGCAGGGCCGGGCCCCGGTAGCCGGACAGCCCGCCGAGGTCGATGGACGACCACCCGGGGTCGTCCTGCTCGTCGAGGAAGGTCGGGGCGTTCGTCAGGAACGTCTCCCGGACGACCTCCGGGAACCCGTCCCACGCCCCCGGGCCGATGGCGACCTCCTCCACGAACTGGTGGGCGCCCTCGATGGTCTCACCGGCGCGCAGGTGTGCGAGAACCGAGTCGACCTTCACCTGCATGTCCCGCATCCGCGTGTCCTGCGAGACCGGCCCACGTCCTGCGTCCGGCGTCACGATCCCCATCAGCGGCGGCTCGTGGGCGACGAGGCTCCGGAACAGCCCGGGGCGCCGCGCGGCCAGGCCCAGCGCCGTCGACGCCCCGAAGGAGTTCCCCGCGACGTGGGCCGGTGCTAGGCCGAGCTCCTCGACCAGCGCCGCGAGGTCGTCCTCGTCCTCCGTCCGGGAGCCCTGCCCCGGCGGCCGCTCGCTCCGACTGTGCCCCCGCCGGTCGTAGACCAGCACCCGGTACCGCTCGGCGAGGGCCGGCAGGACGGGCACCCAGTTGAAGTGGTCGCCCCAGGAGCCGTGGACCAGGACGAGCGGGTCGCCGCCCCCCGCCAGCTCGTAGTAGAGATCGACGCCGTTGACCCTGGCCCTTGGCATGCGACGGCTCCTCATCCGCTCGCCCGCTCGTCCGCGCACCTGCTCGCCTGCTCACGTGCTCGCCTGCCGGCCTGCGGAACGACGGTTTCCCGTCCATTCAGACATCGCGACGCGCGGGCGGCAATACGGGGGACGGCCCGGTCGGCTCCGTGCCCTACGGCAGGTAGTACATCGGGTTCGGCAGCTTGAAGCCCTTGTCCGCGTGCCCGCCGGACAGGTCGCTCTGCTGGTCCCCGAAGTTGCCGACGATCTCGTAGCCCAGGTCCTCGATGTGGGCGCGGGTGCCGGACTTGTACTCGATCACCGAGCACTTCGCCCCGCACGCCAGGTACGGCGCGGGCGAGGCCGTGTTCTTCAGGAACAGGTGCGCCTCGTCCGCCACCGGGTACCCGACGGCCGCGAGGTTGGCGGCGGTGGCGGCGCGCTGGGCCTCCGGGCGGCCGGTGATGTAGAAGACCGTGTAGCCCTGCTGCTGGGCCCAGGTCGCCAGGTCGTTCATGCCGAACACGGCCGGCATGGTCTTCGTGGCGATGTACTGGGCGTTGCTCGCCGGGTTGTAGACGAAGGTCGTTTCGAGCTCGTAGTTGTACGTCGACAGCGTGGTGTCGTCGACGTCGAGGACGATGGCCTTCCTGCCGTCGCGGTCGTGCTTGATCTGCTGCGCCAGGTACTTCCGGGCCTTGGTCTCGACGCCCTTGACCTGGGCGGCGTAGTTGCTGTCCGGGGAGGGCCAGTGCTCCCCGTTGGCGTCGACGGTGTCCCCGTAGTACGCCTTGATCCTGGCCACCTCGTCCGTCATGTTGGTGATCTGACGGTCCGTCCGGGGCGCGGCGGCATCGGCCGCGGCCAGCCCGCCGCCGGCCACCACCGCGCCGACGACGACGCCGACGGCGAGGGTGGGAACCTTCCGCGCACGGGACGTCAGGGTGCTCTCGGGCATGAGGGTCTGCTCCTTCTCCCGCAGGCCGGGAGGGCGCGACTCGCCCGTCGAACCGGCGTGGGGTCTGCGTGATCCACGAACCGTAGGGGCGATCAACCCCACAGGTCAAGGAGTGTCTACGCGCATGGTCTACGCGCGATGCGGCCAGGCCGCGCTCGCCCTGCGCCGAGACGCCGTGACGTCGCGCACCGCGCCCCCGAACTCGGAGCGCATGGCGGCGGTGGCGGACTTCAGCGCCGCCGACGCCTTCTGCATCCGAGGTGGACGTTGATGCGACGAACTTCAGGCCCTTACCTCCGTGCTTGCGCTCAGCCTCGGCCTTCAGGTCGGCGAAGTCCGGGGTGGTCAAAGGGGGATGCCTCCAGGCGGTTTGACATATCTGACGGAAGGCCATGAAGCTACTGCCGAGAGGTTGGCACCTCTCGGTACGTCGCAACCCCGGGTGCAAGGGAATACACCCGGGGTTACCCCCCGCATAGCCGCCTGAGTACCGGTGTACTGACAGCGGCTGGGCGGGGGTTGACGCTCAACCCGCACCGGAAAGCCTCGACTTCACCAGCTTGAGCGAGTTTTCCGAGCACCTGCACCGGCAGGTCTCGATTCATCTACCGCTTGCGGTAGGTCGGGTCGAGCCTGCCTAAAAACAGGGACCTCCCCCGATCTGCCCTATCAAAGGGAGTTGTCGGTGAGAGTCCCTGAGTGGCTGGTTGCTCTCGGTACAGGCGTTGCGGGCCTTCGGTTCGTGCTGCTTCGGGTTATCCCGCGGCTCAGCGAGGCGGCAGTCGTCGCGATCCGCGCCGTTCGCAGGGTCCAGCGTGAACTTCGCGGCGACGACGAGTCGCCCGGAGGGGGCGACAGGCTGCCAGGGCCTGGAGGCCGGCGGCCAGGCCGAACACGGGGGTGACCGCCGAGCCGGACGAGCGCGAGCGCGCCGAGCGGGCCCGCACAGGAGCAGACATCGACCTCACGCGCCCCGCCGGGCACCCTCCAGCCGGGGTACGGCCACCGGCTCCGGGCCGCGGCCGGCATCGAGCCGTCCATCGCCGTCCCACTCCCGCCGCCGGAGGAAGAGGAGAAGTACCGGGTGACACCAAACCCGCACCGCTGACGGAGACAAGCCCAAAAACCCCAGCACCCCCGCCTCCAGAACGAGGCGGGGGTGCGAGCGAGACGGCCAGCGCCTACAGGCCAAGCCGAGCGCGGATAGCGTCCATGCCGTTTGCCATGGCGATGAACTCACTTTGCCGAGCGGACTGCTTTTCGCCCGGTGCCGGCAGCGTCACCCGAGGAAGACCCTCTGCCACTCCAAGGACGTCATTGTCAGTGCGGCCTCAGCAAGGGTGCGAGCTGACTCGGTCTTGAGGCTGCCGAGGCTGCTGTCGATCCACGGCTGAACGTTCTGATACCCCTGCTCGCGGTACTCCACGGCCTGAATCAGGCACTCCAGCTTGTCCGCATCGTGGGCGACGATGACTTCCGGGCTCTCGGCGTTTTCGTACTCCTCCACGATTGCCTGAACCCCGGCGACGACGGCAGGGTGAGCCGCGCTGACCTGGTCGGCGGTCACGCGTTCGTTCGAGGCGGCGGTGAGGTAGCGGCGGCCGATGTGCGGGATATCGCCGACCCGGGTCTCCTGGGTGTCGTGGAAGAGGCACAACAGGGCGACCTTGGCGGGGTCGGCGCCCTCCATCATCGCGAGCACCGCGCCGACGACACCCGTCCGGAACGAGTGTTCGGCAATCGTCTCGGGGTCCTTGACCCCAGCGATCCACCAGCCGGAGCGCTTCGCCCGCTTGAGCATGCCCGCCTCGAACAGGTAGCCCGCGGTGCCCTTCGCCTGCTTGTCGTCCGTCATCGCTGTCCTTCGCTGTTGGGTCGGTTGTTGCTGTAGCCGCCTACCCGCAGACCGTCGTGCACAGACTCCAGCTCTCGGCGGGACTGCTGTGAAAGACCGTCACTTTCAAGCAGCGTGCGCACTCGTGCGGCCAGATGGGGCGATCAACCCCACAGGTCAAGGAGTGTCTACGCGCATGGTCTACGCGCGATGCGCCCGGGCCGCGACGGCCCTGCGCCGAGACGCCGTGACGTCGCTGTCAGGGCAGGTTCCGCAGCCAGGAGTCGAGAGTCGCGTAGTCCCCGTCGGTCAGCCCGCGGCGGGCGTCGACGCGGTGCAGGAGAGCGTGACCGCCGTGGTGGGCGGCGACCCACACCCGATCGGCGTCCGTGATCTCGTCATCGACCCAGACGAACGGGCGTCCGGCCGCCCAGTCGACGACGGCGCGGGTCTTCCAGTGCAGGCCGTCCCGCTCGTCCTGGTCGTCGAGGTCGGAGGGCTCCGGCCACGGCACCACCGGCAGCTGCGGCAGACCGAGCAGCGGGGCCACGCACTCGTTCGCGTCGGCCATCCAGGTCGTGGCCCACACAACGTCGCACGGCAGCGCGGCCAGCCGGTGGCCGTGCTCGGGGTTGATCCTGCTCAGGAGCGGATTCGCGTCGGCCCCCGGCCCGAGGCCCGTCGCGTAGGTCGGATACTCCTGCGGAGCCGCGCCGAACGGGATGAGCGGGCCGTCGACGTCGAGGAACAGCAGCGGACGCTGCGCGGTGTCGGTCACGTCGGCACGATAGTGCGGGCCGCCGGCCGTCGTTCGTCACCGCCGGGCCGACGGGCGGACTGCCGCCGTGCCCCGAGGTGTCCCGCGGTGCCCCGGCATTCCGTAGGCTGATCGTCGCCGATGAGCAGGTGAGCAACCAGGAGCTGCGGGGGGAATGCCATGACGGCGGAGCGTCGGCGTAGGGCGGCGGTGGTCGGGTACTGGCGGGCGGTGGAGCTCTTCAGCCCGCAGAAGGTACCGGCCGCGTCCCTTCGCGAGCGGGTGTACGAGGTCTCACCGGATCGGCCGCTGCCCTGGCAGGACGGCCATCCGCTGCGCCGGTTGCCGCTGGAACCGGGCTTCACCTGGCAGCACGTCGTCTACGGCGGGGTCTTCCCGTTGAGCGCGGTGCGGGACGCCCTCCTGGAGGTCTTCGGCGAGGACGACGAGGACCACGACGGGCGCATGGCCGGCGAGAGCGCGCTGTTCGCCCTGACCGTCAACGACGAGGGCCGCCTGCTCCTCGACTCCCCGATCTTCTCCACCTGCGCCTGGGCGACCGGACGCGCCCGCCGCCCGGGGCCCGGACGGCCGGGCTGGCTGGACGGTTTCGACGGGGAGGCCCAGTCCTGGCACGCACGGGCCGGTGAACTCGGCGAGGACCCGGTACCGGTGCTCGCGGCGGACGGCGCTCCGGCCGCGGAGGCGCTCACCGCAGCGCGGGCCCTCCTCGCAGAGGGAACCGATGGACCGGACGACGGCGCGGACGGGTCGGAGAGCCCGGTCGGCACCCGTCACATCACGGCGGCGGACCTGCTCGGCTTCGCCTCCGACCTCGCCGACGACTGGTCCGTGGCGAAGGACCTGGCGCCGTTCGCCGTCCGGGTCAGGAGCGTACAGGTCCGGTCCGACCGCGCCGACGACGTGGACCAGCAGGACTTCCTCAACAGCTTCATCGCCGCCGACCTCGACCGCGTCACCCGCGACCTGGCGCTGAACGATCCCGGCCATGCTCTGGGGACCTACCTCGCGCCCGCCGCGGCCTTCCGCCCCGAGCACCGGATCGACCTCCGCCACCAGCCGGAGCAGGCGCTCCTCCGGGTGAGTCCCGCCGCGGCCCCGCCCGGCCGCTGGCCGGCCAGTACGAAGTACCCGCTGGCGCTCAGCCAGCAGTTCGCCGTCAACCTCGTCGGGGGTGAACTCACCGACTCCGCCGGGGTCTTCGCCGTGAACGGCCCACCCGGCACCGGCAAGACGACGATGCTGCGCGACATCGTCGCCCACCTCGTCGTGGAGCGCGCGACACGGCTGGCGCGGCTCCGGCTGCCGTCGGCCGCCTTCAGCGACACGACGCACCAGTGGAAGTCCGGGGAGTACTCCCGCACCGTCAGGGAGCTGCGCCCGGAGCTCACGGGATTCGAGATGGTCGTCGCCTCCGCCAACAACGGCGCCGTCGAGAACATCTCCACCGAGATCCCCTCGCTGGGGGCCGTCCACGAGGACTGGCACGCCCAGGCCGACTACTTCGCCGAGCAGGCCACCCGCCTGCTCAAGGGCGAGCCCGCCTGGGGTGCCATCGCGGCGAGGCTGGGCAGCAAGAGGAACCGCGGTGAGTTCGTCTCCCGCTTCTGGTGGGGCCAGGAGAAGGCGTCCGACACCCGACCCGGCAACGGCAACAGCACCGGCACCGGCCCCGGCCCCGGCCCCGGCCCCGATGGTGGCCCGCGGGCCGACGCCCGCCCGTCCGCCGGCCGGACCGCACGGCGTGACGGCTGGATCGACACCGGGCGCGGCCTGCAGCACCTGATGGCCGAGTACGCCGCCTCCCCGCAGAGCGGCGTGTGGCGCACGGCCGTCGACCGGTTCCGCAGCGCGCTGGCCACCGTCGAACGGCTCGGCGCCGAGCGTGCGGAGGCCGCCGAGGCCCTGTCCGGCCTGCCCGCCGCGCGGGCCGCCGCCGAGGCCGCCGCCCGCGCCGTCCGGACCACGGCCGAGGACCTGCGACACCGTCAGGAGGACCTTGCCGGAGCCGCCCGGGCGGCAGCCGAGGCGCAGCGGCGCCTGGAGGACTGCGAGCGCGAGCGGCAGGCCCACTTCGAGCGGCGCCCCGGGTTCACCGTCAGCCTCTTCACCGCCGGCCGGGCGGCTCGTGACTGGCACGCGGGCGACGCGCCGCTCGCCGAGCGCGAGCAGGCCGCCCGGCTCGCCGCCGACGGGGCCAGGGATGCCGAACAGCGGGCAGGATCGGCCGCACACCTGGCCGACACCGCACTGCACCACCACCGCACCGAGCGTGCCGACGCCGTAGAGCGGGCCGAGCGGCTGGAGTCCACTCTCGCGACGGCCCGCGCGCGCTGGGGCGACCGTGTGCCCTCCCCCGAGCTGTTGGCCAAGTCCGAGCGCCGCGAGCTCTCGTCCCCGTGGGCCGACGAGGAGATCACGGCCGCGAGGACCGAGGTGTTCTTCGCGGCGATGGAGGTCCACAAGGCCTTCCTCCGGTGCACCGCGAAGACGATGCGCGCCAACCTCAGGGCCGCCATGGACGTGGTCTCCGGAGCCGCTCCGAAGACCGTGCCCGAGGAGGCCCGCCGCGCCGCGTGGCAGAGCCTCTTCCTGGTCGTCCCCCTGGTGTCGACCACGTTCGCCTCGCTCGACCGGGTCTTCTCCGGCCTCGGCCGCGAGTCCCTCGGCTGGCTCTTCATCGACGAGGCCGGGCAGGCCACCCCGCAGATGGCGGTCGGAGGGCTCTGGCGGGCGCGGAGGAGCGTGGTCGTGGGCGACCCGCTCCAGTTGGAGCCCGTCGTCGTCCTGCCCTGGACGGCCCAACAGGCGCTGCGCCGCGACTTCGGCGTGGACGAGGAGTGGGCGCCGAGCCGCACGTCCGTCCAGCGGGTCGCCGACCGCGCCAACCGGTACGGCACGACGCTGCCCGCCGAACTCCCGGACGGCTCCACCGAGGTGTGGGTCGGCGCGCCGCTCCGCGTCCACCGCCGTTGCGACGACCCGATGTTCGCGGTCAGCAATGCCATCGCCTACGACGGCCTGATGGTCCACGGCACCCCTGATCGCGGGGCGTTCCCGTACGCGGGCAGTTCGTGGGTCGACGTCGCCTCCCCGCAGGCCGAGGGCCACTGGATCCCGGAGGAGGGGCGGGCCCTGCGGCAGATCGTCGAGAAGCTCCTCGACCGCGGGGTCTCCGCCGACGACATCTTCGTCATCAGCCCGTTCCGCGACGTCGTCGCCGGCGCGCAGCGCGTCACCCGCGGCCTGCTGGACCGTACGCGCGTCGGCACCGTCCACACGACGCAGGGCAAGGAGTCGGACGTCGTCATCCTGGTGCTCGGCACCGATCCCCGGCACCCCGGGGCACGCGGCTGGGCCGCCTCCCGGCCCAATCTCCTCAACGTCGCGGTCAGCCGCGCGCGCCGCCGTCTGTTCGTCATCGGCAACCGGGACGCCTGGCGCGACCAGCGCTTCTTCAACACTCTGGCCGACGCCCTGCCCACCCATGTGTGGCACCCGCCGCGGTGACCTCCGCAGGAAGCCTCCGTACACGAGCGGGCGCGCCCCGGTCCCGACCCCCGTGCGGGGCCGGGGTGCACCCGGCCGTCTACCCCGCGTGAACCGCAGTGTTCTGGCAGGCGTGCAGGAGCCACCGTCCGTCGGCGCCGCGTGTCATGACGTAGAGCGGGCTGCCCTCGGAATCGCCGTCGGAATCGCCGTCGGAATCGCCGTCGGCCGACCGGTACACCTGGCGCACCTTGACGGCAGCGACGTCCGGGCGCAGGAACCGCACGTGCGCCACCTCGTACGTCACCTGCCCGTCCCAGTCGTCGGCGGGCAGCACCGCGCGGGTGAACCCGGCGATCGCCTCGCGCCCGAGCAGGACCCTGCCGTGCGCGGTGGTCCACAGGGCGTCGGGGTGGAAGAGGGCCAGGAAGCCGTCCACGTCCTTGGCCCGCTGGGTGCGCTCGACGGTGGCGACGACGTCGGCGATGGCTTTGACATCGGGGTTCTCGGTACTCGTTTCGTGACTCATGCGCACCACCCTCGCCCTTCAAGTGGGCTTGAGGTCAAGGGAAACCAGCCTGCGGACGGCGGATCGACGGGAGTACGGTTCCGCGCATGGGTCCTCACCAGCCGCTCCCCCGTGACCTGTCCGCCGCCGCATCGACCATCGCCGTGCCCGTGAGCGTGCGGGACCTCCGCCCGGAGGACCTGCCCGCGTGCACGTGGTCCGGATCGACCCTCCATCTGCGCAGCGTGGAACGGGAGTTGCTGCGCGCGGCGGCGGGCGACGTCGACTACCTGGCCGTCTGCACACCCGTGGACATCCCGGTGGCCATCGGCGGCGTCGACTACCGGGCCGCTGCGGGCGCCGGCACGATCTGGCAGCTCGCGGTGCTCCCCGCCCTCCAGTCCCGCGGCCTGGGCACGCTCCTGATCCGCGCCGCCGAACAGCGCATCAGGGACCGCGGCCTCCGCCGGGCCGAACTCGGCGTCGAGGAGGACAATCCCCGGGCCCGCGCCCTGTACGAGCGCCTGGGCTACGCCGCCTACGGGCGCGAGACCGACGCCTGGGACGAGGAAGCGCCCGACGGATCGGTCCGCCGCCACGAGACGATGTGCGTCCTGATGCGCCGGGAGCTGTGACGCCCCCCTGGCCTTCCCATGGACCACTGCGCCAGGGCGTGCGGAACCACAGATCCGCTACGAACGTCGACGAGCCCCGGCGACGGCGGCGAGGTGCGCTGGATAGCGCGTCACACCAGGCCGGGCAGGGGTCCGACCAGGCCGCGGGACTGGAGCACCGGGCGGACGCCCTCGCCGAACCAGTAGGCCTCCTCCAGGTGTGGGTACCCGGAGAGGACGAAGTGGTCGACGCCGAGGGCGTGGTACTCCTCGATCCGGTCGGCGACCTGTTCGTGGCTGCCGACGAGAGCGGTGCCCGCGCCGCCCCGGACCAGGCCGACGCCGGCCCACAGGTTCGGGTGGATCTCCAGCTCGGCACGGGAGCCCCGGTGGAGGGCCAGCATCCGCTGCTGGCCCACCGACTCGCTGCGGCCCAGCAGGTGTTGGGCCCGCGCGACCTCGGCGTCGCCGATGTCGTCCAGGAGCCGCTCGGCCTCCTGCCAGGCGTGGCGGGAGGAGTCGCGCGAGATGGTGTGCAGGCGGATGCCGAAGCGGATCTCCCGGCCCTCGGCCTCCGCGAGTCCGCGGATCCAGTCGATCTTCTCCTTGACCTGCGCGGGCGGCTCGCCCCACGTCAGGTAGACGTCGGCGTGCCTGGCGGCGACCGGCCCCGCGGCGGGCGAGGAGCCGCCGAAGAACACCGGGACGGCCGGCGTCGGCGGCACGGGCACGTGGGCACCGGCGACCCGGTAGTGGGCGCCCGCGAAGTCGAACGGCGTCCCGCTCCAGGCGCCGCGCACCACGGTGAGGAACTCGTCGGTCCTGGCGTAGCGGCCGTCGTGGTCGAGGTGGTCGCCGAAGCGGGCCTGCTCGTCGGCGTCCCCGCCGGTGACGACGTTGAGCAGCAGCCGGCCGCGGGTGGCCCGCTGGTAGGTGGCGGCCATCTGGGCGGCCAGGGTGGGTGAGATCAAGCCGGGGCGGAAGGCGACGAGGAACTTCAGGCGCTCGGTCTCGTGGGCGAGGAAGGCCGTGGTGAGCCAGGCGTCCTCGCACCAGGTGCCGGTCGGGGTGAGCACGGCCTCGAAGCCCAGCCGGTCGGCGGCCTTGGCGATCTGCGCGAGGTACTCGACGTCGGGCCGGCGCACGGCGGCGGCCGCCCGGCCGGGGACGGCGTTCCCCGCGGCACCGTCGAGGTTGCTGGCGTAGGCGTGGCGGTCGACCAGGCCGCGGCCGTCGCCGCCGGTCGGCAGGAACCAGTGGAGGTGGACGTTCACGGTGGATGCTCCGGAGTGGTTCGGGGGGCGCAGCGGGATGGTGTCGTCGTCCGGCGCACGGCAGGAGCGCGCCTCGACTGTGCACGGACGGGGAGGGCCGACTACACGCAACGGCTGCCGATGGGCTCGGCCGGATCGGGCCGTGGAGGCAGGCGGGCGGGGCGCTCTCAGCAGGAGCGACAGGCAGCGGAACAGACCCGGAGGAGGTCGATGTGACCGCGGGTCGTCAGGGCGATGGAGCGCTGCTGCATGCCGTGGAAGCTAGCCGGACTGCGCCGACGGCGTCAACGGGTGCCCGGCGGGCGGCCCGGGGAGCTTTCATACCGCCGCAACACCTCGGCAACGATCATGGCGGATATTGATCAGGTCAATCGTTCGACCGACGCGGTGAGGCCCGCGACCGGCCCGACCGGGCCGGGACCGCCGTCTCGGCACCGCTCACCGACGGTCGCCTCCTTCACCGCCACCGCCTTTCTGGAGCCACCATGCGCCCGCGCCGGGTCCTCGTCGCCGCCCTCGCTGCCCTCACCTCCCTCGTGCCCCTCACCGCGTGCAGCAGCAGCGCGTCGTCCGGCGCCAAGTCCGCCGACAACCCGTACCAGCTCACCGAGCCGGGGACGCTCCACGTCGGAACGCTCTCGGACGCGCCGCCGAACGTCTACCTCAAGGACGGCAAGTTCACCGGCTTCGACAACGACCTCTTCGCCGCCGTCGCCGCCAAGGCCGGCCTGAAGGTCCAGTTCGCCTCGACCGACTTCTCGGCCCTGCTGTCCCAGGTCGCCAACCACAAGTTCGACGTGGGCAGTTCGTCCATCACCGTCACCGAGGCGCGCAAGAAGACGGTGGCCTTCACGAACGGCTACGACTTCGGCTACTTCGGGCTCGACGTGCCCGCGGGTTCGTCCGTCACGAGCTTCGACCAGCTGACGGGCAAGCGGGTCGTCGTCGTGCAGGGGACCGTCCAGGACGACTACGCCACCAAGCGCAACCTCAACCCGGTGCGCGTCCCCGACTACAACAGCGCGCTCAACCAGCTGAAGACCGGCACCGCCGAGGCCTGGATCTCCCCCGCCGAGATCGGCGAGAAGAGCGCCAACGACAGCGGCGGCAAGGTGCTGCTCGTCCAGAAGCAGCTCAGCCCCTCGCCGACCGCCTTCGCCGTCGCGCCGGACCGACCGCAGCTGCTCGCCGCCCTGAACAAGGGCCTCGACGAGGTCATCGCGGACGGCACCTGGAACCGCCTCCAGGACCAGTACTACCCGGGCCGCGCCGTGCCCGACGGTTTCCACCCCGGCAGCGGGACGGCGTCCGGTGGCGCGACGGCGGGCCAGTCGACGCCGGCCGCCCCCACCGCGTCCGCGACGCCCTGACCCCCAGCCGATCCGGCCCTACTCACCAATCAGGAGATCGACGTGGACCAGCTGGGCACGCTGGCGGAGACGTTCTTCAACTGGGGATCGATGCGCGAGGCGATCTCCGACCTGCTCACCACCGGCGTCCCCAACACGCTGATCCTCGCGGCGACTTCGGCCGTCATCGGCACCGTCCTCGGCCTGCTGCTGGCCGTGGCCGGGATCTCCCGGACCCGCTGGCTGCGGTGGCCGGCCCGCGCCTACACCGACGTGTTCCGCGGCCTCCCCGCCGCGGTCACCATCCTGCTGATCGGCGTGGGGCTGGCCCCGCAGGGACTACGCATCTGGGGGCCCGACCCGTACCCGCTGGGGATCCTCGCGCTCTCGCTGATCGCCGCCGCCTACTTCGGCGAGATCTTCCGCTCGGGCATCCAGAGCGTGGAGGCGAGCCAGCTGGAGGCCGCCCGCGCGCTCGGCTTCCGGTACAGCGCCGCGATGCGGCTGATCATCGTCCCGCTCGGGATCAGGCGCGTCCTGCCCGCCTGGGTCAACCAGCTCATCGCGCTCATCAAGGACTCCAGCCTGATCTACTTCCTCGGGCTCACCGCCGGGCAGCGGGACCTGTTCCGGATCGGCCAGGACGCCGCCGCCACCACGGGCAACGAGTCCGCGCTCGTCCTCGCCGGGCTGTTCTACCTCCTGCTCACCGTGCCGCTGACGCACCTGGTCAACGTGATCGACCGCCGTCTGCGGAACGGTCGCCGGGTCACCGAGCCGGCACCCGCCGAGGCACCCACCGAGACACCTGCCGAGGCACCCGCCGAGGCACCCGCCCGGGAAGCGCTGCGGGAGCCACTGTCGACCACCGCGCCCGAGGGAGCGACCCGTGCCTGACGAGCGACCCACCCCCGCGTTCTCCCCGGTCAGCCTGGCCACCCGCGACCTCCACCTGTCCCTCGGCGGCAACCCCGTCCTGCGCGGCGTCGACCTGGACGTCCCCCGGGGCAACACCCTCTGCGTGATCGGGCCGTCCGGCTCCGGCAAGTCGACGCTGCTGCGCGCCGTCAACCGCCTGGTCGAGCCCGACCGCGGCGACGTCCTGCTGGACGGCGAGAGCGTGCTGCGCCGCGACCCCGACCGGCTGCGCCGCCAAGTCGGCATGGTGTTCCAGCAGTTCAACCTCTTCCCGCACATGAGCGTCCTGCGCAACCTGACCCTCCCCCTGCGCAAGCTCAAGGGCCTCTCCCGCGACGCCGCCACCGAGGCCGCCCTCCGCCAGCTCGACCTGGTCGGGCTGCGCCACAAGGCGGACGCCCGCCCGGGCCGGCTCTCCGGCGGGCAGCAGCAGCGGGTCGCCATCGCCCGCGCCCTGGTGATGGACCCCCAGGTCATGCTCTTCGACGAGGCCACCTCCGCGCTGGATCCGGAACTGGTCAAGGGCGTCCTCTCGTTGATGGCGGACCTCGGCCGCGCGGGCATGACGATGGTGGTCGTCACGCACGAGATGGGCTTCGCCCGCGAGGCCGCCGACGGCGTCGCCTTCATGGACGGCGGCGTCGTGGTCGAGTCCGGCCCGCCCGAGGCGGTCTTCGGCGCGCCGCAGAGCCCGCGGCTGAGGACGTTCCTCTCGGACGTACTGTGACGTAACATCGTTGGCCTGCACTGGAGTTGTGTCACCCCGCCGACGTTCACCGGAGGACACGCCATGCGCCGCGCCGCCACCGCCCTCACTGCCGCCGTGTCCGTGCTCCTGCTCGCGGCACCCGGGGTCGCCCCGTCGGCCCACGCCGGCCCGGCGACCCCGGTCGTCCTCGTCCACGGACGCAACGCGGACCCGGGCGTGTGGCGGGCCACGATCTCCGGCCTGGAGGCGAAGGGCTTCCCGGCCGACCGGATCTTCGCTTGGTCGTACGACACCTCCCGGTCCACGAACGAGGTCCTGGCCGGCCGGCTCTCCGCCTACGTCGACCAGGTGCTCCAGAAGACCGGCGCGGCCAGGGTCGACATCGTCGCGCACAGCCTGGGCAGCCTGCCGAGCCGCTGGTACGTCGAGTTCGGCGACGGCGCACGCACGGTCGCGAACTGGATCTCCCTGGCCGGTCCCAACCACGGCACCGGCCTCGCCTGGCTCTGCGCCGCGTGGGACCAGGGCTGCCGCGACATGACGCCCGGCTCGTACGTCGTCACCAACCTGAACCGGGACGACGAGACGCCCGGCCCCGTCCACTACTGGACCTTCTGGTCCCCCTGCGACGAGCAGATCCTCCCCAACGCGAGCACCCCGCTGAACGGCGCCGCCAACACCGAGACGTCATGCCTCAAGCACAACGACTTCCTCACCGACCCCGCCGTGATCGACGCCGTCGCCGGGATCCTGGCCGCCGGGTAGGCCCCTCCGTCCCGGCCGGGCTCACGGCAGCCAGCGCACCGGGGAGACCTCGCGGATGTGGACGAGGACGTCGAAGGCGTCGGCCAGGGAGGCGACGGCCAGGTGTTCGGCGGCGTCGCGCTCCGGGGTGTAGACACCGCTGACGACGCGGGCCTTCGCCGGTCCGTCCCACTGCGCGCGCACGTCCTCGTCACGCAGGTCCAGCCAGCGCGCGGGCAGGCCCGTCTCACCGAGCCTCGCGTCGACGAAGTCCGCGGCCGGGCCCGGCACGACGGCGACGCCGAGGTCCCCGTGGTGGAAGCCGATCGCCACGGAGACGTACCGCCGGCCGTAGCGCTCCCGCAGCAGGCTGCCGACGCCGGCCTGCGAGCCGCGCTCGGCCGCCAGGCCCACCACGGCCTCGCCCGCCGAGGTGTGCGCGATGCCGTCCCAGTAGACGGTGCGCGCACCGGTCCGGCCCTGGGCCTCGGCGACGGCCTCGGCCCACACCTCGGCCTCGCCCGCGTAGTTGCCGCGCCCGGCGACGCTGCGCTCGTGGTACTCCACGATCAGCCGCATCCTCGCGGACGCGTCGTCGGCGCCGGGAGTGGACTCGACCAACTCGAGTGCGTCACGGGCGTGTTCGACGAACGGCCGGCCGGGGTGGACGCCGCGCGCCCGCTGCACGTGCTCCTCGATCTCGTGGACGGTGCGGATGGGATCCAGGTGGGCCGCCACCTCCGCGAGCCGCTCCGGCGCCACCAACCGCACGTGCTCCAGGACGGCGTCGTAGTCGGCGGGCACCGCCTGGAGCGGCTTCACACCGAAGATCCGGACCGGATCGTCCGCGTGGTCCCGGTTGAACGCCCGGATCCACTCCAGGGCGGCGACCATCTCGGCGGTGCGCCACGGGCGCCAGGCCCCGGCCAGCGCGGACGCGGCCGAGCCCTCTCCCCCGCTCACGTACGCGTCGAGGGCTGCGGCGGCGCCCGCGTCGTCCTGGACGGCCAGCGCGCGGAAGCCGTGGTCCCGAACGAGCCGGCGGAACAGCTGGTCCCGCACCCCGAAGGTCTCGCGCGAGAAGCGCGTGGACTCCCCGATGCCGACCACCGTCGCTCCGCCGACCAGTCGGCCGGCGATCTCGTCGAGCACGGTGTCGGCCAGCGGGAGGGAGTCGGTGCGCTGAGGGTCGGTCAGGTCGTCGATGACTGCGGTGTTCTTCGGCATGTCGTGCAGTCTCGTACCTGAAGTCGACTTGAAGTCAAGCGACTCGATCGGCGGGAACGGACACAGCGCGTGAGTCGCCTCGGACGACCAGGACCCGGCGCCCGCGCGTGTGCCCGGCCCGGCTGTCCGCGTGCGCGGCGGCGGCCTCGGCGAGGGTGTACGCCTTGTCGACCGGGATGTGGAGCAGCCCCCGTGAGATGAGGTCGACGGCCTCGGCGAGCGCGTCGGGCACGCTCCCGGCCACGCCGGAGAAGCGGACGCCGAGCCCGGGTGCGGTGAGGTCGGCGATGGAGACCACCTTCCGCGCGTCCCCGGTCAGTTCGACGAGTTCACGGATCACGCCGGAGCCGGACAGGTCGAGGGCCGCGTCGACCCGGCCGAGCCGCCGCACCCGCTCGGCCCAGCCCGGGCCGTAGGTCGTGGCGGCGGCGCCCAGGCCGCGCAGGTAGTCCTGGTTCGCGGCGCCGGCCGTGCCGATGACCGCGATGCCGCGGTCGCGGGCGATCTGCAGCACCGCCGATCCGACTCCGCCGGACGCGCCGCAGACCAGCAGCGTCTGCCCGGGCCGCACGCCGACCTCGCGGATGATGCGCAGCGCGGTCTCGACCACGGAGGGGTAACCCGCCGCCTCCTCGAACGTCAGCCCTTCGGGCATCCGGGCCCAGGCGGACAGGACGGCGAACTCGGCGTAGGTGTCGACCCCTTCGCCGAACACGTGGTCGCCGACCTCGACGTCGTCGACGCCCTCGCCGACCTCGTCCACCACCCCGGCGGCGTCCAGCCCGACGCCGGACGGCAGGCGGGTCGGATGGGCCCCCAGGACCTGACCTTCGCGGATCCTCCAGTCGACGGGGTTCACGCCCGCCGCCCGCACCGCGATGCGTATCCGGCCGGGGCCCGCGTGGGGTTCCTCGGCGTCCACCAGGTGCAGGACCTCCGGGCCGCCGAACTCGGCGAAGCTCACCTTCTTCATGTTCTTCATGCGGCCGACCGTAACACTAACGGTTAGGATTTTGGAACTGTTTCATTTTCATGCCTGGTAGCATCACGACATGACCGAGCCAGCCGAGCCGACTGCCCAGACCGGGCGGACCGGGCAGACCGGGCGCCGGGAGCGCAAGAAGGCCGCGACCCGTCAGAAGATCGCCGACACCGCCCTGCGGCTCTTCCTGGACCGCGGCTACGACGCGGTCGGCATCCGCGAGGTCGCCGCCGAGGCCGACGTCGCCGTCACCACGGTCTTCTCCCACTTCGCCTCGAAAGAGGCCCTGGTGTTCGAGCAGGACGAGGACTTCGAGCAGCGCCTCACCAAGGCGGTCACCGACCGCTCGCCCGACGAGGCGCTCGTCCCCGCGCTGCGTCGCGAGATCCACGCCATGGTGCGGCACTGCACGGCGGACGGCGCCGCCCCGGTCTGGCGCATGATCGACGAGTCACCCGCCCTGCGGGCGTACGAGGAGTCGATGAGGCTGCGTCATGCGGATTCGCTGGCAACGGCCATCGCCGCCCAGTCCCGGTCGCGGCCGCAGCCCGGGCCGGTGCCGACCGCGACGGCCTGCCGGGCGATCGCGAGGTTCGTGATCGGCGCCTTTTCGCTGGCCCGCGAGGCCGCCGACCCGGAGGCCGTCGTCGACGAGGTCTTCCGGATGATCGAGGCCGCTTGGGCGGTCACCGCCACCGGAAGACCGCCGGGGGATCTTGCCCAGCTGTGAAAGGCCGTGGTTCCGGTCAGTCGAGCAGCAGGGACGGGAAGGCCCGCAGCGTCCGCACGTCCTCCGTCGCGATCAGCGGCAGGCAGGAGAGCAGGCCGATCCCGGCGATCGTCCACAGCGTCAGGCGCGTGCCGAGCACGGACCCGAGGTAGCCGCCCGCCAGGGCCCCGACCGGGCGGGTGCCCCAGATGGCGAACCGGACGGAGGCGTTCATCCGGCCCTGCAGGCCGGTGGGCGTGATGGCCTGGCGCAGGCTCACCTGGCTGATGTTGTAGACGGTGATGCCGCACGCCATGATGCCGGTCGCGACACTCAGCGTGAGCACCGCGCGGGCCGGCGCCGCCGTCGCGAGCACGAGCACGGCGATCCCCGACATCGACTTCGCCGCGACCAGGACCGGACCGAGCCCGACGAGCCTGATGAGCCGGCTGCTGAGCGCCGCCCCCAGCAGCGCACCGCAGTTGCCCACGCTCAGGGCCAACCCCAGCTCCCCCGGCGACAGCCCGAGGTCGCGCAGGGCGTACGCGGTCAGGACCGCCCCCAGCGCGCCGCCCAGCCCGACGAGGTTGCTGATGCCCGTCGCCAGCGCCAGGGACCGCAGGGTCCGATGACGGAAGACGAACCGCAGTCCCTCGGCAATCTGGCTGCGCATCGAGGCCCTGACCGCGGGCTGCGACACCTGCGTCCGGGGAATCCGGATGAGGCAGAGCAACAGCGCGGACACCAGGTAACTCACGGAGTTGACGACCAGGACCAGCGGCGCGGTGACCACCTGCAGCAGCAGTCCACCGATGCTGGGCCCCGCCAACTCCGCCGTCGAGCGGGAGAATTCGAGCCTGCTGTTGCCGTCCGGGGTCTGCTCGCGCGCCACGACCGTCGGCAGGAAGGCCTGGTCGGCGATGTCGAAGAACACCGTGCACAGCCCGATGGCGAACCCCACCGCACAGAGCAGCGGCACACTCAGCACCCCCGCGAGGTGTCCGACCGGCAGCACGACGATCGCCACGGCCCGGCCGACGTCCGCCACGACCATCACGCGCCGGCGGTCCCACCGGTCGAGCAGCGCGCCCGCCGGCAGGCCGACCAGGAGGAATGGCAGGGTCTCCATCGCCGAGACGAGCCCGAGCTGGCCGGTCGACGCGGAGAGCGTCGTCAGCGCGAGCACCGGAATGACGAAGAACGTGATCCGCGTCCCGAACTCGCTCACGGTGTGCGCCGACCACAGGACCTGGAAGTCGCGCTGCCGCCACACACTGACCAGCCGTGCGGCGGGGGTCGCCAGAGCCGGATCGGAGCCGACGCTCGCCATGTCCACGTTCCCTCGCTTCTGGTCGGTGACCGGCTCCCCCGCGCGGCAAGTCTCCGGAGAGTAACAACGGCATCACGGCGAGCTCCGACACCGGACCGAAGGGATCGGTCGGGTACGGCCGTACGGGCGACCGCGGCAGGGTGTGCCGCCCACCGCTCGGCGAGTACGTACGGCCGGACTACCATGATCCGCAACAGGGGGAGGGGCGGACGTGGAACCGACGACACGCAAGCGCTGGCTGGCCGTGGTGGGGCTGATCGGGCTCGGGGCCGGGGGCTACTACACGTGGTGGGACCAGTTCTCCTACCACGAGCTTCCGTACACGCGGCGCGACGCCTCGGTCCTCGGCCGGATCAATGCCGGCGGCGGCCTCAACGCGTGGAACCCGACCGTCCTGGCGGACGACCGCACGATCACCGTGGATGTCGGCTGGGGCGGCTGCGACTACAAGCCCGACCTGGTGGCACGGGAGACGGCGGACCAGGTCACGCTGCTGTTGAGCCGCCGGGACGCCTCGGGCCCGGACGTCGGCTGCGAGGACGGCGGATACGCGCAGGTCAAGACCGTCCTTCACCAACCCCTCGGCACACGGCCATTGACCGATGCCGTCACCGGCAAGCCCGTCCCGATCGGACGCCCAGCCGCAGCCCCCGAAGACCTGACGTCCGCGCGGCCCGACCGGGCTTTCCCGTCCTTGATCGATTCTTGGCCCGCCGTTCACCCGCACCCGCGTACGATTCACGCGCGTCGGCGGTGCGGACACCCGTCCGAACCGTAGGGGGAACGGAACACCGGTGTCGTACCGGGGCCGGGCCGACGCGGATCGGGGGCGCGTGCGCGTCCGCCCGCCTCCCCTGCTCCTGCTCCTCGTGCAAGGGACCGGTCCTTCTTGACCATCCGCAACGCCCTCCCCCGCGCCCGTACGGCCGCAGTCGCCGCCGGTGCCGCCCTCACGCTGGCCGCCGCCGTGCCGGCCACCTCCGCGTCCGCCGTCGGCGGCAGCTTCGGCAACCCGACGACCAGCACCCTGGTCAACGTCAACTCCGGCAAGTGCCTGGAGATCGCCGACTGGCGCACCGACGACGGCGCCCCCGCCCGCCAGTGGGACTGCACCGGCGGCGCCAACCAGATCTGGGACTACGTGCCCGACGACGGCGGCTTCGAGCTGGTGAACCGGAACTCCGGCAAGTGTCTGGAGATCGCCGACTGGCGCACCGACGACGGCGCCCCGGCCCGCCAGTGGGACTGCTCCTGGGGCGGCAACCAGCACTGGAACTACGTCGGCACCCTCGGCGACCGGGGCGAGCTCGGCATCGCCAACTTCAACTCCGCCAAGCTGCTGGAGATCGCCGACTGGCGCACCGACAACGGCGCCCCCGCCCGCCAGTGGCAGGGCAGCTACGCCGGCGTCGCCCAGGGCAACCAGGCCTGGCTCACCGCCATCAAGCGGTACTGACCCGCACGGATTCCCGGGGACGGACGTCCCCGGGAACCCGCAGGCGGCACCCGGCACCTGCGCACGGATCCTTCCCTTGCGAACCAGGCGCCGCGCCAGCGAGGATGGGCGCCCGGGGCAGCATCCGACGCTGCGTCAGATTGTGGGGACCGCCGTGCGGCCAGGCAGTGATCCGGACCGGCCGAGCTTCGCGCTGCTCGGCGACCTCCGCGTGCGGCGCGCCGGTGCGGACGTGGCGCTGGGCGGCCCGCGGCAGCGGTCCGTGCTGGCCGCCCTGCTGCTGCGGCCGAACACGGTCGTCCCGGTGGAGGAGCTGGTCGCCGGGCTGTGGGGCGAACGGCCGTCCGGTGCGCCGGACGTCACCCTGCGGACCTACGTGTGGCGGTTGCGGAACCTGCTGGAGCCCGTCCGCGACTCGCCGAGGGTGTTGCTGTCCCAGGCGCGCGGGTACCGCCTGGCGGTCGAACCGGACCGTGTGGACCTGTGGCGGGTCGGGCGCCTCAAGGAGCAGGCCGGGAAGTGTTCCGCCGAACGGCCCGCGGATGCCCGGGACATGCTGACCGAGGCACTGGCCCAGTGGCGCGGTGAGCCGCTCGCCGGCCTGCCCGGGCCGCTCATGCGCCGCGAGCGCGAACGGCTGTCGCAGTTGCGCCTCGCCCTGCGCGAGGAGCGGCTCGCCCTCGACGTGGCGCTCGACGGCCCCTCCGGCTGCCTGCCGGAGCTGGAGGCGCTGGCCACCGCCCATCCGTTCCGCGAGCGCCTGCACGGGCTGCTCATCCGCGCATTACAACGACAGGGCCGGATGCCCGAGGCGCGCGCGGTCTACGACGCGCTCCGATTACGGCTCATGGAACACCTGGGACTCGAACCGGGGCCCGAGCTATCGGCCCTGTGCCACGAACTCGATGCGGACTCCCCCGCCGGGCCGAGGACCGCTCCCGCACCCAGCCGGCCCGTTCAGCTGGACCAACTACCTCCGCCCCCGGCCCAGTTCACCGGGCGGCAGGAGCACATCGCCCGGATCGGACGGGCACTGACCGAACGGACCGGCCCCGGCCTGCGGCTGGTGACCGTCACCGGCATGGGCGGCGTCGGAAAGACGGCCCTCGCCGTTCGGGCCGCCCACACCGTACGCCCCGACTTCCCGGACGGCCGGCTGTACGCGGACCTGCGCGGCGCCGACCTGGTGCCCGCGAGCGCGTCGGACATCCTCGCGGACTTCCTCACCGCGCTGGGCGTCCGGGAGGCCGCCGTCCCGAAGGACCTCGCGGGCCGGTCCGCCCTCTTCCGCACCGCCACCGCCGGACGACGGCTGCTCATCCTCCTCGACAACGCGCGCGACGACGCCCAGATCCAGCCCCTCCTGCCCGGATCGCCGGACTGCGCGGTCGTCGTCACCAGCCGCGCGGTGCTCAACAGCGTGCCGTCGGTGCTGCACATCGCGCTGGACGTGTTCAGCGAGCGCGAGGCGCTCGGGCTGCTGGACGCGGTGATCGGCAGGGCGCGCCGGTCCGCGCAGAGCGTCCAGGCCGCGCTGCTCGTCGAGGCCTGCGGCCGGCTCCCCCTGGCCGTACGGATCGCGGCGGCCCGGCTCGCCGCCGAGCCCGACCAGCCGATCGCCGACCTCGTGCGGCACCTGGCCGACGACGGGATCGGTGCGCTCCGCACGGGAGACGTCGAGATCGAGCAGGTCTTCGCGGTCGGCTACCGGCTGCTTCCGCCGCCCCTGGCAACGGCGTTCAGGATGCTCGCCTGGGTGGAACCCGACATCGGCCTGGCCGCCGCGGCCGCAGTCCTCGGCCTGACGGAGGACCAGGCGGAGCGCCTCGCGGAGGCACTGGTCGACCAGGCCCTGCTGGAGTCGATCGGCGCCGGGCGCTACCGCTACCACGACCTCGTGCGCGCCTTCGCCCGCCGGACCTCGCTGCGGACCGGCGAGCACGAACGGGCCGCCGCCCACGAGCGGCTGCTGGCGCTCCTGCTCGGCTGCGCCCGCACGGCCTTCGCCCTCGCCGTTCCCGGAGACCCGGTCGCCGACGTCTTCGGCTCGCCGCGCCCGCCGTCGGCCGCCGCCCGGGACTTCACCGACCCGGCGGACGCCCGCCGATGGGCGCGGGCCGAGATCCCCGGTGCCGTGGCGCTCGCAGCCGCCGTCGCGACGGTGCCCCTGCTCCCGGTGGCCGCCCTGCGCGCGGCCATCGACCTGCTGATCGCCCTCACCCCGCTCGGCCTCGGCGCCCTGGGCGGCCGGGCCGAGGAGGCGGCCCGCCTGCTCGTCGACGCGGCGGTCGCGTGCGGCGACCACGGCCGCGACCACGCCGGCACGGCGGAGGGCCGGTCGCGCTTCCTCCTCTGCACGATCCTGCTGGCCCACGCCCGGCTCGACGAGGCCGACGCCCAGGCCCGACTGGCCGCCCGGGCCTGCCGGGAGGCCGGCGACCGGGCCATCCTCCGGCAGGCCCTCAACGATCAGGGCCTCATCGCCCAGGCCGAGGGCCGCCACGAGGAGGCGATCACGGCCTTCGACGAGGCGGCCGCCATCGCCCGACAACTCGGGCACCACTCCGGCGAGGTGGCGAGCAGCGCGAACGCGGCCCTCTCCCGGGTCCGCAGCGGTGACGCCGCCGGGGCGGCATCGGCCTGCCGCGGCATCCTCGCGACACCGGGCGCGGCGGCCGACCCCGCGATGACCGCCTACGTGCACTACGTCCTCGGCCTCGCCTACCAGGAGTCGGCGCGACTCGACGACGCCGCGGCACACCTACGCTCCTGCATCGACGGCGCGAGCCTCACCGGCGACCTCGACCGCGAGTCGGCCGCCCGGAGCCGCCTGGCCGACGTGCTGCGCCTGCTCGGGCGGGCCGACGAGGCCGTCCACCAGGCGCAGCGGGCCCTGGACCTCGCGGACGAAGGTGGGCGACAGCGCGAACGCGCCCTCGCCCACCTGGTCCTGGCCCACGCACTGACCGCCCGCGGCGACCACGGCGCGGCCCGGGGTCACGAGGCGGGCGCGCGCCTGCTGCTCGGCCGGCTGGGCCCTCGGGCGACGGCCGACGCGCAACCGCTCCTCACCGCACTGGCGACCGCCGCCGAAACCCTTACGGCTGCGGGTCGGGAGAAGGAAGGAGCCCCGTCCCGTTCCAGATGATGTGCCCTGCCGCGCAGTACACGCCGGCGGACCCGTCGCAGGCCGGGGCCGGCGAGGTCGGCCGTACGGGATCCCCCGTGCCCACGGCGAGGGCTCCCAGCACCGAGAGTGAAACGGCCGCGCCGGTGACAGCCGTGCGGACCATGGTCGTTCGAAACACCGATGACGCTCCTTGCTCAGGTATGACAGGGCGTCCGAACGCTCGCAGGGGCGGATATACAACACGTCAACACCCTGACGATTCACCGCAGCGCACCGCGCCGGCCACCGGTTTACGGAGCGGTGGGGGCCGCTCGGTCGGCGGTGAGGCGGGTGCAGGTCTCCTGGAGCTTCTTGAGGCGCGGGTCCGCCGGGTCGTCCAGGTGGGTGATCACGGCCTGGTGGGCGCGCTCAAGGTCGCCGTCGAGCAACTCGGAGGCCACCATCAGGAGGCGTTCCGGCCGGGTGCGGCGTTCGCTCAGGTGCCGGAGGACCGCGTCGAGGCCCTCGCGGGCCATGAGCTCCCGCAGGCCGTCCACCACGGGGGCCATCCACAGCGCGCGCAGGGCGTACTCGCCGCGTCCGGCGAAGGTGGGGGCGAGGGAGACGAGCAGTTCGGCCGGGTACGCCTCGACCGCTTCGGTGAAGGCGGGGTGGTCCTTCGCGAACTCGTCCCAGTCGACGTCGAGTTCGGCGATCGCGTCCGGGAGCACCGGCCACCACGCCCAGTTCTCCTCCGAGCGCAGGAAGACGTCGCGCAGCAGCTCGTACGGGACCCGGGCCGTGCGGGCGAGCAGGACCGCGTCGTGGAGGTCCTTGCCCTGCGGGTGGTTGTCCGAGATCAGCCAGAGGATCTTCCAGGCCAGCGAGAGCTCCGGCGTGGCGGCGACCAGCGGGCCGTCGACGCCGGGGAGTTCGACCTGCCGCGGCTCGGCCGGCAGGTGCTCGGTGAAGACGAAGTCCAGCTGGACGGTGCCCTCGGGCACGCCCGGCGCCGTCCACGGCAGGACCAGGCGCCGGCCCGGCACGCGGCTGTACGTCCAGATCTCGTCGGCGACCGCCCGGTCCGCGTGCAGGCGCACGCCGCACGCGCCCGCCCCGGACGACGACGACTCGTCGGCGGAGGCGGCGAGTTCGTCGAGCATGCGGCCCGTCCGCTCGTCCTCCAGCTGCCACTCCACGGGCCGCACCACGAAGTCCAGATCGCCCGGCTCGCGCGCCTCCTCGCCGTACCAGGCGCGCAGCAGCACGCTGCCCCGCAGCACCAGGTGCTCGGCCCAGGCGGAGCGGGCGACGGCGGACAGCACCGTGTTCAGCGCCTCGCGCCGGGCCGCCAGCCAGCGCGCGGCCACCGCGGGGTCGGCGAAGGCGGGCTCGCTGGGGCGCAGCGCGCGGGCGTAGCCGGCCAGGGCGGGGTCGAAGACCGGCTGCTGGGTGACGGTCTCGTCGTCGATCGGCCGGAGGCTCCTGGGCAGGTCCTGCTCGGCGCGGACCTCCTCGGACGGCGGCTGCTTCGGCAGCACCACGTCCTCCCAGGGCCCGTACGGCAGGTCCTCCCACGTCGCGGTGCGGTCCTCGGTCATCGTGCTGCTCCTTCCGCGCGCCGCGGGGCGACCCGGCCCCCGGCGGCCCTTCCACCAGTGCTCCGGCCCTCGGTGCACTGCTCTTGAGTGATCCAGCCGCTGTCCAGCGCCTCGTCACTGTCCACGGCGACGAACTCCCGCTCCACCGAGACGACCTCGCGCCCGTCGACCGCCAGCTCGCCCAGCAGCGCGTCCAGCCGCCGCCCGGCCGTGGCCAGCCCCACCAGGCGGCAGCGCTGCGTGACGAACTGCTCCCGCAGCCCGTCCGCGCGCACCCGGCGGGCGTTGCGCGACAGGTGCGCGCCGTGCCGCACGGCGAGCGCGGCCAGCCGGACGGTGTCCTCGCCGGGGACGAGCAGCAGCTTGACGTGGTGCTCGAAGTACCGCCCGGGCCCGTGCTGCGCGGCCTCGCCGTCCGTCGCGGGGACGCCGTCGGCCCAGGGCGTGGCCTCGACCTTGGCCCGCAGGACGGCGAAGCCCGCGTCGGTCAGGCGCCGCGCCGTGCGGGCCGCCGCGGCGGCGACCTCGTCGAGCGTGCCGGAGGCGCGGAGGTTGAGCATCGGCTGCGACACGGCGGCGCCGCGGGCGAGCAGGATGTGCGTGTACGTCAGGCCGTTGGCCGCGGCCCACTCGGCGAGCGCGTCGACGGCGCCCGGCTCCACGGTGAGGTGCACCTCGAACTCCCCGCTCAGCGCGGGTGGAGGCAGGGGTCGGGCCAGGCCCAGGTCAGGATGGGTGACGAGCATGGGAGCATCCTGGCAGGCCTCTCTGACAACCCGTCCCCGGGGCCCTCACCACGTCGCACGGAAGCAGTTCGAACCCCAACGGGCCCGCCCCGCAGGCCAACCGCGGACGGCGGCGGGACGGGCCGTCCGCGCGAAACCGGTTACCGATCGGTAGAGCCGCGCCGCCCGTCAGCACTAGGGTGGCCGACGTCGCAACGGTGCGGCAGGGGAAGAAGGACGACGATGGTGCGGTTGGTGGACGGCCCGACGGTCGAACTGGACGTGTACGTCGCGGCGCCGTGCGCGAGGGTCTGGGCCCTGGTCAGCGACATCACCGTGCCGACCAGGTTCGGCGGGGAGCTGTACGAGGCCGAGTGGCTCGACGGCGCCACCGGGCCGGCCGTCGGCGCTACCTTCGTCGGCCGCAACCGCAACGAGCTCCTCGGGCAGTGGGAGACCGTCTCGCGGATCGCCGACCACCGGCCGGAGCGCGCGATCGGCTGGGACGTCCGCGGCTTCAAGGGCGGCTTCGACCGGCCGGTGGCCCGCTGGCGGCTCGACCTCGAACCCGAGGGCGACGGCACCCGGCTCCGGCACTCCGTCACCCTCGGCGCGGGCAGCTCGTACCTGAGCCGGGCCATCGCCGCCGAGCCCGGGCGCGAGGAGGAGATCATGGCGCTCAGGCTGGGCATGCTGCGGCAGGGCATGCGGACGACCCTGGACGGGATCAGACGCCTCGCGGAGGCGTGAGCACCCGCCGGAGCGGAGGCGTGAGCGCCGGCCGGAGCGGAGGCCCCGGCGCCCGGGTCACAGGTACACCGGGTGCGGCCGCCCGGAGCCCGCGACGTTGTGGCGCTCCCCGTGGCTGGCGCGGGCGAAGGCGGAGACCAGACGGCCGTCGACCGCGCCCAGGGCCACGTCGTGGCGGGGGGCCGGCCCGTCCACGACACCGTGGAGGTGGGGGCTGGTCACGTACTCCTGGACGAGCCACCCCTCGGCGCCCGCGAGGCCGACGGCCGCCTCCCAGGCCGACCCGTCGGCGGTCTCCCGGCCGATCACCACACCGTGGCCGCGGGTGTCCAACGGCCGCTTGAGGACGTAGCGTTCGCGGTCCCGGACGACGGCGCGGAGGGTCGCGGCGTCGCAGTGCGCGAGGTTGCGCGACCACGGGACGGCGGGGTGGACCCGCCGGTAGTCGGCGGGATCGAAGAGGTGCGCGAAGCGCGGGTCCGAGAGCACCGCGAGGCACAGCTTGTTGTCGCCGATCAGGCGTCCGCGCAGCCCGTTCTGCACGAACAGGCCGCCTTCGCGCACGGCCTCCAGGTACGGCGCCGCTCCGTCACCCATCCGCAGCAGGTCCTGGATGCCGACCTTGGCGAACGCGTGCCGCACCGGTTCCCCGTGCAGGGTGACGCCGTGGCGCCCGTCGGCCACGAGTTCGCGCGGGTCCGCGTGGAGGACGCGGACCCCGAGCGCCATCAGGGCGGTGTCGTAGTCGCGGGTGTCGGCGCGGTAACTGCCGTCCGGGCAGAGCAGGGCGACGGTCTCGGGGCGGGTGCCGGTGTGCTGCTCGGCGACGCGCACCAGCCAACTCCCCGGCCAGGCGGGGTCGTCGGCGGGCAGCGGGGGCGGCAGGCTGATGCCGTGCCGGTCCAGCAGCGGCCGCCAGGCCGTGCGGCCCCGGCCGGCGCCGGGCAGGCCGCCGGGGCAGTTGGCGTTGGTCTCCAACACCCGGAGCGTGCCGTCGGGTTGGGGCAACAGGTCGATCCGCAGCAGGTGCACTCGCGTGTCGCGGGCGGCGGCCACGTGATCGTGCAGGGCCTGAGGAACCGTCACGACCTCGCGCAGTCCGCGGTCGTGCTCCCAGGCGGCCACGACCGTCTCGATCACCCGGTGGTACGAGGCGACGAACGCGTCCAGCTCGCGACGCAGGTGCGAACGCAGACGCAGCGGCAGCCCCTGCGCCTGCGGCTGCGCCCGCACGATCTCGAAGACCTGGGACTCGGCCAGCTCGCGCCCCTCGGACTTCCGCGCGATCGCGACGACCTCGCGGGTGAACTCCTCGTCCAGCCCGGGCCACGTGTACCCGTCGGCTCCGGCCTCCTCCGGATCGGGCACGAAGGCAGGGGGCGGCATGACGGTGGTCGCGGTGGTCGACCTGGCGGCGGCCTGCTCGACGTCGGGGCGGCCGGGGCCGGGGATCGGGTGCATGACGGAGGTCCTTCCGGACGGGGGTGGAGGCGTGCGGCGGCCCCTCCGGCACGATGTGGTGGGCACGCACGTGATCCCGGAGTATCCAGCCCCCCGCGAACGACTCGGCGCACCGCACCGCCCGGTTCGCCGGATCGGGTGAGGCGGCCGAACACGCGCGGGATTCGCGGCGGCCGGAACGACCCGTCGTCAGCGACCTTCGCTCCACCCGTCGTCGGCGGGTTCCCGAGCGCTGACGCGCCGGCCCGTCAGCGCCCCCGCCGCCTGCGACGGCCGGCGACGACGCGTGCGGACAGCAGGACGAGCACCGCCGCCCACACGAGGCCGACGGCCGTGAGGTCGACGGCCGAAGGGGCATGCATGCTCGCGCGCAGGACGATGAACGACAGCGCCACCAGCACCATCAGCGCCGTCATGGGCACCCGCCCGGCCACCCGGGCCACCCCCGGGAACCACGGCGACATCCGGGGCCTCATCGTGCTGAGCCGACGGTGCAGCCGCCCGTCCGTCGCCCGCAGCCCCGCCTCGATCTCCGCGAGCACCTGCCGCTCCTGCGCCGAGAGCGCACGCCCGTGCATCGCCGCCTCCTTCCCGCCCCCTGGACAACGGGTGGCAACGAGCCGTTTTCCCACTGCGGCGGTCTCCGACACGCCCGGAGGAGAAGCCGCGGCCGGCGCGCCGCCGCCGGGGCCCCGACTCCCGGCCCCGGCCCCGGCGGCGCCCGCAGTGATCAGCCGCCGTAGACCTGGTCGGCGGGCGGCGCGGCGATCGGGTACGCCGAACCGATCTCGCTGACCACGGTCGTCATGGCGGGCTGGACCCCGGCGGGGGCGGTGCCGGCCGGCCCGGGCTGTCCCGGCAGCGCCGCGAGCTGCGCGGCGACGACGTACGGGTGGTCGGTGTCGGTGACCGCGAAGACGGCCCCGCTCTCCGCCTCGGCGAAGGTCAGACAGGCCTGGCCGTCGACGGTCACGGCGGGACCCGCGGTCACCGTGCCGACGTCGCTCAGGTCCGTCTTCGACCCGTCGCCGCCGGCATCGCAGACGTCGGCGTCCAGCGGGCTCGTGGGCGCGTCCGACGTCTGCTTGACCCACGTGCCGACCCGGTCCGCCGGCAGGTCCGGGGTCCAGTCCCGGGCGCCGGCGGCGTTGGACCTGACCCATTCGTCGGCCCCGATCAGGACGGCCTCCACCACCTCCGGCACCGCCGCCGCGCCGCCGTTCGGGGCGGGCGTCGCCGTCAGCGTGCCCGCGCAGCCGACGGGCGTGACGTGGACGTCCCAGACCCCCTCGGCGTACGAGACGGGGTTGCTGCCGATGGACGACAGCGCGTGTTCGACCGTCTTCTTCCGGTACGAGGTGACCTGGTCCGAGTTCGTCCCGGCCTCGGTGAGGATCTGCGCCGCGGTCAGCCCGCGCAGCCCGGCGGCCTTCGGGGTCGCGGCCGGGCCGCCGCGGGGCAGGACGAGGCCCTCGATGCCCGACCCGCCCGCCGGGCTCGGCGCGGCCGCGCCTCCGGCCGCCCCGGGGCCACCGGCCGGTGCCGGGAGCGGCGTGCCGGAGCACGCCGCGAGCAGGGCCAGGACTGCGGTGCCGGCCACGGCTCTGCCCAGCGCCCTGAGTGCGGTTTCCTTCATGGCGGCCATCCGTTCCCCTCAAGGTGGCGATTTTCCCGGCCGCTCCCTGCGCATCGCCCGGAATTCCGACGGCCGCGTCCAGGAAGGCGAACCCGGAAACCTCATACGTCACGGAGCTCTTGCATGCCGGGCACAGGAATCGGTTGCTGTTCCGAACCGGCGCCGTCCGTCGGCATGAACCGACCTGCCTCAGGCCTCGGCCTGGCGGATGCGTCCTGCGGGTCGCTCACTCTGCCACTCCTCGGAAGGACGCCGGAACCCTGCGCCAAGTGTCAGGGTTCCGGCGGATGTGCGCGCCCCTCGGGAGTCATCGATATCGTTCTGATACTCGGTCAGGAATTTCTCCCGACCCCTTTTCTGAAGAAACGTTTCATCACTGGCATCGAATGAC
Organism: Kitasatospora sp. NPDC059408; assembly: GCF_042751525.1. NCBI lineage: Bacteria > Bacillati > Actinomycetota > Actinomycetes > Kitasatosporales > Streptomycetaceae > Kitasatospora > Kitasatospora sp. NPDC059408. The sequence goes on from NZ_JBHYWI010000008.1 coordinate 57,751, forward strand.
TGCTCCCGGTCAATTTCCGAATACCTCATCCGGCGCCGGTAAAGCGCGCGATCGGGCGCAGGCGGGGATGGTCGGGGCCGAGGCACTCACGGAGGTACTCGTGGGCGCTGCCGGCCAGGCGGGCGGCCTCCTCGCCGTCCCCCTTCGCCGCCAGTACCTGGGCCAGGCGCCAGCGGTTCTCTCCCAGGGCGGGGTGGGGGCGGCTCTCTCCGTGGACCCGGCGGTGCAGGACCGCCGCCTCGTCGAGTGCGGCCTCGGCCTCGTCGTGCCGCCCGAGGGCGGACAGCACCATGCCGTACATGTCGAGCGCGACGGCGAGGCGGTGGGGCTGCTTCTCCGCGCGTTCCCGGCGGTAGGCCAGGACCGCGTCGGCGACGGCCGCCATCTGCGCCAACTGCCGGACGCGGAGCTGCTGGTAGGTCTCCGGACTGGCCTCCCAGCGGGACTTCAGCTGGTCGAGGTACTCGCGCATGACGTCCACCAGCGTCTCGCTGGCGGCCATGATCACGTCGAGCCCCTCGACGTCCTGACCGGTCCCGGCCTTGCGGATCGCCGCGGCCAGGACTTCGCAGGCCGACAGGCTGGGGCGGTCCTGGAGGAGGGAGAGCCGGGCGCGGTCCTGCCGGATCGCCACCTCCAGCACCTCCGCGCCGGCCGGCAGGTCCGAGCCGAAGCGGAGCAGCCCGGTCCAGGCGTGTTCGAGGTGGGTCTCGGCCACGTCCAGCTCGCCGGCCTCCAACTCGGTGAGGCCGAGTTCGCGGTGGACCTCCGCCTCGACGAGGAGGTCGGACACGGCCGGGGTGCGGGCCGACCTGATCGTCTCGGCCGCCGCGGACAACTCGCTTCTGGACGCGTCCAGTCGGTACCGCTCCCGGTGGATGGCGGCGGCCAGTCGGCGGGCGCGGACGGTCCCGCCCCCGGGCAGCGCGAGCGCCTCCTCGACGCTTTCGAGGGCCTGGTCGAACCGGCCCGCACCGTAGAGGACGCCGGCCATCAGCACCACCGCGTACACCGACGTGCCCGGCGCTCCACGGACCAGCGTCCGGCGCTGACGCAGGTACGCCTCGGCGGCGTCGTAGTCGCCCTGGGCCGCACGGAACCTCGCCAGCCGGTAGAGGAGCTCGGCAGCGGGCTGCACCACGTCGCCCTCCAGTGCCGGGTGTTGGAGCACCGTGTGGGCGTGCGGGAGGAGAGCCGTGCAGGCGGCCCAGCCCTCGCGGGGCGTCGGGTCGGGCGGGAAGCCTTCGAGTACGGCGCGGAGGGCGGTGGTCGCCCACTCCTTCCGCTCGTCGGACGTCATCCGCGCCCGGACGGCGCGCTGCAGGCCGACCGCCATGTGGAAGGACAGCGAACCGCGGCCGTCCGGAACGAGCCGCAGCAACCGCGCGGCGGACACCTGCTCCAACGCGTCGGGCGAGAGCGACGCTCCCCTCCGGTGGGAGGCGCGCAGGCCGTGGTTGACCAGTTCCACGGATATTCCGGCGAGGTCCAGGAACGCGCAGACCGCGAGGGCGTCCAGTGCCTCGCCGCCGAGTCCGGCGAGCAGCGGACCGTAGTCGACCGGTGGTTCGGGTGCCGGCCGGGCCGGTTCCCGGCCGGCCCCGGTCCTCGGCGCTACCGCGGTGTCGGTGGCCCGGGAGAGCACGTCGGGCAGGGCGGCGAGGTCGTCCTCCGCCGCCTTCGTGGAGGCCGCGGAGCGCGGCTCGGACCGCCGTTGGTAGGCGGGGAACTGGAGGACGTGTCCGTCCAGCACGGCGCGTTCGGTGGTCACCACGCGGGAGGTGATCAGGACGCTGCCGTAGCCGTCGGGCGGCCAGCAGTCACCCAGCAGGGTGCGCGGTGACGTACCGGCCATCCAGCGCTCGTGGTCGGGGAAGTCCCTGCCGAGGTCGTCGATGACGATCAGCCAGCCCGGGTGCTCGGTCAGCCACCGGTTCCGCTCGGTCGTGACGTCGCTTCCCGGCGGCGCGCCGTGCACGGCGGCCAGGCTGTCGAGGGACCGCGCGACCGTGTCGCGACTGCGGCCGTCCACCCACCACACCATCGTGTAGTCGGCGAGGTGGAGGTGCGCGTAGGCGAGCGCCACGGAGGTCTTGCCGGTGTGGTTCGGGCCTTGCAGCACACAGAGCGAACGGCCGGCCGGCCGGACCGTACGGCGGGCTCCCGCCGCGGAGCCGTCGGGATGCAGGATGCGCTCGACCTGGACGAGCCGGCTCTCCCAGCCCGTCACGTCGGGCAGGTCGGGCGGAAGGTTGTTCCAGGCCGGCCGGGTCGCGTCGGGAGGGGGCACGGCGGTCTCCCCGCCCGCCGGCCTGCGCCGCTGCCACCAGCGCCGTTCCGGGCGGGGTTCGTCCGCACCGTTCAGGTCGGGGAACCACGCGGCGAATTCCATCGCCGCCCCGGGGATCACCATGGGCGACGCGTCCGGTTCCCGCTTCCGGGCCCGCTTCTTCGGCGTCGCTTCCGCCTGGGGTTCCACCGCCACCCGTTCCCCGGCCGCCCGCGCCCCCGCCGGCAGGCTCACCGCCAGCCGTTCCGCCAGTGCCCGGTCGGCGCCGCCGAGGCCGCGGAGCACCTCCACCGCCACCTCGGCGAACGGGACGCTCTCCGCCGGCAGTCCGGCTCCGGTGCCCGAGCCGGCGTCGGCGAGCGCCGCCAGGGCGCGGAAGTCGAGCGTGCCGCCGAACGCGCCCGCCACCGACTGGGACACCCCGGCCAGCACCCGCAGGACCTGGGCGGACTCGCTGCGCGTCAGCGTGCCGAGCAGCCGCTCCCGCACGCCCGGGCGGAAGTCGTACAGCACCGTCTCCGGGTCCTCGCCGGGCCGTACCGGGGAGCGCCGTTCGAGCAGGCCGGACAGGTAGATCTCGGCGAGGTGCATGGCGGAGGAGTCGCGGAGCATCGCCGCCTGCACGTGCCGCATGACCGGCAGGCTGAGGGGCGCCGCGGCCAGGAGGCCGGCGAGTTCGTACGCCGTCGGGGAGGCCTCCCGCCGGAAGCGGGCGAGCAGGTGGGCGGGCGGTTCGTCGGCGGGCGGCGACGGCTCGGGGCCGGTCGCGTGCCCGTCCAGCGGCACGGCCAGGGCCGGCGTCCAGTCCGATGCCCGTCCGGACAGCATGCGCGCCCAGGGGGCGAGCCAGTCCGCCCGCAGTTCCAGGACGCCGGCCCAGGCCGTCCCGGGGGCGCCCCACCCGTCGTCCTCGGGCGCGTGGACGACCGTCGGCCGCTCCCCCGGCCGGAGGCGCGCGCGGGCCGGGACGGGCCGTAGAGCCGTGCGGTGCCAGTGGCGGCGCGGCAGCACCTGGAGGACGGTGACCGGGGCGTGCCGGCTCCACCCGCGCATGGCCGCGGGCAGCGCGCCGCTGTGCCACAGCGGGCCGACGCCGTCCGTGAGCAGCAGGATCACGCGGCGTCCGCGCGGGTCGGCGGTCAGGCCGAACTCCCGTCCCTGCGCGGTCGCGCCGCGCGGTGCCAGGGCGGGCGCCCCGTCGCGGTCGTGGACGGACCACACGCGTACGCGGTGGAACGCGCCGTGGCGGCGCAGCAGTGCGCCGAGGTCGTCGCCGAGGGCGGACCAGACGGCCATGGTCGGGCCGCCGTCGATGACGAGGTCGACGTCGAGCCAGCGTTCGGGGGCGCCGCGCCAGACCGGGAGGAGCAGCCCGGCCTGGCCGGAGGCGGAGACGGTGGCTTCCTCGTCGAGGACGAGTTCGCGGGTGGAGCGGACGGTGCGGCGCAGCGGGCGCAGGGCGCGGGAGAGGGCGAGGGTGCCGGTGAGTGCGGGCCGGGCGGGGCTGCGGACGGTCGCGGCGGGTGCGGCACTCGCGGCCGGCGGGCCGGGTGCGGGCGGCAGGTGGAGGGGGATCACCGGCTCGGGCTCGGCGGGTCGGGGAGTGGGCGGACCCGGCGGAACGGGTTGCGGCGTCGTACCGCTCTCGGCCGCCGCCCGGTCCACCGCGGCCCGCAGCGCCGCGCTCCACGCCGCGGTGGCCTGCTCGTCCGCGGCCGGGTCGACGGCGGGCAGCGGCGGGAGCGCCAGCCCCGCGACCGGGCGGTCCTGCGGCACGTCCGGCGGGGCGTCCGGGCGCAGCCCGCAGGCCCGCGCGAGCCAGAGCACGTCGGCCAGGTCACGCGGGTCGGTGCTGCCCGCAGGCTCGGCGCCGTCGGCGGTCAGGAGGCGGCCGAGCTGGCGCAGGAGCTCCGGGGGGACGCGGGTGGCGGGCACCGGGGTGGCGGGCACGGTGGGGTCAGCGCTCCTCTAGCGAGCGCAGGAGGTCGCGGTCGACCAGGCGCCGTCCGGCTTCGTCGTCCCACAGGCCGCGGGAGGCCATCAGGAGGGCGTTGAGCAGCTGGTCGTTGGCGAGGTCGGCGCCCTCCTCGTGCTGCTTGGCGAGGAAGCGGGCGATCAGCTGCTCGCGCACCGCGGCGGGGACGGCGGTCGGGCCGGCGAGGTGGGCGGCGACCATGCGGGCCAGCTTGTCGGGGCCCGGGCGGGGGATCTCCAGGCGCAGGCAGCGGCGGAGGAAGGCGGGCGGGAACTCGCGTTCCTCGTTGCTGGTGAGGACGACCAGCGGGAACTCCGTGCAGCGGACCCGGCCGCGGTGCAGCGGGGCCCAGCCCTCGTCGTCGGCGGTCATGACGCGGGCCTCCTCGTCGTCGAGGCGGCTGAGTTCGGGGATGACGAACTCGCCCTCCTCGAAGACGGTGAGCAGGTCGTTCGGCAGGTCGAGGTCGGCCTTGTCGATCTCGTCGACGAGCAGGACGCGCGGCCGGTCCCAGGGCAGCAGCGCGGTGCCGAGCGGGCCGAGCCGCAGGTAGGGGCCGATGCCGGGGGCGGGCCGGGAGCGGCCGTCGGCGTCGGCGGGTCGCAGTCCGGTGTCCTGGAGGCGGCCGATCGCGTCGTAGTGGTACTGGCCCTCCTGGAGGGTGGAGCGGCTGGTGATGGGCCAGTGCAGCACGGGGCCGAGGCGCAGCTCGTGCGCGACGCTGTGGGCGAGCGTGGACTTGCCGACTCCGGGCGGGCCGGTGACGAGCAGCGGGCGGCGCAGGTGCAGGGCCATGTTGACGAGGTGGATCTCCTTCTCGTCGGCCTGGTAGGCGGCGGCCTGGTGGGCGCGGCCGAGTTTGCGCGCGGCCACGGCCTCGGCCATCTCGGGCGGCGCGGGCAGGTCGGCGACGTCGTCCTCGCGGCGGAAGGAGCGCCAGGGCGGGGCGTCGGGGAGGTCGCGGATGCCGTCGTGCGGGGAGCCGGTGGACCGGTAGATCCACCAGTCCGGGCCGCCGGTGTCGTCCGGGGCGGTGGTCATGCGTGTGGTCCTTCCGGCGACGGGGCGGTCGAGGAGACGGGGGCGGAGACCGGGGCGGGGACGGGGGCGCGGAACGGGGCCGGGGCGAGCCAGGCGGCGTGCCCGGGCTCGTCCCAGAGCAGGGTGAGGTGGTGGCCGAGGTCGCTCCCGTCGTCCTCCCTGGCCGCGCGGCGGCGGCGCTGGACGTGGGTGGCCAGGGCGGGCAGCTGAGTGGCGGACAGCTCGGCCAGCAGCACGTTGATCTCGGCCGGGCTGCCGGTGTCGTCGCGCCGCCAGATCATGACCGGGATGCCCTCGCGCACGGCGTCCTTGACGGCCTGGTGCCCGACCCCGCGCCGCTTCGGGTGGTAGGCGTACGGGAAGGACAGCGCGAGGATCGCGGTCTGCGGCCGGCTGTCCAGCCAGCGCCGGACGTCGCCCTTGGTGCCGCCGAGGTGCAGGGCGCGCCCGGTGAGCTCGGCGTCGATCGGGGCGGTGCCGTCCGGGTGGACGATCCAGCCGGGCAGGTCGGCGACGGTGCCGGGGCCGCTGCTCTCCACCGTGGCCTCCAGGGCCCGCCACTTGTTCTTCCACGCGGTGTGCCAGAACGCGGACCTGATCCGGTCCAGCGAGCGCACCACGACCGGGAAGTGCATGCCGACGCGGTAGCCGTCCTCGTCCATCGGCCAGAGTTCGGCGGGGTGGCCGAGCAGGGACCAGGGCAGCAGGAACTCCACCCGAAGGCCGTCGGCGCTCGCCGCCTCGGCGGCCAGTTCGCCCCAGGTGGTCAGGTGCCGGCTGCCGTGCTGCTCCAGCGCGGAGCGGGGCAGCGGTTCGTCGCCCGCCCGTTTGGAGATCAGGCGCCAGGGCTGCTCGTCGGTGCTGTAGAGGGCGGCCTCGAACTCGTAGACGGGCTCGGCGTCGGAGCCGACCGGCGAGACGTCGTCCAAGGTGATCTGCAGGACCAGCGGGTGGTGCTGGGCGGGGCCCGCCGCCTCCCGGGCTCGCCGCGCCGGGGCGGCCAAGTCGCGTTCGGTCAGGCCGAGTTCATGGGCGTGGCGCTTGACGAGGTCGGTCAGCAGGACGGCCTCCGGCCCGGGGCACGCCGCGGCGAGGCGGACGAGGAAGCGCAGCAGCAGCGGGGGGCCGTCGTCCAGCCGGGCCTGGTTGAGGCGGCTCACCGCCTCCGGCAGGCCGTCCTGCGGCCGGACCGGGTGGGTCTCGCCGGGCTCGCACGCCGACTCCACGAGGTGCAGGACCCGGGCCGGCCTCGGCTGGGGGTTCAGCGAGCGCAGCGTCCACAGGAGGACGAGCTGCGCCTGCGGGTCCAGCAGTCCGGGCTTGACGACGGCGTCGACGGCGGCGTCCAGCCATCCGACGGCGGCGGTGCCGGGGCGCAAGGTCCGCAGGGACTCGCCGAGTTCGCTGAGCGCGTGGAACGGTTCGTGCCACTGGCGGCAGGCGCGGACCAGTTGCAGGAGGTGGTCCCGCGCCTGCGGGCCGTCCGGTACGACGAACGGCGCGGACGGCCCGAGCCGGTCCCGCAGGTCGGCCAGGAGCAGGTGGCGGCTCTCCGGCTGGTCGAGGTCGGGCACCTCGCACAGGAACGCGTGGAGCACGGCGTCCGTCTTGGCCGACCACGGCGCCCGGCCGCCCGGCCCGCCCGGGGCCGGAGGGGCTCCCGGCGGGCTGTGGTGGCCGCCCAGCTTGGCGAGCCGGTGGAGCATTTCCCTCACGGACCGCCCTCCGGGTCGCTCGTCAGGGTGCGCAGCTCGTCGACGGCGGCGTCGCCGAGGCGCAGGAGCTCCAGCGCGTCCGTCACGGCGGCCAGCGCCGCGGCCGGGTCGCGGTGCCGCAGGCAGGCCTGCACCAGCTCCAGCAGGTGGTCGGTGGTGTGCGGGCGGTGGGCGACGTGCAGCGGGCCGGCGGCGAGGCTCTCCTCCGCCGTCCGCACGACGAGGAGGCGGAAGTCCGGGTCGTCCATGCCCGGGACTCGGAGCAGGACGGGCAGCAGGGCGCGCGCAGTGGGCAGCGGACGTTCCGCCACCCGTCCCGCGAGCCGCGCGTGCAGCGGATCGTCCGCGGGCAGCACGTCGGCCAGCGCCGACAGCGGTGTGAACCAGCCGCCGCGCACGCCGTCGAAGTCCCGGCTGCCCTTGAGCACGCCGCAGACGGCGCCGGAGTCCAGCCGGATCACCATGCCCCCGCTGAACCCGTCCCGGACCTCGTCCCCCGTCAGCCGCACGTACCCGGCCGCCGGTCCGGCGACGGTGAGCAGCAGCGAGTCCCCGTGGACACCGGGCGTCGGGGTGTACGGGGTGAAGCCCGCCACGAGGACGGCCGTGCCCGGGGGCGGGACGTCGGTGTCGAGGACGAGCGGTGAGGGCGACTCGAAGGGCACGGCGAGCGTGAGCAGGGCGAGGTCCGGAAAGGCGTGGAAGCGCCCCTCCCCCGGATCGGCCGGGAACCGCCGCGCCGGGCGGACCACCGGCGCCCGCCCGAACCACCCGTCCGCGGCCGGCTCGTCCACGGCCCGGCGCGCCACGTGTGCGGCCGTCAACACCAGCCCGGGCGCGACCAGGAACCCGCTGCCCAGGAACGCCGTCCCGTCCCTCACCCCGACCGCGGCACCGCGCGCGGCCGGCCCGGTCACCGCTCGTCGCCGCCCTGCGGCACGAACCCGGCCCCGCGGCCGGCCCGCGCCGCCGCGACCCGGGCGGTGTCCCAGCTCATCCGGACGGTGAACGACGCCTCGCCGCCGGCCTCGGCCAGCACCCCGATCACCGCACCGGACTTGACCGCGAGCTTGAGCCCGAACTCGACCTCCAGCGTGTCCGGAACGGCCGCCCCGGTCCCGCCGATGCTGTCCGCGGCCCACCGCCCGACGCTCTTCACCACCTCGCGCACCGCGTCCAGCCGCTGCGGCAGCTCGGCGAGCGCCTTGGCGGCGGTGTCCCGCACCCCGGCGTCCCCGCCGGCCTCGGCCCGGTCCAGCACCGTCACCTCGGCGTGGACGTACGCGCCCTCGCCGAGATCCACCGTGATGACGTCCCCCATCGACAGACTCCCCTCCGTCCGGTTCAACGACAGAACTATAGGACGATCAGCCGATGGTGACTGCTGATCAGCAGACCTCGGGAGCCACCCGGACGTCCGCCGGGCCGTGCGGGGGCGGTGAACCCGCCCCCGTCGCGGGCGGTCACAGCGCCGGACGGGCCAGTGCGTCCGGTGCCGTGCGGCCGGCCGCCGGCGACGGAGCGGTCAGTGGTCCGCCGGGCAGGGCGAGTGCGGCGAGGGCGCCGAGCAGGCAGACCGCCGCGGCCACGACGCCGGCCACGTGGAAGCCGGTCATGAACGAGTGCCGGACGGCGTCGAGCAGGCTCCGCTGCGACGCCGCGGGCGACTGGGCGGCGATCCGGAGTGCGGCGCCGACCGACTGCCGGGCGGCGGCAGCCGTCGCCGGCGGCAGGCTGCCGAAGGACGTGGTCGCGAGGTGGTGCGCGTAGAGCGAGGTGAAGACGCTGCCCAGGACGGCGACGCCCAGAGTGCCGCCGGCCTCGCGGGTGGCGTCGTTGACGGCCGATCCGACTCCGGCCTTGGCCGGGGGCAGGACGCTGAGGATCGACTCGGTGGCCGGTGCCGTGGTCAGGCCGAGCCCGAAGCCCATGAGCACCATCTGCCCGACGACGCTCGTGTACGAGCTGAACGTCGGCGAGGCGGCGATCCACCCGAACGAGGACGCCAGCAGCAGGAGCCCGGCCGTCACGACGGCGCGGGTGCCGGCGCGGGTGGCGAGGGCGACACCGCCGACCGAGCCCAGGGCGAGGGTCGCGGCGACGGGCAGGATCCGCACGCCGGTCGACAGGGTGCCGTACCCGCGGACGAACTGGAAGTACTGCGTGACCAGGAAGATGAATCCGAAGAGCGCGAAGAACGCGACGGTGACGCAGCCGCTGGCGGCGGCGAACGCGGGCGTGCGGAACAGGGTCACGTCGATCATGGGCCTGGGGCGGGCGCGCTCGACCACGACGAAGGCCGCGGCCAGGGCGGCCGCGACGGCGAACCCGGCGATCGTCGCGGGGGCCGTCCAGCCGCGCACCGGCGCCTCGATGACCGTGTAGACCAGGGTGCCGATCGCGCCGGAGGACAGCACGAGACCGGCGGGGTCGAGCCGCGCCTCGGCCGGGGCGCTGGACTCGGGCACCCAGACCCACGCGGCCGCGAGGGCGACCAGGGCGACGGGGACGAGGGCCAGGAACACGGACGGCCAGGCGAAGTGCGCGAGCAGCAGCCCGCCGCAGACCGGGCCGACGGCCACGCCGAGGCCGGTGACCGCGCCCCACAGGCCGACGGCCTTGGCGCGCTCGCGCCGGTCCGGGAAGGTGTTGGTGATCACCGACAGCGTGGTCGGGAAGATGACCGCAGCGCTCGCGCCCATCAGCACGCGCAGGGCGATCAGCGCGCCGGGGCCGCCGGCCGTCGCGCCCAGCGCGCTCGCGAGCGCGAAGGAGGCGAGGCCGAGGAGCAGGGCGGGCCTGCGCCCGAAGCGGTCGCCGAGGGAGCCGGCGGTCAGGACGAGCGCGGCGAAGGCCAGGTTGTAGCCGTCCACGATCCACTGCAGGTCGCGCGTGGTGGCGTGCAGCTGGCGGCTGAGGTCCGGCAGGGCGACGTTGACGATCGTCGCGTCGAGGTTGATCGCGAAGGCCGCCAGGCAGACGGCGAAGAGGACGGCGCCGCGCCGGCGGGGAACTGTGAGGGACATGGGGTGCCTCCGTACTGCCGGAGCAGCATGTTGACAGTGGGCACATTTGCGACGATTCCACTCAAAGTGGACAATGTCAACATGGAATCCGTGGAGACCGCCACAAGCACCGCCGAGCCCGCGCCCCGCCGGGGCTACCACCACGGCGGACTGCGGGAGGCCCTGATCGAGGCCGGGGTCGCGCTGGCCCGCACCGGAGGGCCGGACGCGGTGGTGCTGAGGGCTGCGGGCCGGGCCGCCGGCGTGTCCCACAACGCCGCCTACCGCCACTTCGCCGACCACGAGGACCTCATCGCGGCCGTCGGCGAGCGCTGCATGCACCACCTCGGCCGGCTCATGCTGGAGCGCGCGGCCCGGGCGACCGCACCGGACCCGGCCACCCGGGCCGCGGACCGACTGGAGGCCATCGGCCGCGCCTACGTCGACTTCGCCCTGACCGAACCCGGCTGGTTCCGCACCGCGTTCTCCGGAGCCTCGCCGGGCGGCAAGCGGCTCTGCGCGACCGAGCCGGAACCGCCGGCTGCCGAATCCACCGAGCCCGCTGAAACCGCTGACCGAGACGTCCGGGCCGACCGAACCGACCCGGGGACGGATCCCTACCTGATCCTGGGCGCAGCACTCGACGACCTGGTCGAGGCCGGGGCGATGCCCGCCGAGCACCGCCCCGGTGCGCAGTACGCCGCGTGGTCCGCGGTCCACGGCCTCAGCGCACTCCTGGTCGACGGACCGCTGCGCACGCTGCCGCCCGCGGAGGTCGAGTCCGCCGCGGACGCCGTCCTGGCGGTCGTCGGACGCGGCCTGGTGACGCCACCGCCCCCGGCGGGCTGACGGCCGGACGGGTTCCGCCTCACCCGCCCGCGTCGGTCCCGTCGGCCTCCGGCAGCCGGCTCAGCGCGTCGCGCAGCGCGGCCCTCGTCGTGATGCCCAGTTTGGGGAAGACGCGGTAGAGGTGCGAACTGACGGTGCGCGGGGACAGCCGGGTCCGCTCGCCGATCTCCTTGTTCGTGAGCCCGCTCGCGGCGAGGTCGGCGATCCGGCGCTCCTGCCAGGTCAGGGCCGCGGGTTCCGGGGTCGCCGGGCCCGAGGGCAGGCCGGCTTCCCGCAGCTCGGCGCGGGCCCGGTTCTCCCACGCCGTCGCGCCGAGCCGGTCGAACTCCTCGGCGGCCAGCAGCAGCGGGGCCTGCCGGGCCGCCCGGGGCGCCTTCAGCTGCCGCAGCCTGATGCCGTGCGCCAGGCGGATCCGCGCCAGTTCGAAGGGGAAGTCCTGAGCCTCGGGGTACGCCTCGACGCGCGCGTACGTCCGCGCGGCCTCCGTCAGGTCGTCCGCGGTCATCGCGAGGGCGCCGTAGGCGGACAGGGCCAGCCGCGGGGACGCCTCCGGCAGACCCGCGTCGCACGCCGCGAGCGCGTGCCGGCGCGCCTGCTCGCGGCGGCCGCTGTACAGCGCGGCCTCGGCCAGTTCGAGCAGCGCCCGCGGGGCGATCTGGTGGGCGTGGCGGTCGAAGCTGCCGGGTGGCGTCATGCCGATGGCGTACAGGTAGGCCGCCTCGAAGTCGCCTTCGGTGAGCGCCGCTCCGGTGGCGATCGCCTCGGTGATCTGGGTGAGCAGGCCGACGCCGCGCGGCCGCGCCCAGGCGTCCACGGCGGACTGCAGCTCGCGCGCCTCGTCGAGCCGCCCCTGCCGGGCGGCGAGCTGCCCGAGGCAGGCGCGGGCGTGGTAGGCGAGCAGGACGTGACCGTGCGCGGTGGCCAGGTCCAGCGCCCGCTGCGCCAGCCGGCGCGCCTCGTCCCACTCGCCGGAGTACATCCGGTCCAGCATCAGCATCCGCAGCAGGACCATGACGCTCGACACGGCGCCGGCCTCCTGCTCGCGCTCGACCGCGCCCCGCAGCTGGGTGCGGTACTGGTTCAGGACGTCGACGTGGGACGCGCAGACCCCCAGCCGCGCCAGGTCCCAGGGGGCCAGGTTCGCCGGATCGGCGAACGCCTGCTCCAGGCGCGCCCGCAGGCCGACCCCGCTGCGGGCCACGGCGCTCGCGTCGTGGTACATCGCCGTCAGGGGGTGGACCAGGTCGCCGAGGGCGTCGAGGATGCGGTCTGTCCGCTGCCACAGGGCGGGGTCGCCCGCGTAGTGGGCCATCGTCACCAGGGCGTCCGCCGCGCGGGCCAGCGTCTCGTCACGGGTCAGGGTCTCGTCGCGGGTCAGGGTCTCGTCGCGGGTCAGGGTCTCGTCGCGGGTCAGGGTCCCGTCGCGGCTCAGGGTCCCGTCACCGGTCCGCGCCGCCCCGCCCGCCCGGCGCTCGACCGCCGCCGCGAGCCGCTGGAAGGCGGGCCGGACCGCCCCGGACTGGACGAAGTCGGCGTGGGCGGAGGTGAGCACGGCGGCCAGCGGCTCGGCCGCGCCGGGTTCCGGCTCCGAGCGGTGGAGCAGCCGCTGGGCCTCGTCCAGCAGCGCCGCCTGACCGGCGGTGTAGGCGGCGTCGCCGAGCCGCCGGGAGCGCTGCGCGGGGTCCTCGCTCAGCTCGGCCGCGCGGGTCAGCCAGCTGACGGCGGCCGCCGCGCCGCCGCGCCGGGTCGCGGAGCCGGCCGCCGCTTCCAGCGCCGCCGCCACGGACTCGTCGGGGTCGACGGCCGCCGCGGCCAGGTGGCCGGCGTACCGCTCGACGTCCGCCCGGTGCACCCGGGCCAGTTCGGCGTGCGCGGCGCGGCACTGCTCGGGCGTCGCCAGCTGGACGACGGCGGAGCGCACCAGCGGGTGGCGGAAGACGAAGTCGCCGCCGGCCGCGTCGACGTCGAGCAGACCGGAGGCGGCGGCCTCCTCGACGCCGCGCATCCGGTACCGCGTGCCGTGGTCGCCGCCGCGCTGCCGGCCGGCGGTGCCGTCGAGGGCACCCCGCAGCAGTTCGGCACGGGTGCCGGGCTCCAGGCGCTCGATCCGTGCAGCGTAGAGGAGTTGGAGGCGCCGGGGCAGCGGGAGACCGGCGCCGCCCGGCAGACCGCCGCCGGGGTGCGGCGCGGCCGGGCCGGGCGGGAGCTCGTACAGCGCCAGCGGGTTGCCCCGGGCGTGGTCGAGGACGGTGCGGCGGGCGCGCGCGTCGAGCCGTGGACGGTGCAGCTCCAGGAGGCGCTCGGCGTCCTCGTCGGACAGCGGCGCCACCGGCAGTTCCGGGAGGCGGGCGTCGTCGAAGCGGGAACGCTCGTCGGCCCGCAGGGCGATCAGCATCTTCACCGGGCCGGCCGCCAGCCGGCGGGCGACGAAGCCGCACACCTCGGCGCTGGCGTCGTCCAGCCAGTGCCCGTCGTCGATCAGCAGCGTCAGCGGCCGCTCGGCGCCGGCCGGGGAGAGCAGGTCGAGCACGGCGATGCCGAGGGCCATGACGGACGGCGGCTCGCCAGTGCCGCGCCCGAACACGACGTCGAGGAGCGCCCGTTGCCGCGCGCCGAGGCGGGCGGTGCGGTCCAGCACGGGGTAGAGGCACTGGTGCAGCCCGGCGAACGGCAGCTCGGACTCCGCCTCGACCCCCGTGACCCGGATCAGTGCGTGCCCTTCCCGGTCGGCCAGCCCGGCCGCGTGGCCGACCAGGGCGCTCTTGCCCACGCCCGCCTCGCCCCGCAGCACCAGGGCCCGGCCCTCGGGCGCGGTCACGAACGAGGCCAGCGCGGCCAGTTCGCGCTCCCGGCCGATCAGGGGCACGCCCGAGGGGTCGGAGGCGCCGGGCCAGGGCCGGATGCCGTCGATGCGGAGCCTGCCATCTGCGGCCACGTCCCGTCCTTCACCACTGATCGGCGCTTGAAGTGCCTCCGACTGTCACACCGATGCAGCAATTTACACGTCCATTGCCATCCGATCATCGTGCTACTGCCTGGGCCCGGGCGCGCCGCGACGTGACGGGCGCCGCGCCTGGGGCCGTGTCGGTGCTACTTGGGTGCCGCCGTCATGGAGGCGACCGCCTCCGCCGTGGTGGCCCGGTAGAGGCCCATGCGGGGGTTCAGGACGCGGACGCCGTCGGGGAGCGGGAAGTTCTGGGTGTTCGCGAGGGGCATGTTGGTGCCCTCCTCGTCGGCCAGGACGTTGAGTTCGTTGATGCCGGGGGCGGTGCCGGTGGTGGCACCGCTCGGGTCGAGGTCGATCACGGCGTAGGCGTTCTTGCCGGCCGGGACCGGGAAGCGCGAAGTGCCGCTGGCGAGTACCGGCTTGATGTTCTTGCTCTGGTCGCGCGCGGCGGAGTTGCCCAGGTCGACCCCCGGGGACGAGCTCAGGGTGCAGGCGCTCGCGCCGGTGTTGCGGACGTCGATGACCCACTGGTTGGGCGCCCCGGCGCGTGCCGTCACGTGGATCGAGAGGTGCTGGATGTCGCACGGGTCGGTGGCGGCGCCGGTGCCCCCGGTGGGAGGCGTGTGCGTGGCGGGGCGCGACGCGGCGCCCGTCGGGGGCGTGACGGCTCCCTTGGTGGGCGCCGCGGTGGCCGTCGGGCCGGCGACCGGGTCGGCGTTGTCGGGCCCGCAGGCGGTCAGGGCGAGTCCGGCCCCGACGACGAGGACGGCGGGGACGAGCAGCGGGCGGCGGTTGCGGACGGACATGGTGGCTCCCCGATGGCGGTTCGTGCTGACTGCGTGGACACCTCACAGGACGGTCGTCCGACGGCATTCGGTGGCACGCGTGGCGTCACAATCATCAGGACATGACAGGGACGCGACCGTGACATTCCGTCAGGTGTGGCGCGGTTGACACGACGAGCCGTCCGGAGTCGGCCGGTCGGATATTCCCTGTGACATCCACGGCCCTCCCGGGATACTGCTCGCCATGGATGAGATCGAGGTCGTCGTCGCCCATTCCGAGCGCGCGACCCTGCGCGTCGGCGACGTGTTCCTGAAGGTGGACGCCGACCGGGCGCGCATGGACGTCGAGGTCGAGGCGATGGCCCTGGCGCCGGTGCCGACGCCGGAGGTGCTGTGGCACGAGCCGCCCGTGCTCGCGATCGCCGCGCTGCCGGGGCGGGCGCTCGGCCGGCTCGGCGAACCGTCGGCCGCGTCACCGGCGGCGTGGGCCGCGGCCGGCGCCGCCGCACGCAGGCTGCACGACGCGCCGCTGCCGCCGTGGTCGGCCCGGGGAGTGGACGAGTTGGCGGCGGACCTCGACCGCGAGTGCGCGTGGCTCGTGGCGAACGCCGTCCTGCCCGCCGACCTCGTCACCCGCAACCGGCGGGTCGCCGAGGCCGCGCTGCGGCCGTGGACCCCGGTGTTCACGCACGGCGACCTGCAGACCGGTCACGTGTTCGTCGACGGCGACGAGGTCACCGGCATCATCGACTGGTCCGAGGCCGCCCGGGGCGACGCCCTGTTCGACCTCGCCGTCCTGACGCTCGGCCACGAGGAGCACCTCGGCGACGTCCTCGCGGGCTACGGCGCCGACGTGGACGTCGACGTGATCCGCGCGTGGTGGTCGTTGCGGAGCCTGCTGGCGAGCCGCTGGCTGGTCGAGCACGGCTTCGACCCGTCCGCGCCGGGCTGCGAGTTCGACGTGCTCAAGGCCCGGATGCAGGAAGCCCGCGCGGGCGAAACGCTGCACAGACGCTGCGAGTAGCCCTGATCATCCGCCCGGCCGCACCGTTGCCGTGTGACCCTCTGCACGCAGCAGCGACCCGATGTGCAGCCCCTCCCCTGGATCAACGACGTGGCGCCCGAGGAGTTGCGCCGGCTCGTCGTGGCCGTGGCGGGCGGGAGCGAGGAGGCCTTCGCCCGGCTGTACGACGCCGTCGCCGGACCGGTCTACGGCACCGCCCTCCGGACGCTGCGCAATCCGGCGCACGCCGAGGAGGTGGCGCAGGAGGTGCTGCTGGAGGTGTGGCGCGGGGCAGCCGGGTACCGGCCGGAGCGGGGCACGGTGATGGCGTGGGTGCTCACGATCGCCCGCCGCCGCGCCGTGGACCGGGTCAGGTCGGTGCAGGCCGCGTCGGACCGGGAGACGCGCGCCGCGTCGCTCGAACCGCCCGTCGGCGAGTCGGTCGTCGACCTGGTGGAACACGGGCTGGACGTGGAGCGCGTACGGGCGGCGCTCGCGGGGCTGAGCCGGGTGCAGCGCGAGT
This sequence comes from Kitasatospora sp. NPDC059408, assembly GCF_042751525.1. Classification (NCBI taxonomy): domain Bacteria; kingdom Bacillati; phylum Actinomycetota; class Actinomycetes; order Kitasatosporales; family Streptomycetaceae; genus Kitasatospora; species Kitasatospora sp. NPDC059408. The sequence goes on from NZ_JBHYWI010000008.1 coordinate 73,884, forward strand.
CGCTGGTGCTGGCGTACTACGGCGGGTACTCGCAGCGTGAGATCGCGCAGATGCTCCGTGTGCCGCTGGGCACGGTCAAGACGCGCATGAGGGACGGACTCATCCGGCTGCGGGCGTCGTTCGCCACCGGTCCTGCGGTCGGCCTCGGATGAGTGCCGGCCCGAAGGCCGTGGGGCGGGGCCGCCGGCCGGACGACAATGGGTGCGCCTCCGGTGACTCTCCGGGGGCTTCTGACGCCCCGTTCCCGGAGGACCTGATGGCCGAACCGCCCGTGCCCGACGCCGGGATGCCCACCGGGAGCGTGGCCCGGCGCCTGGGCGTGTCACCGACGACGGTCCGCTCGTGGGAGCGCCGCTACGGCATCGGCCCGTCGGACCGGGAGCCCGGGCACCACCGCCGCTGGAGCGCGCGCGACATCGCGGTGCTGGAGGCCATGTGCCGGCTGACGGCCCGTGGTGTCCCGCCGGGCGAGGCCGCGCGGGTGGTCCTCACGACGGCGAGCGAGGAGCCGCTCCAGCCCGAGGAGACGGCGGCCGCACGCCCCGGGGGAAGCCGGGCGCTGCGCGTGGGGACGGTACGCCCCGAGTGCCGCGGCCTGGCCCGGGCGGCCGTGCGGCTGGACGCCCCGGAGGTGGCCCGGATCCTGCGCGACGCCGTCCACGCGCTGGGGGTCGTGGACGCGTGGACGGAGGTGATGATGCCCGCGTTGCGCGCCGCCGGCCGCAAGTGGGCCGCCGAGGGCGAGCAGTACGTCGAGGTCGAGCACCTGCTGTCCTGGCACGTGGCCTCGGTGCTGCGGCATGCCGCCGTGCAGCCCGCGGAGGTCCGGGCGGTGCCGCCGGTCGTGCTGGCCGCGATGCCCGCCGAGCGGCACACGCTGCCGCTGGACGCCACCGCGGCCGGGCTGACCGCGCGCGCCCTGCCGTTCCGGATGCTCGGGTCGACGGTCCCGCCGCGGGCGCTGCTCGACGCGGTGCAGCGGATCGGCCCGGGTGCGGTGATGCTCTGGTCGCAGGACCGGCGGACGGCCGACCGGCAGCTGGTGCGGCGGGTGACCGACAGTGCGTGGGGGCCGCGCGGCTCCCGCGGCCGGGCGGTGGTGCTGGTCGCCGGTCCCGGCTGGGACCGCTCCCGGCTGCCGGCCCGCACCGCGAGCCCCCGCACCCTGGCGGGCGCGCTCGACCTGCTGGAGGAAGCGGTCGTCCCGTAGTCCCGGCCGCGGCACATCGCCGGCGCCACAGCCCGATCCGCCGGCCGATGCCCCGACCAATCCGCCGAATGGACGGCTCCGAAGGTCCGGTGCAGACAGCACCCGGGCCGCACCCGCGGCCCCGACGAACCGAGGGGCCTTCGTGACGACAGTCGACACCGTCTCCACCTCCGGAGCCGTCCCGCGGCCCCGGAGCGGACCGCCCGTGCGCCACGCGGTGGTGGTGGGCGCCGGCGTGGCCGGGCTCACCGCCGCGTACGAGCTGTCCGGGGCGGGCGTGCGGGTCGAGCTGTTCGAGGCGGACGAGCGGCTCGGCGGGCACGCGCACACGCAGGAGGCCGTCGGGCCGGCCGGGCGCGCGGCGGCCCTGGACACCGGGTTCCTGGTGCACAACGAGCGCACCTACCCGCACCTGGTGCGGCTGTTCGCCGAGCTCGGTGTGCGCACGCAAGTCAGCGAGATGAGCCTCTCCGTGCACTGCGACGGGTGCGGCCTGGAGTACGCCGGTGCGCGAGGCCCGGCCGGTCTGCTGGCCCGGCCCGGGGCCGCGCTGCGCGGCCGGTACCTGCGGATGCTGGCCGAGGTGCCGCGCTTCCACCGGCGGGCCCGCCGCCTGCTCGCGAGGCCCGGGGACGACGGCCCCAGCCTGCGCGAGTTCCTCGCCACCGAGGGCTTCTCGCCGTACTTCGTGAGCCACTTCATGACGCCCGTGGTCTCGGCGGTGTGGTCGTGCGCGCCGGATCTCGCGGGCGACTACCCGGCGCGCTACCTGTTCAGGTTCCTCGACAACCACGGCCTCCTCAGCGTGAACGGCTCGCCGACCTGGCGCACGGTCGTCGGCGGCTCCCGGACGTACGTCGAGCGGATCGCCGGGAAGCTCGCCGAGCGGCAGGGCGCGGTGCACCGGTCGGCCCCCGTCCGGGCGGTGCGCCGCCACCCGGGCGGCGTCACGGTCGTCACCGCGGACGGACGGCGCACCCGGGCGGACGCCGTGGTGATCGCCACCCACGCCGACCAGGCGCTGCGGCTGCTCACCGACCCGACCGACGCCGAGCTGGAGGTCCTCAGCGCCTTCCGGTACTCGCGCAACCCGACCGTCCTGCACCGCGATTCCTCCCTCCTCCCGGAGGCCGGCTGGGCCCGGGCCTCGTGGAACTACCGGATGCCCTCGTGCGACGGCCCCGCCGACCGGGTGCGGGTGAGCTACCACCTCAACCGGCTGCTGCGGCTGGACACCGGCGACGACTACCTGGTCACGCTCAACGAGGACGAGCACGACACCGTCCCCGAGGATCTGGTGGTGTCCCGCACGGTCTACGAGCACCCGATCTACACCGCCGGGACCGTCGCTGCCCAGCGCCGCCTCCCCGAACTCGCCACCGCCACAACCGCGTTCGCCGGCGCGTACCACGGCTGGGGATTCCACGAGGACGGCTGCCGCTCGGGTGTCCGCGCGGCCCTGTCCCTGCTCGGGGCGGAGGCGCCGTGACCGCCGAAGTCCGCCGCCTGCCCGGCCCCTGGGGCGCCGTGCTGTACGACACGCGCACCGCCCACGTGCGCACGGCCCCGCTGCGGCACGCCTTCCGGCACCGCGGCTACCTGTGGCTGGTGGATCTCGACCGGCTCCCCCGACTCCCCTGGCCGCTGGGAGCACTGGCCTCCTTCCGGCCCCGAGACCACCGCCTCGACCCCGGCCACGGGAACGCGACGATCCGGCAGGATCTCCAGGCCCACCTCGCCGCCCGGGGTGTGCACCTGGGCCGCGGCCAGGTGCTGATGCTCACTCAGGCCAGGTCGCTCGGCCACGTGTTCAACCCCCTCACCGTGTACTGGTGCCGCGACGAGGCCGGGCGTCCGCTCTGCACCGTCGCCGAGGTGCACAACACCTACGGCGGCCGCCACCGCTACCTGCTGCGCCCGGACGCCGAGGGCCGGGCCGGGACGCCGAAGGAGTTCCACGTCTCGCCGTTCTTTCCGGTCGACGGCGGCTACCGGATGTCCCTGCCGGAGCCGGGCGAGCACCTCCGCCTCGCCGTCCACCTGGAGCGCCCCGGCGGGCGCGTCTTCACCGCCACCGTGCGCGGCACCGCACACCCGGCGAGCCCCGCCGCCCTGCTGCGGGCCGCCCTGCGGCACCCGTTCGCCACGCAGGCGGTGAGCCTGCACATCCGCTACCAGGGCGTCCGGCTGTGGCTGCGCGGCCTGCCCATTCACCCCCGGCCCATTCACCCCCGGCCCGTCCCCGACAGCGCCCAGCCCGCCGCCGGGCACCCCGTACGCGAGGAAGAGGTGCCCTCCGCATGACCACCACCCCGGCCGCCCCGCGGTCGGCGCCGCCCGCCCCGCCGACCCCGGTCGTCGACCCCGCCCGCTGGCCCGACGTCGCCCGCGTGCCGCACGCCCCGCTGCGCGCCGCCGTCGCCGGCCGGCTGCTGCGCCGGGTCGCCGCCCGCCGCGGCCTGCGCGTCGAACTCCCGGGCGGACACGTCCTGCGCCCCGCCGCACCCGGCGCCCCCGTCCTGCGGCTGCACCACCCGCGGGCGTTCCTCCACCGCATCGGCGAGAGCGGCCTGATCGGCTTCGGCGAGGCCTACCAGGCCGGCGACTGGGACAGCCCCGACCTGACCGCGCTGCTCACCGCGCTCGCCGCCGCCCCGCAGACCCTCGTCCCGGCCGGCACCCGCTGGCTGCGCCGGCTGTACGTCCAGCGCCCGCCGGCCGCCGAGTCGTCCACGGTCGACGGCGCCCGGCGCAACATCCCGCGCCACTACGACCTCTCGAACGACCTGTTCGCGCTCTTCCTCGACCCGACCATGACCTACTCGGCGGCGCTCTTCCCGACCGGCCCCGGCCGGGCGCCGCTCGCGACCTGGGACGGCCTGCCCGCCGCCCAGCACCGCAAGATCGACCGGCTGCTCGACCTCGCCGGCGTCGGCCCCGGCACCCGGCTGCTGGAGATCGGCACCGGCTGGGGCGAACTGGCGCTGCGGGCGGCCGCGCGCGGCGCCCGGGTGGTCAGCCTCACGCTGTCCGAGGAACAGCTCGCCCTCGCCCGCCGCCGGATCGCCGAGGCCGGGTACGAGGGACGGGCCGAGGTGCGGCTCTGCGACTACCGCGCCGCCGAGGGCGCGTACGACGCCGTGGTCAGCGCGGAGATGATCGAGGCCGTCGGACGGCCGTTCTGGCCGGGCTACTTCCGCACGCTCGACCGGGTCCTCGCGCCCGGCGGACGCGTCGCCCTACAGACGATCACCATGCCGCACGACCGGATGACCGCGAGCAGCCGCACCTACACGTGGATCCTCAAGTACGTCTTCCCGGGCGGCCTGATCCCGTCCCTGCGGGCGGTCTCCGAGACCGCCGCCCGGCACACCGCCCTGCGCGTGCGCGCGGCCGACGCGTACGGGCCGCACTACGCCGAGACGCTGCGGCTGTGGCGCGAGCGGTTCACCGCGCACTCCGGCCAGGTCGCGGCACTCGGCTTCGACGACGTGTTCCGGCGTACCTGGGAGCTGTACCTCGCGCACTCCGAGGCCGGGTTCCGCGCCGGCTACCTGGACGTCCACCAGATCCTCCTCACCCGCGGGGCGCCCTCGTGAGCCGGGCCGTCCCGGACGGCGGCGCGTTCGCGCTCAACCTCGCCGTCACCGCCGCCGCCGTCCTCGCGATCATGCTCGCGACGTTCGTCGTCGGGGTGCGCACCGGTCGGCACCGGGCGGTCGACGTCGCGTGGGGGCTGGCGTTCGCCGAACTCGCGCTCGTCGGCTACCTCCTGTCGGACGGTGAGGGCGACCCCGGCCGGCGGATGCTCGTCACCGTGCTCGTCGCGGTGTGGGGCGTCCGGCTCTCCGCCCACCTGTGGTGGCGCGCCCGGGGCCTGCCGGAGGACCGGCGCTACGCCCGCATGCTCGCCCGCGTGCCCGAGGGCCCGGCCCGCGTCCGGTACGCGCTGCGCAAGGTGTACCTGCTCCAGGCCGCGATCGTCTGGTTCGTCTCGCTGCCCGTCCAGGCGGCGCAGTACGTGCCGTCCCCGCCCGGCGCGCTCGCCTGGGCCGGGGTCGGGCTGTGGAGCGTCGGCCTGGCCTTCGAGGCGGTCGGCGACCGGCAGCTCGCCCGCTTCAAGGCCGACCCCGCCAACCGGGGCCGGATCATGGACCGCGGCCTGTGGCGCTACACCCGCCACCCCAACTACTTCGGCGACGCCTGCGTCTGGTGGGGCGTCTTCCTGCTCGTCGCCGACACGCCCGTCGGATGGGCGTTCGTCCTCAGCCCCCTCCTGATGACCTGGTTGCTGGCGTTCGGCAGCGGAAAGCCGATGCTGGAGCGCCGGCTCGCCGGCGAGCGCCCCGGCTGGGCCGAGTACGCGGCCCGCACCAGCGGGTTCGTGCCGCTGCCGCCGCGCCGGGACCCGAGCACCCCGACCGCACCACCTGCGAGGCCCCACCCGTGACCGTCTCCATCGCCCTGTTCACCCAGGACCTGCGCCTGCACGACAACCCCGTCCTGCACGCCGCCCGCGCCGCGGGCGACGAGGTCGTGCCGCTGTTCGTCCTCGACCCCGCCGTCGAGGCCGCGGGCTTCGCCGCCCCCAACCGGCTGGCGTTCCTCGCCGACTGCCTCGCCGACCTGGACGCCTCGCTGCGGCGCACCGGCTCCCGGCTCGTGCTGCGCCGCGGTGACACCGCCGAGCAGGCGGCGCGCGTGGCGACCGAGGCCGCCGCGGGCACCGTCCACCTCGCCGCCGGGGTCAGCGCCTACGCCCGGCGGCGCGAGGCCGCGCTGCGCAAGCACTTCGGCGACCGCCTGCACGTCCACGACGCCTCGCTGACGGTCGTCGGAGCGGGCCGGCTCACCCCGGCGAACCGCGACCACTACGCGGTCTTCACCCCGTACCACCGCGTCTGGCAGGAGGCCCCCCGGCGGACCGTCCTGGGCGCGCCCCGGAAGCTCGACACGCCGGACGGCATCGGCGGCGAGGACCTGCCCACCGCCCGCCCGGCCTCGCCCGCCCTGCCGCGCGGAGGCGAAACGGCCGCCCGCGAGGTCCGGCGCCGCTGGGACATCGACGCGTACGCCGACATCCACGACGACCTCGCCGCCGACGCCACGTCCCGTCTCTCCCCCTACCTGCACTTCGGCTGCCTGTCCCCCACCGAACTCGCCGTCCGCGCCCAGCAGCACGGCGGCGACGGAGCCCAGGCCTTCGTCCGGCAGCTCGCCTGGCGCGACTTCCACCACCAGGTGCTCGCCGCCCGCCCCCACGCCGCCCGGCGGGACTACCGCACCAAGGACGACCACTGGCACCACGACGACGGCGAGGCCGAGGCGTGGCGCCGGGGCCGCACCGGCTACCCGATCATCGACGCGGCGATGCGCCAGCTCGCCCACGAGGGCTGGATGCACAACCGCGGCCGGCTGCTGACGGCGAGCTTCCTCGCGAAGAGCCTCTACCTGGACTGGCGCATCGGCGCCGCCCACTTCCTCTCCCTGCTCGTCGACGGCGACGTGGCCAACAACCAGCTCAACTGGCAGTGGGTCGCGGGGACCGGCACCGACACCCGCCCCAACCGGGTCCTCAACCCGCTGCGCCAGGCCGACCGCTACGACCCGGACGGGACGTACGTCCGCCGGTGGGTGCCCGAACTCGCCCACCTCCCGGGGGCCACCATCCACCGCCCCTGGCTCCTCGCCCCCGACTACCCGGCGCCGATCATCGACCCCGACACGCTCACCGCGCGGCTGCGGCACGCCCGGGGCCTGGACTGACAGGGTGGCCCGGCGGGCTCCGCCGATCCGACCGGGCCACCGGCTCCGAAGGCCGCGCGACGCCTTCCTAGCTAGGACCCCGACACGAACCGCCCGACATGAGCGACCCGACATGAACCGCCCGACATGAACGACCCGCCCCCCGCCCCGCCGCGCTGCCTGGTGACCGGCGCGACCGGCTACATCGGCGGCCGCCTCGTCCCCGAGTTGCTCGCCCGCGGCCACCCCGTCCGCTGCCTGGTGCGCGACCCCGGACGGCTGCGGGACCAGCCCTGGCGGGCGCGGGTCGAGACCGCCGTCGGCGACGTCACCCGGCCCGCCACCCTCACCGGCGCCTTCGACGGAGTGGACGTCGCCTACTACCTCGTCCACTCCCTCGGCACCGGCCCCTCGTTCGAGGCCACCGACCGGGAGGCCGCCCACGCCTTCGGAGCCGCCGCAGCGGCCGCGGGAGTCTCCCGGATCGTCTACCTCGGCGGGCTCGTCCCCGACGGCGTCGACGAGAGCGGGCTCTCCCCGCACCTGCGCTCCCGCGCCGAGGTCGGCCGCGTCCTGCGCGCCGGCGGCGTGCCGACGGCCGAACTGCGCGCCGCCGTCATCATCGGCTCCGGCAGCGCCTCCTTCGAGATGCTCCGCCACCTCACCGAGCGCCTGCCCGCGATGGTCACCCCGCGCTGGGTCGCCACCCGCATCCAGCCGATCGCCGTCCGCGACGTCCTGCGCTACCTGGCCGGCGCCGCGCTCCTGCCGCCGTCGGTCAACCGGACCTTCGACATCGGCGGGCCCGACGTCCTCACCTACCGCGAGATGATGCGGCGCTACGCCCGGATCGCGGGCCTGCGCCGACGCGTCATCCTCCCCGTCCCCGTGCTCACCCCCGGCCTCTCCAGCCACTGGGTCGGCCTCGTCACCCCGGTGCCGGGCTCCATCGCCCGGCCGCTCGTCGAGTCCCTGCGCCACGAGGTCGTGTGCGGCGAGCACGACCTCGCCCGGTGGGTGCCCGACCCGCCGGAGGGCCTGACCGGCTTCGACCGGGCCGTGGCGCTCGCCCTGCGCCGCATCAAGGACGCCGACGTCGCCACCCGCTGGTCCTCCGCCTCCCTGCCCGGCGCCCCGAGCGACCCGCTGCCCACCGACCCCGACTGGGCCGGCGGCAGCCTCTACCAGGACCTCAGGGAACGCACGGTCGCCGCCGCACCGGCCGACGTCTGGCGCGTGATCGAAGGCATCGGCGGCGACAACGGCTGGTACTCCTTCCCCCTCGCCTGGGCCCTGCGCGGCCTCCTCGACCGCCTGGCCGGCGGCGTCGGCCTGCGCCGGGGCCGGCGCGATCCGGCCCGCCTGCGGGTCGGGGACTCGCTCGACTTCTGGCGGGTCGAGGAGATCGAACCGGGCCGCCTGCTCCGGCTGCGCGCCGAGATGCGGCTCCCCGGCCTGGCCTGGCTGGAGCTCTCCGTCACCCCGGACGGCGACCACGGCACCCGCTACCGGCAGCGCGCGCTGTTCCACCCGCACGGCCTGGCCGGACACGCCTACTGGTGGTCGGTCGCGCCGTTCCACTCGGTGGTCTTCGGCCGCATGGCCCGCAACGTCACCGAACGCGCCCGCCGGGCGGGCTGAGCGTCGACAGCCACCGCCAGCGCGGAAGTTCGGTGCCGCAACAGGCGAGCGCGAGGACGGAGACGAGCACCGCCGCCCACACCGGGAACAGCAGCCAGGCGGCGGCGACGGCCCCCGCGAGCTCGGCGAGCACCATCAGGACCGTGACCCACCCGGGCACCGCGACGACCGTCCCCGGCTTGTCCCCGGGCGTCTGCAGCACGGCCGGCACGCCGATCAGCACGACGTCCACCCCGATCGCCAGCAGCACCGAGTGCGGCCACAGCGCGATCGGCAGCCCGATCCACCCCACCAGCTCCAGCCCGGCCCTCAACCCGGTGGCGTACCAGGGCTCTTCGTACGTCCGCGCCATCGTCGCCTCTCCCCCGTCCACGAGTGCCGGGGCAGCGTAGCGCGCGACGGACCCCGGGCCCACCCGTCCCGCCGGTCCGGACGGCGGCGCTGGCGTTGACGTCGGCGTCAAGGTCTAGCGTTCTCTCCATGCGGATCGGCGAACTGGCGGCACAGGCGGGGACGACCACCCGCACCCTTCGGTACTACGAGTCGCGCGGGCTGCTGCCCGCCCGGCGCAACGGCAACGGGTACCGGGCGTACGACGAGGCTGACCTGCGGCTCCTGCGGCAGATCCGGACGCTGCAGGACTTCGGCTTCGACCTGGAGCAGACCCGCCCGTTCGTCGAGTGCCTCCAGGCCGGGCACCCGGAGGGCGACTCCTGCCCCGCGTCGCTGGACGTCTACCGCGGCCGGCTCGCCGAGCTGGACGAGTGCCTGGCGCGGCTGCACGAGGTGCGCGACCGGGTCGCCGCCCAGCTGGCCCGCGCCGAGCTCCGGGTCGAGGCCGAGCATCCCGGCGGGCCCGAACCGCACTGCGAACTGTCCACCAACCATGCCAAGACGAAGGAGAGTTGAGATGACGGGAACGGAAATTCCGGCCGTGACGGACGCGAGCTTCGCCGCCGAGGTGCTCGCGGCCGACGTGCCGGTCCTGGTGAAGTTCACCGCCGACTGGTGCCCGCCGTGCCGGATGGTCGCGCCGGTGCTCGCGGAGATCGCCCGGGAGAAGGCCGGGGAGCTGAAGGTCGTCCAGCTGGACGTCGACACCAACCCCGAGTCCCAGGCCGCGTACTCGATCCTCTCCATGCCGACGATGGTGCTCTTCCGCAACGGCGAGCCCGTGCGCAGCATCGTCGGCGCGCGGGCGAAGGCCCGGCTGCTGCGGGACCTGGCCGACGTCATCTGAGGGCCGGACCTCGGGCGCACCCGTCGGCCAGGGCCTGGCGGGTGCCGAGGGCCAGCAGGACCACCCCGGCCGACGCCGCCAGGGCGAGGGCCCGTTCCGCGTAGCCGGCGCCGGCGTGGCCGTGCAGCCCGATGAAGCCGATCACGCCGATGAACATCACCGGGCTGAAGGCCAGGGCGCCCCCGGACCAGCCCTGCCACGCCGGGTTCGCGCGGAAGTGGGCGGCCAGGACGGACGGGGTGATCACCATGACGGGGAAGCCGACGAACGAGATCGCCAGGTGCCCCGTCGCCTGCCACGAGCCGGACCCGAGGCCCTGGACGCACCCGGGGTCGGCGGCCCGGCAGTCGAGGCGGAAGAGGACGTCCCACACGTTGTCCAGGCCCAGCGGGGACGCGGCGACGAGCCAGGCCCCCGCCGGTCGCCGCCCGCCGGGGGCGGCCAGGGCCGGGCCCAGCGCGAAGAGGGCGAACGCGATGGTCAGGACGCCCGCGACGCCCTGCGCCGCGAGCACGAGCCCCGCGTGATCGGCCGTCCGCGCACCCAGGTCGCTGATGCCGTGCGCGGAGCTGCGATAGCCCCGGCCTTCCGTCAGACCGCCGACCAACCACACGGCAGCGAACAGGACTTGAGCGACGACTGCTCCCCTAACGAGTGCCATCCGCATGCTCTGCTCCCCCCGACGCCCATCCCCCGTTGATACAGTTGTATCAGATGGAAGGCGTCGCGGTAGAGCCGCCGCCCTCCGACCCGGCACGCCTTACCGCAGCACGCCTTACCGCGGCACCGCTTACCGCAGCGCCTCCGCGAGCACCTCGCCCAGCGGCGGTCCGTCCATCGCCGCGCGCAACTCCTCGACGGCAGAGCGCCGTTCCGCCGCCCCGAGCGCCAGGTACTGTCCGATCCGCTCGTTCAGGCAGCGGCGGAACCGGTCGTAGTGGCCGTCGTCGCGGCGGATCCGCCCGGCCAGCTCGACCAGCGCCGCCGTCCCCGTGAAGTCGTCCTCCGGGACCGGGCGGTCGGGCAGCAGGTCGGCCAGGCCGACGGCGGTCTTGGCGAACAGCGTCCGCTCCAGCCGGCGGACGGTGAACAGGTGCGCGTAGTGCTGCTCGGGCAGCGCGAGCGGGAGCCGGCCGAGCGCCAGCGCCTCGTGGAGGGCGGTCAGGCCGGGGGTGAGCAGGTAGTGCGGGGTGGAGGCGACGTGCCGGAGCAGTTCGCGCTGCGGCACCAGCCGGCAGTCCGCCCGCCGTCCGTCCACCGTGACCGTGCGCGCCCGCCGGCCGCCGAACGGCCCGCCGCAGACCAGGACGCGGCGGAACCGGGGCCAGTCGCGCAGCAGGTCGGGCAGCCAGCGCTCGATCAGCAGCAGGTAGTCGTTGTGCTCGTCGAAGTCGAGCAGGAAGTTGCGGAACCCGCCGAGGTTGATCAACAGGTCGTACTCCGACGCGGCCGGCGCCGCGCTCGCGGCCGCCCGCAGCCCGTCGTGATCGACCAGCGCGCCGGTCGTCCGGGGCACCCGCCCCACTCCCAGCCCGGCGAACTCCGCGATCCGCTGCCGCACCCCGGGGAAGTTCTGCACCAGCCCGTGGGTGGCCAGCAGGTGGGCGGCCACCACCCGCTCGTGCGGGGACAGTTCACCGAGGTGCCGGTCCGCCGCCCCGAACCCGGACCGCGGAAGCGTCTCGCAGAGCCGCAGGATCTCCGCGAGCGGCCGTTCCAGGCGCCAGAACGCGAACAGGCTGTCCAGCAGGACGACCGGCCGGTCCGCCAGCACGCCGTGCAGCACGAGGTCGGCGTCCATCACGGACACCACGCGGTCGCAGCCGGCCAGCAGCCGGCTCAGGTCCGCGTCGCGCGGGGCCGGCGAGCGGATCTCGTCGAAGGCGTCCGGATTGCAGTGCGCGAACTCGGCGGCCACGCCGTCCCCGACGAAGATCCGCTCGTGGCCGCTCAACGCGCGCGAGACCGCGACGAGTTCGGCCGCCGGCCCGAACCCGCAGTTCTGCGCCCCCATCACGAGTCTCACGACACCTCCTCCGGACCCGCCGGCACCGCCGCGGACCCGGCCGGGAGTGCGTCCAGCACGGCGCCCAACTGCCGGGCGAACTCCTCCGGATGCTTGGCGTACCCGGCGTGGCCGCCCGGAAAGAGCGCCAGGTCGCGGCCGAGGAGGGCCGCGAGAGCGGCGACCGGACGGTGGATCAGGTAGCCGCGCGACTCCAGGCCGCCGGCCGGCGTGATCCGGTCGGCGAGCCCGCTGAGCGCGGCGACGTCCAGGGGGAACGCGGTCGTCGGGCGCATGACGTGGGCGAGGAAGAACTCGGTGTTGTCCCGCACTTCGGGCAGCGCGGGCGCCGGCCGTCCGCCGAAGGCACCCGCGAGGCTCAGCATCGCCGCCTCGACCCCGTCCCGCCGGTAGGTCTCGTGCACCTCTTCGAAGAACGCGACCTGCGCCTCGCCGTCCGGCAACAGCCGCATCGCCGGGGGCTCGTGGGCGACCACCGCGGCCACGCGGCCGGGGTGCGTCCGCAGCAGTTCGAGGGCCACGAGCGCGCCGGCGCAGCTCCCCAGGGCGAGCACCGGTTCGTCGCCCACGGCGTGCCGGTCGAGCAGCCGGAGCGCGTCCTGCGCCTGGACGTCGACCCGCTGGTCGACCGGCGGCCCGTGGAGGGGGCTGCGGGAGATGCCGCGCGGGTCGTAGCTCAGCACCCGGTAGCGGGTGGCGAGTTGTTCGGCCAGTGGTTCGAACACCGCCGCGTCCGAGGCGCCGCCGGGCACCAGCAGGAGCAGTGGTCCGGTGCCTCTGAGCTCGTGGTGCAGGCGCGCCCCGGGGACGTCCAGGGTGCCGGTCTCCAGCGCTGCCATCACGTGCTCCAGGCGCGTTCCGGTGTCGGGCGGTCCCCGGCAGGATACCCACCGGACGCGAACGTTCCGGTGGTCCGACGCGCTGGCGGAAACCGGCCGGAACGCGAGTGCGCCCCGGCACGGAAATCGCCTCAGGATCCTCCCGGACAGCACGCAGCACACGAATTGATCGAAGCACCTTGCGTCACACTGATCGAGCACAGACTCTCCGGTAAGGCCACGTCATAATCGGAGTATGGACTTTGGGTTGTCGGTCGCGTAGCGTGGCCGCCGTCGATCTCATCGACTTCTCATGTCTCCGGGGGTTTCACTTGGCATCGGAGTATTCAATCGCCATCATCGGCATGGGTTCTCGCGGGTGCAGCATCCTTGAACGGATCGTCACCCTGGCGCCCAGGATCGGAAAGCACGGCGCACCACCCGGCCGGTTACGCGTGGAGATCATCGACCCTTTATCCGAGGGCGAGGGACTCCATTCCGTCTCGCAACCCGACTACTTACTGCTGAATACCTTGTGCGGCGAGATATCGATGTTCCCCGACCGGGACGCGGTCGGGGCGTACGCGGGCGAGGCCGGCCCGAGCCTGTACGAGTGGGTGACCGAACGCGGTCTGATGATCGCCGGGGACGGGCACACGGTGGGCCGCACCGGCCGTCCGGTCCGGCCGAACGACTTCCTGCCCAGGCGGCTGCTGGGCGAGTACCTGCAGTGGTTCCTCGCCCGCCTGCGCGAGCGGGCCCCGTCCTGGCTGAGCGTGACCGTGCACCGCTCCCGGGCGACCTCGCTGGCCTCGGATCCCGGCTCCGGCGTCCGGATCGGCCTCGCCGACGGTTCCACGGTCGGCACCGATTACGCCTTCCTGACCGTCGGTCACGTCCCCAACCGGGAGAATTCCCCGCCGATCGCAGCCGAATTCCCGTCGGCCGCCGCCCGGCACATCGGCGACCCGTACCCGATCCCCGACAAGCTCGCCGTGATCCCGCCGGAGGGTTCGGTGGCAGTCGCCGGATTCGGCCTGTCGGCCATGGACGTCATCGCCGCATTGACGGTCGGCCGCGGCGGCCGATTCGTCCCGGACGGCCGACGGCTGCGATACCGGCCCGGCGGCGCCGAACCGGAATTGCTCCTCTATTCCCGTTCCGGAGTCCCGTTCCGGGCCCGCCCGCACCGCATGCGAATGAGCAGCCGCTTTCAGCCGCTCGTCCTCACCCGGGCGACGGTGGCCGAGTTCCGCGAGGCCGGGCCCCTCGACTTCGACGACTGCCTGTTCCCGCTGCTGCTGACCGAGATGCGGATCGCCTACCACCGGTGCCGCGCCCTGGTCGAGGGCGGCGCCGACGCCGAGGCGGCGCTCGCCACCGAGCTCACCGCGGCGGCCGACACCGACAAGCTCCCCGCGACGCTCGACCTGCTCGACCAACTGCACGGCCCCTTCGACCCGTTGAAGGCCTGGGACGACTCGGCCGCCATGGAGCTGCACGACAGCGTCGGCTATCAGCACTGGCTGACGGAAACGATTCGCCACGATCTCGTCGAGGCCGACCGCGGACTGGACCACAGCCCCCTGAAGGCGGCCCTGGAGGCCGTCCGCGAGGTCCGCGACACCCTGCGCGACGCCGTCAACTTCGGCGGCCTGACGAACGCCTCCCTCGACCGGTTCCTGCGCACCACCGTGCCGCTGTTCAACCGCGCGGTGGTGGGCCCCCAGAAGGAGCGGCACGCCGAACTCCTCGCCCTCATCGAGGCGCGGGTCGTGCGCACGCCGTTCGGCGCGGCCCCGTCGGTGCGCTGGAACGACGACGACGGCCGGTGGACGATCGCCTCGACCCGCCTGGCGACCCCGCACCGCGAGGACGTCGACTGGCTCTGCGCGGGCAACTCGCCCTGGCCCGCCGTGGACTCCTCCGCCAGCCCGCTGATCCGCTCCCTCCACGAGGACGGCCGGATCCGCCGCCTGCTCCCGGAGAGCACCGCCGTGCGGGGCGCCGACGTCGACGCCTCGCTGCACCCGGTCGACGCCGCCGGCGTGAGCGACCCGCGGCTCTGGCTGATCGGGCCCCTGTGCGAGGGCGCCACCTTCTACAACCACCTCGTTCCGACCCCCGGATACTCGCGCGCCTTCGTCGACGCCCACCGCTGCGTCGCGGAGCTCTTCGCCCTGGACAACGAGAGGAACGCCCAGTGACCACCGACACCGCCGCCGGCCGCCCCGGCGCCGCCAACGCGCAGGACGAACTCGCCAAGGGCCAGTGGAACGACGCCTACCGGCTGGAGGACGGCCACACCAACCTCTGGGGCGACCCGCCGGTGCCCTACGTCGTGAACGCGGCCAAGCTGTTCGCCGACCACGACGCCTTCGTCGTCCTGGACCTCCCGTGCGGCGACGGCCGCAACCTGCCGCCGCTCGCCCAGGCGGCCACCGTCGTCCTCGGCGGCGACACCTCCCGCAACGCGATGGGGATCGCCCGCCGGGTGGTGGCCAAGGCCAACGCCGACAACGTCGTCTTCAAGGTGACCGACGCCTTCGCCACCGGGCTGCCCGACGACTCCGTCGACGGGATCTTCTGCTGGGACCTCCTCGGTCACCTCACCGAGCCCGTCAAAGCACTCCAGGAGCTGTACCGGATCTGCCGCCCCGGCGGGCACGTCGTCGCGAACATGTGGACGATGAACGACTGTCAGGTCGGCGACCCCGGCATGAAGGAGGTCCGGCCGAAGGAGTACCTGGACCACGCCGACTTCTACTGCCGCTTCTTCGACCGCCCCGATCTCGACGCCTACCTCGCCGACGCCGGGCTCGCCGACGAGGTCGCCGCGGTGGAGCTGCTGCGCTGGATGGAGCCCCCGCACGCCGGCTACCGGCCCTACTTCCACGAGCACGAGAGCCTGGCCTTCACCATCCGGAAGAAAGGTCGGTGACCCGTGGCGGCTCCCCTGACCGGAAGGATCACCGCGAACCCGCACACCCTGCTCCACGAGGAAGTCCTGGCCCCCCAGTTCGAGTTCGAGCTGGAGCACCTCCTGCCCTGGTACCTGGCGATCGAGAAGGTGCTCGCCCTGGAGTACCTGCGGATGGGCCTGATCGACGCCGGGCAGGCCGAGCTGATCGGCAAGGCGCTGCACGGCATCACGGCGGCGACGGTCTCCGCCGATCCCGAGCGCAACATGTCGGACATCGCGTTCGCGCTGGAGCGGCACGTCGACCAGCGACTGCCCGCGCCCGTCCCGGCCTGGCACGTCGACCGCAGCCGCAACGACCTCCAGGCCTGCGCCCAGGTGATGTTCGCCCGGCACCAGCTGGCGCTCACCGCCGACGCCCTGCTCGCCCTCGGCCGCTCCGCCCACCGCCTGGCCGGGGAGACCACCGAGCTGCTCATGCCCGGGTACACCCACGCCCAGGCCGCGCAGGTCATCACCCCCGGCTACTACTTCGCCGCCGTCGGCGAGGAGGTGCTGCTGGCGGCCCGCCGGCTCCTCACGGCCCACGACGAGATCGACCTGTGCCCGCTGGGCGCGGGCGCGATGGCCGGTCAGGAGCTCCCCTGGGACCGCGACCGCGCCGCCCGGCTGCTCGGCTTCGCCGGCCCGCGCCCGCACGCCCTCGTGGCGGTCGCCTCCCGGGACTGGGCGCTGCGGATCACCGGCGAACTGGCGCTGTTCGGCGTGGTGCTGAGCCGCTTCACCACCGACCTGATCTCCTGGGGCAGCAGCGAGTACGGCTTCATCGACCTGCCGGACGCCTACGCCGGGATCTCCTCGGCGATGCCGCAGAAGAAGAACTTCCCGCTCCTGGAACGGATCCGCGGCAAGACGGCCCACCTCGCCGCCTTCCACGTGGACACCCTGACGGGCCAGCGGAACACCCCGTACTCCAACTCGGTCGAGGTCTCCAAGGAGGCCGGCGCCAACGTCCTGACGGCGTTCCGCACCGCCCGCAGCGCGTTCACCCTCGCCACCGCCGTCCTGGACAACCTGGAGTTCCGCGCCGACCGCATGCGCGGGGCCTGCGAGCGCGAGTACCTCGGCGGGTTCACCCTCGCCAACCTGCTCACCCTCGACGAGGGCGTCCCCTGGCGGACGGCGCAGGTGGTGGCCGGCGGCTACGTCCTGGCCGCCGCCGAGCAGGGCGCGTCCCCGCAGGACGTCCGGCCCGACCTCCTGCGGCAGGTCGCGAAGGACCACGGCTTCGAGATAGCCGAGCCGCGGCGCCTGCTCGCGACCGCCTTCGACACCGACGCGAGCATCCGGCGCAAGGTCTCCGCCGGGTCGACCCGGCCGGACGAGGTCCGCACGATGCTCGCCGACCAGTCCGACCGCTACGACGGGATCCAGGCCGCCTGGGACGCCCGGCGCCGCCGGATCCGCGAGGCCGGGGCAGAGTCGGACCGCCTGCTGGGCCTCACGTCCGGCTGAGCCGCCGGCGGGACACGGCAACGCCCGGCGCCGCACGGCGGCGGACGATCACGGACATCCACCGACGGCCACCGACGCTCAATGACGGCCGATGACGCTCAATGACGGTCAACGAGGAAACCATCATGTTCATACGGAAGGAAGCGGGCATCGGGGTCGCCAACGGCACCTTCGGGGAACTGCTGCAGGGGATGCTGCTGGAACGCCAGCGCCGCTTCCTGGTGACCCTGCCCATCGACGCCTGGTCGACCGCGGTCTTCCGGGCCACCACGACCACCGACGAGATCACGGTCAGGCCCACCTGGAAGCACAAGTCCCGGCACCTCGCCACCCGGATCCTGCGCGCCCACGGGTACATCGGCGGCGGCACCCTGGAGCTCGACTCCGCGATACCCGAGGGCAAGGGACTGGCCAGTTCCTCGGCCGACCTCGTCGCCACCGCCCGCGCCGTGGCCGACACCCTGGGGATCACCCTCGCCGAACCCGAGATCGAGTACTTCCTGCGCGGGATCGAGCCGTCCGACGGCGTCATGTACGCGGGCGTCGTCAGCTACTACCACCGCGAGGTGCGCCTGCGCGAGCGGCTCGGCTTCCTGCCCCCGCTCACCGTCGTGGCCCACGACCCCGGCGGCACGGTCGACACCGTCGGCTTCAACCGGACGGTCACCGCGCCGACCCTGCGCGAACGCCGCGAGTACCGCGACCTGCTCGAAACCCTGAGCACCGCCGTGAGCTCCGCCGACCTCGCCACGATCGGCGAGGTCGCCACCCGCAGCGCCGAACTGCACACCCGCCGGCTCCCCCGCCCGGACTTCGAGGAACTGCACCGGATCTGCCGCGACCACGACGGCCTCGGCCTGGTCGTCGCCCACAGCGGCACCGTCCTCGGCATCCTCCTCGGCGAACACGGCGCCGACCCGCCGCGGCTCGAACAGGTCCTCGCCCGCTGCGCCCGCCTCCCGGGCACGGTCGAGGTCCACCGCACGCTCGGCAAGGCCGATTACGACACCCCGCACCCCTCTGTCCACCACGCCGGCTCCATCGGAGGAGACTGTGCTCTTTGACAGTGTTGTCGACGCGATAGGCCACACCCCACTCGTGCGGCTGCGCCTCGACGCGCCCGCCGGCGTGGAGGTCTTCGCCAAGCTGGAGTGCCAGAACCTCTACGGGATGAAGGACCGGGTCGCCCGCACCATCATCCTGACCGCCAAACGGACCGGCGCCCTGCCCGACGGCGCCGCGATCGTCGAGAGCTCCTCGGGGACGATGGCCCTCGGCGTGGCCCTCGTCGGCCGCGCGCTCGGCCACCCCGTCCATATCGTCACCGACCCGCGCATCGACGACATCACCCTCGCCAAACTGCGCTCCCTCGGGTGCGAGGTCCACATCGTCGAGGCCATGACCGGGACGGGCTGGCAGGGCGCCCGCCTGGAGCTCCTGGCCCGGTTGCGCGCCGAACTCCCCGGCGCGTTCTGGCCGGACCAGTACGGCAACCCCGACAACCCGGCCGGCTACCGCGCCCTCGCCGCCGAACTGCTCGACGACCTCGGCGGGTTCGACGTGCTGGTCGGCTCGGTCGGCAGCGGCGGCTCGCTCTGCGGCACGGCGCGGCAGTTGCGGACCACCCTGCCCGAGCTGCGGGTCGTCGGGGTGGACTCCGTCGGCAGCGTCCTGTTCGGCCAGCCCGACCGGCCCGGACGCAAGCAGAGCGGCCTCGGCAACAGCCTCATGCCGGGCAACCTCGACCGGCGGCTGATCGACGAAGTGCACTGGCTCAACGACCTCGAAGCCTTCACCGCGACCCGCGACCTCGCCCGCGACCAGCAGATCTTCGCGGGCAACACCTCCGGGTCCGTCTACCAGTTGCTGCGCCACCTGGCGGCCCGCGCGGCCCCGGGGACGAGGATCGTCGGCATCCTCCCCGACCGCGGTGACCGCTACACCCGCACCATCTATGACGACGACTACTGGACCGAACATCAGGTGGACCGACAAGTGCCCGCCACCGCACCCGTCACGATCGCCCCGGGCCAGGTCGCCGAGCACTGGTCCCGCACCGAGGAGATCGAACGCTCCGCGGACCGCCAGCGCCTGCTCTTCGTCGAGTCGAACACCACCGGCACCGGCATGCTCGCCCTCCGGCTCACCCGGGACCTCGGTCTCACCCCGGTCCTGCTCACCAACTCCCCCGAGCGCTACCCGGACGTGGCCGGCACCGGCTGCGAGGTGGTCACCTGCGACACCAACTCCGCCGCCGCACTGCGCGAGACCGTCCGCGCCGCCTGGCGCCGGGAGGAGATCGCCGGGGTCGCCACCACGAGCGACTTCTACCTCCCCGCGGTGGCCGGACTCACCACGCTCCTGGGCCTGCCGGGGAACTCCGTGGAGAGCATGACCGCGTGCCGCGACAAGGCGGTCACCCGGGCCCGCCTGGCGCAGGCCGGCGTCCGGCAGCCGCGGTTCGCGGTCCTGGCCGACCCGGCGGACGTACCGGAGGCGGTGGCCCGGATCGGCCTGCCCTGCGTGGTCAAACCCGCCGACGACAGCGGCTCCAACAACGTGCTGCTCTGTTCGACGGCCGAACAGGCGGTGGCGCAGAGCCGGGTGATCCTCGCCGAGACGGTCAACGTCCGCGGGCAGGCCACCGCCGGCACGGTGCTCGTCGAGGAGTACCTGGACGGGCCGGAGTTCAGCGTCGAGACGTTCAGCCGGGCGGGCGAGGTGCACTGCGTCGGGATCACGCAGAAGCACCTGGCGGGCCCGCCGCACTTCGTCGAGCACGGCCACGTCTTCCCGGCCGCCGTGCCGCCGCACGTCGCCGACGACCTGACCGGGGCCGCCCGGCGGGCCGTCCGGGCGGTCGGGCTGACCAACGGCGCCGCCCACACCGAGGTCCGGCTCACCCCGGAGGGCGCGGCCGTCATCGAGGTCAACGGCCGCCTCGCGGGCGGGATGATCCCCGAGCTCGTCCGGCTCTCCACCGGGATCAACCTGCTCGAGGAGCAGGTCCGCGCCGCCCTCGGCCGCCCGCCCCGGCTGGACCGCGTCCCGGCCCGGGCCGCCGCCATCCGCTTCCTGCTCGCCGAGCGCGAGGGCACCTTCTCGCACGTCTCCGGGACCGAGGCGGCGCGAGCCCTCGAAGGCGTCCGCCATGTCACCGTCACGGCTCGCCCGGAACAGCGGGTGGAGCCCGCGAAGAACGCATACCATCGGCTCGGCTACGTCATCGCCGAGGGCGAAACCCCCGACGCGGCCGCCGAGTTGTGCGCCAAGGCGCACGACGAACTGACGATCGTGCTGCGAGAGCGGAATCCATGACCAAAGCGCAATCCACCGCGAGCCCGGTACCCACCGCCGACAGCTGGCCGCGGCAGAGAGCCGCCGTGCTGCGGGACGCGGTGGGCGTCGGGCTCGCGGTCGGCGCCCTGGGCCTGTCCTTCGGCGCCCTGGCCGTCGTCGCCGGCTTCTCGGTGCTGCAGAGCTGCGCGCTGTCCCTCCTGATGTTCTCCGGCGCCTCGCAGTTCGCCGTGATCGGCGTCCTCGGCGCCGGCGGCGCGGCCCTCACCGGCGCGGCGACCGCGACCCTGCTGGGCGTGCGCAACAGCCTCTACGGGCTGAACCTGTCCGCCCTCCTCCAGGTCGGCGGCCTGCGGCGGGTGGCCACCTCGCAGCTGGTGCTCGACGAGAGCTCGGCGATGTCCATGGGACGCGGGACCCGGCGCGAGGCGCGGCTGGCCTTCTACGCCACCGGCGCGGCCGTCTTCGTCTGCTGGAACATCGCCACGCTCGCCGGCGCCCTCGGCGCGAAGGTCCTGCCCGACCCGGAGGCGCTCGGCCTGGACGTCGCGTCGCCCGCGGCGTTCGTCGCCCTGCTGATGCCCCGGCTGCGCGAACGGCGGTTCTGGGCGGTGGCCGTGGCGGCCGCCGCCGTCGCGCTCGCCGGGGTGCCGCTCCTGCCCGTCGGGGTGCCGGTGCTGCTCGCCGGCCTGGTCGCCGGCGTCGCCGGCCTCGCGCTGCGCAAGGAGAACCGCTGATGTGGACCGCGATCCTGCTCGGCAGCCTCGGCGTCTACCTGCTCAAGCTGGCCGGCCTGTGCGTGCCGGAGTCGGTGCTCAAGCGACGGCGGGTCCAGGAGATCTCGGCGCTGCTGCCCGTCGCCCTGCTGGCGGCACTGGTCGCCGTGCAGACCTTCAGTCGCGGCCACGACCTCGTCCTGGACGCCCGCGCGGCCGGCTTCGGCGTCGCGGTGGTGGCCGCGCTCCTACGGGCGCCCTTCCTCCTCGTGGTGGCGCTCGGCGCCGCGACCGCCGCGCTGCTCCGGCTGGTGAGTTGACGTAGCGTCACGTGTTCGACGACGGACCGCGTATGCTCGGAGCGACTGGCGAGGCGCGGCCGTACGGGCGAGTTCGGGCAGGTCCGCGCGCGGGGATCGCCACGCGTACCGCAGAACTACCGCAGTGTCACCGGAAAGGAGAAGGAGCCGGCGGGCCCGGTCGGGCGACCGCGGCTCCAACTGCCCATGGGAATCGACCACCACGGCCGCACGCACCGGCTGGACTGGGAAGACGTCACGCTGAGGGAATGGGACTGCACGGTCCTGTGGTCGGATCCGGCCGATCCCGAGGCCGGGATCGTCCTGGACCGCTCGGCGTTCTACCCCGGCGGCGGCGGCCAGCCGCCGGACCACGGCGTGCTGATCTGGCAGGGCGTGCAGACCTCGATCATCGGCACCCGCAAGGGCGACGACCTCTACCTGCTGCCGGCCCCGGGCGACCCCGTCCCGCCCGCGGGCACCACCGTCACCGGCGCCCTCGACGACCAGCGGCGCAGCTCCCTGATGCGCACCCACTCCGGGCTGCACGTCCTGTGCGGCACCGTCTTCCGGGACTTCGGCGCCCTGGTGACGGGCAACAACATGGAGCCGGGCGAGGCCAGGATGGACTTCAACCTGCCCGAGGTCCCGCCGGGCTTCAAGCAGGCCCTGGAGGACGCCGTCAACGCGGAGATCTCGGCCGACCGCAAGATCGTGGTCCGCACCCTGCCCAAGGCGGAGGCCGAGGCCATCCCGGACCTCGTGCGCACCCAGTTCAAGGCGCCGCCGGACGTGCCCGAGGTCCGCGTGGTCGACATCGTCGGCCTCGACGCCCAGGCCGACGGCGGCACCCACGTCGCCTCCACCGGCCAGATCGGCCGCATCACCGTCACCAAGGTGGAGAACAAGGGCCGCCAGAACCGGCGCGTCCGCATCCGCCTGGAGCCCTGAGGCCGGGCGGTTCGGGCGCCCGCGCCGACGGCACTCGCAAGAAAGTTCCCCTTCGCCGAAACCTTCGCGCCTTGTCATGACTGAAACACCGTCAGGGCGGGCATAACGATGACAGCCACCGACGGCCTCGGCTGAAGCTCCCCCACGAGCCCAACCGAGGCCTGGCCGGCGACCGGGCCTGGACGTGACTCCCCCCACGGAGTGGCGACCAGGCCCGCATGGTGTTCAACCAGCGACACGCAGCGTACATGCCATATCAACGTAACGCTACTGTGCCGCCGGATCGAGTGCCGCCGGGCCCGCCGGGAGGCCCCCTTCGCGACGCCTTCGGTGCCCCTGACCTGCGCGGACCCTCTGCGGCGCAGCGGCTGTTAGAGGTGCCCGCCCGGACGCGGCCGCCCTGAGGCACTGCGGCCCCAGGGCGGGCCGGCGTCACCAGCGGTCGTGCACCTGGGGCCGGATCCGGCGGTCGTACAGCTCCCGCACGGCGTCCAAGATGGCCTCCGGCAGTGGCGCCAGGTCGGCGGCGGCCGCGTTGGCCCGCGCCTGCGCCACGTTGCGGGCGCCCGGGATCACCGTCGTCACCCCCGGCTGCTGGGTGATCCAGCGGAGCGCCGTCTGCGCCGCCGTGGCGCGCTCGGGCGCGAGTGCGGCGAACTCGGCCGCCGCCTCGACGCCGGTCGCGAAGTCCACCCCGGAGAAGGTCTCGCCCTGGTCGAAGGCCTCGCCGTGCCGGTTGTAGGTGCGGTGGTCGTCGGCGGCGAACACGGTCTGCCGGGTGTAGCGGCCGGAGAGCAGCCCGGAGGCCAGCGGCACCCGGGCCAGGATCCCCACCCCGGCGGCCTCGGCGGCCGGCAGCACCCGCTCCAGCGGCTTGAGCCGGAAGGCGTTCAGGATGATCTGCACGCTCGCGACACCCGGGCGTGCGATCGCCGTCAGCGCCTCCGCGCAGGTCTCCACGCTGACCCCGTACGCGGCGATCCGCTCCTCCGCCACCAGGGTGTCCAGGGCGTCGAACACCTCGTCCGCCGAGTACACGGGCGTCGGCGGGCAGTGCAGCTGCACCAGGTCGAGCCGCTCCACGCCCAGGTTGGCCCGTGAACGGTCCGCCCAGGCACGGAAGTTGGCGAGGTGGTAGTGCTCGGGCCGCTGCTCGACCCGGCGGCCGAACTTCGTGGCGACGAACACCCCGGCGTCCGGGCGGCCCTTGAGGTAGCGGCCGATCAACTGCTCGCTGCGGCCGTCGCCGTAGACGTCGGCGGTGTCGAAGAGGGTGACACCGGCCTCCACCGAGGCGTCCAGCACGGCGAGGGCGTCCTCCTCGCGGACGTCCCCCCAGTCCGCGCCGAGCTGCCAGGTACCGAGTCCGACGATCGAGACGGGACGGCCGGTGCGGCCGAGTACGCGCTGTTCCATGACGCGAGCCTCTCACGCCGCACCGCGCGGCACCCCGCGCCGCCCCGGCCGGCCGTCACTCCCTCGGCGCCCCCGCCCCCTCGTGCCCCGGGGCCGCGGCGGTCGCGACCGGCTCGGCGGACCGGCCGTTCAGGAGCCGTGCGATGGCCACCGACCCGGCGCCGTGGATCAGGATGCTGCCGAGCACCGTGAGCGTCATGGTGTCCAGGGCGGTGACGGCGAGCGGCCCCTCCGGGAGGCCGTTGAACGCGAGCAGGCCGAACACGATGGACGTCGTGCCGCGCGGACCGAGCGCGCCGACCATGAGCCGTTCGCGCCAGCTGAACTTCGAGCCGAGGAACGCGAGCAGGACCGGCACGATCCGCACGACGGTGAGCGCGGCGACGGCGACCACGACGATCGACCAGTCGACGCCCTCGCTCACCGTCAGCACCACGGCGTTGCCGAAGAAGAACCACATGCCCATCGTCATGATCGAGTTGGTGTCCTCGATCAGCTGGAAGTCCGAGGCGTCCGGAGCCGAGGCGCCGTGCCGGCGGACCGGCGCCTGCCGGATGAACCGGAAGGCGATGCCGCACACGAACGCGGCCACGAAGCCGTTCCCGTCCACCGACACCGTCACCGTGTACGCGATCAGCGGCGAGACGAGCACCATGATCCGCCGCGACTGCGCCGTCATCCAGCGCGCGCCGTCGGCCCGGTTCATCAGCCACGCGATCAGCGCCCCCAGCAGGAAGCCCGCCAGGACGGCCTTCACCGCCGCCGGCACGGTCGTGCCCAGCGCCTCCGCGGGCGTGCGCGCCTCGGAGTGCGTCCCGGCCAGGATCAGCGCGAACAGGAACAGCGGCGACACGATGCCGTCGTTGTAGCCGCTCTCCACGTTCAGCACACCGCGCACCCGCGCCGGGATCCGCGGATCGCGCACGAGGGTCTCGGCCGGGGCGAAGTCGGTCGGGACGATGATGCACGCGATTAGCAGCAGCACCGACCACGGCATGGCGGGCAGCAACAGCCACCCGAGCAGCACCATCAGACCGAGGCTCAGCGGCATCGCCACCAGCAGCGCCCGCACCGCCGACACGGGGTCGTTGCCGAACAGCCGCCCACCCGGCAGCTCGGTGGCATCGACGAACAGCAGGACGGCCAGGATCACCTCGGCCACGTGCTGCGCGACCTCGGAGTCCATCGTCGCCGCGAGGTGACTGTGCGTGAACACCCCGGTGAGGACCCCCGCCAGCACCAGCACCAGCGGAGCCCGCACGTGCCACTGCTCCAACCGCCCGGCGACCAGCGACCACGCCGCCACCACGCTGGTGATCACGATTAGTACAAAGATCATCGTCGAGAGGGTACCCCACCAAGGTGTCGACACAGCCCGATCACCGCCCGTGCCCATCCGTATCGTGTACGCCATGGCGAACGAGGGAGATTCGAGGACGTCCGGCGGCGCATTCCCCCGTCACACCTGCACGTGCTTCGAACAGTCCCGGGCGACCAATCGGCGCCGCGTGCGCTTCCACGACGACCAGCAGGACGTTCCCCCCCCCCCCCCGCTCCGGTCCGGCGGCGAGGGGGCGGGCAGCACGTGCAGTGTGTGCGCACGGCCGTTGGACGGCATCGGGATCCACCGTGCGTGGATCTCCCTGCGGGTCGCCACCGACGTGCTCCCGCTCCTGGTCGACGCCTGCTCCGAAGCCTGCGTCCAGGCTCTACCCACACCTCCGGACGGCTACGTCCGAACCCCCCACCCGGGCGGCCCCGGGATCGACCAACCCACGGCCGACTACGCCTGACCCCCACCGCGGAGCGACGACCCGCGCGGCTGTTCGCAGGACTGCCATCCGGCTGTTACGGGTGTCCATTGACCTGCTGGAACGGGCTCGCCACCATCGGGGCATGACCTTCGCGAGCTGTCGCCGTCCCCGGTAGTCACCCCACAGGCCGTTGCCGAACCTCGACCGGACCGAGGACCTCCATGACGCTCGCACTCGTCGCCGACCCCGCCCCGCCGTCCGCCGCCGACAAGCCGGAGGGGGCCACCGCCGTGCTGCGCGCCGTGCTCGATCACGGGCCCCTCGGGCGCGGGGAGCTCAGCCGGCGTACCGGGCTCAGTCCGGCGACCGTGTCGCGGCACAGCGCGGACCTGGTGGCCCTGGGGCTGGTGCGCGAAGCCGCGGCCGACCGGGAGCCGGCCCGGCCGGGGCGCCCGCGCAGGGCACTGGAGATCGACACCCGGCGGCACGTGGCCGCCGGGGTACACATCGCCGGTCCGTGGCTGACCTTCGCGCTCACCGACCTGCGCGGGCGGGTCGTCGCCCACGAGCGGACCGCCAAACCGCAGGGCGCCGACGCGCGGTGGGTGGCCGCCCGGCTGCCGGGCTTCCTGCGCCGGCACGCCGGCGGACGGTCGGTGCTCGGCGTCGGCGCGGTCACCGGGGGCTGGGTGGACCCGGTGCGCGGGACCGTCGTGGAGAACGCGGCGCTCGGCTGGCGTGAGGTGGCGCTGCGCCAGGAGCTGGAACGGGCGACCTGGCTGCCCGTGCACGTGGAGGGCCACGCCCACGCGCTCGCCCAGGCGGAGTGCCTGTTCGGCACGGCACGCGGCGCCGACCTGGTGCACCTGTTCGTCGGCAACGTGGTGGACGCCGCCATCGTGGCCGGGGCCACCCCGCTGCGCGGCCCGCGCAACGGGGCAGGAGGCATCGCTCACCTGCCGGTGCCGGACTCCACCGCGCGCTGCTCATGCGGCGCCGTCGGCTGCCTCCAGGCCACCGTCTCGGACCGCGCCTTCGCCGCGCGGGCCGCGGCGGAGGGGGTCATCGACCGGCCCGACCTGATGCTGCTGCTGACGGCGGCCCGGGACGGTGACGCCCGCGCACTGGACCTGTGCCGGACCCGGCTGCGCCTGCTGGCCGGGGTGGTGAGCCTGCTGCTCGACCTCATGAACCCGCAGGCCCTGGTGCTCACCGAGGCCGTGGCCATCCACCTGCCGGAGCTGCTGCCCGCGCTGCACACCGCCGTCGCGGCGCGCGGGCCCCGCGCCGGGGAGGCCGTGGTCCGCGCGGGCTCCTTCGGCACCGAGACGCTCGCCGTCGCGGCGACCGCCCCGGTGCTGGCGGCCGTCCACCAGGACCCGCTGGGGCTGCGCACCGCACGGAGCGTCCGGTGAACGGCATTACTTCCAGGCCGTCAGAAAACCTTGCCGGTGCCGGGAGCGCCCGGGAGACTTCAGCCATGGACGCACAGCGCAGGGCGACGATCCGGGCAGCCGCCGACCGGCAGCCCGTAAACGCCTTCCGCCTGCACCACTTCGCCGGCCTGGGCTGTTGAGCCGCCGCTGAGCCGACGGGGCACCCACCCCTGGGGCCCGTCCCGCCCTTCGAACGCCGTCGGCGTACTCCCGTGACCGTTCCGGGAGTCCTGCCCGGCCCGTACCCCCTTCACCTTCACCGCTCGGCTCACCCCACGCCGACCGCGCTCCCCGTCACGTCGCGCCCACCTCCCTAGGAGCACCATGACTCCCCCCGCCGTCCGCCGCGCCCGGCCACTGGCCCTGGTCGCCCTGCTGTCCCTGGTCGCCGCCTGCGGCACCAGCGCGAGCGCCGACAGCGCCGCCGGGGGCGGATCCGGGCAGCTCACCCTGCACGTCGGCGACCAGGGCAAGTACCTGCAGACGCTGCTCGATACCTCCGGCCAGTCCCAGGGGCTCGGCTACCGGGTGGTCTTCGACCAGTTCAACAGCGGCCCGCTGGTCAACCAGGCGTTCGCCGCCGGGGCGATCGACCTCGGCGTGATGGGCGACACCCCCGCCATCTACGCCGCCGCCGCGGGAGTCCCCGTCGACGTGGTCGGCGTCAGCCACACCGTGGGCCCCGGCTACACGCTGGTGGCTCGGGCCGGCACCGGGATCCGTACCCTGGCCGACCTCAAGGGCCACAAGGTCGCCTACTCCAAGGGCACCGCCAACCAGGGCTTCCTGCTCCAGGCCCTCGACACGGTCGGCCTCAAGCAGCATGACGTCACGGCCGTGGACGTGCCGTTGCAGAACATCGGCGGCGTGCTGGAGTCCGGCACCGTCGACGCCGCCACCGCCTCGCCGCAGGACCTGATCACCTACGGCCGCGCGCACGCCGACGCGGTCACGCTGATCAACGGTCAGCAGGTGTCCTCCGGCTACACCTTCTGGCTCGCCGCGCAGAAGTCGCTCGGCGACCCGGCCCGCCGCAAGGCCCTGGTCGACCTGGTCGGCCGGATCATCACGGCGAACAGCTGGAACCGGACCCACCCGGACGCCTGGATCGACGCCTACTACGTCAAGGTCAACAAGCAGACCCCTGAGGTCGGCAAGCTCGTCTGGCAGGCCTCCGGGGAGACGGAGTTCGCCCCGCTGAGCGACCAGGTGGTCGCCGCCCAGCAGCGCCAGGCCGACCTCTTCCTCGCCAACGGCCAGGTGCCGAAGAAGGTGGACGTCTCCGGCGGGTTCCCCGCCGACGTCCGGCGCGACTTCAACCCGGCCGTCGCGGCCGGCCAACACTGATCGCCCTCCCACCCCCGTCGAAATCCCAGCAGAGGAGTTCCCGTGAGCAACGTCTCGGTGCGCCCGGTCGCCGGCCACATCGGTGCCGACGTCGACGGCGTCGACCTGTCCCGGCCGCTGCCGGCCGAGTCCGTGGAGCGGATCAGGCAGGCGCTGCACCGCCACAAGGTCCTGTTCTTCCGCGGCCAGCGGCTCGACCACGCCACCCAGATCGCCTTCGCCCGCCAGTTCGGCGAGCCGACCCACGCCCACCCGCACGACGACGCGCCGCCGGTCGACCACCCGCAGATCTTCACCATCGACCCGCGCCGCTTCGAGGAGCGCTACGGCGCCGGCTTCCGCGACGAGTACCGCCGGCGCCAGTACAGCTACTTCGACGGCTGGCACACCGACGTCACCGCCGCCGTCAACCCGCCGGCCGCCTCGATCCTGCGCGCCGAGGTGGCCCCCGACATCGGCGGCGACACCCAGTGGACGAACCTGGTGGCCGCCTACCAGGGCCTGTCCGCGCCGGTGCGGGCGTTCGTGGACACCCTGCGCGCCGAGCACCGCTACGGCGGCGCACGGGAGTTCGGCGCGGGCAGCGAGTACGCCAGGCGGATCGACGGCAACCTGCTGGTCGCCGTGCACCCGGTGGTGCGGGTGCATCCGGAGACCGGCGAGCGGGCCCTGTTCGTCAACCCGGGCTTCACCAGCCACCTGGTGGACGTCTCGGCCGCGGAGAGCCGGCGCCTGCTCGACCTGCTCTACGCCGAACTCACCCGCCCCGAGTACACCGTGCGGTTCCGCTGGGAGCCCGGACACGTGGCCTTCTGGGACAACCGGGCCACCGCCCACCTGGCCCCGCGCGACCTGGAGCACCTGGACGTGGCCCGCACGCTGCACCGGGTCACCCTGATCGGCGACGTGCCGGTGGGGCCGGACGGACGGGAGTCCGAGCTGGTGCACGGCCGCCCGTTCACCGCCGACCGCGTGGTCAACCCGGTCTGATCCCGGCCCGCCTGAAGAGAACCCGAAGAGAATCCGAAGAGAGGAGGACCCACCATGGCGACCGCCGCCCTCGCGGCCCCGCCCGCCGCCCCACCGGCCGACACCGCCCCGCTCGTCGACGCCGCCGGGCTGAGCCGGCCCCGCCGCGCCCGTCTGCCCCTGCCGCGGCCCGTACGGCGCCTGGCCGGACCGCTGATCCTGGTGGCCCTGTGGCAACTGCTCGGCAGCCTCGGGCAGATCGACCCCCGGGTCCTCGCCACCCCGGGCCAGGTGCTCGCCGCCGGCTGGGACCTGGCCCGCAGCGGGGAACTCGCGAGCAACCTGCTCGCCTCGCTGCTGCGGGTCGCGCAGGGCCTGGTGATCGGGGTGAGCCTGGGCGTGGTCCTGGCGGTGGCCGCCGGCCTGTTCCGGCTGGGCGAGGACCTGGTCGACTCCACCGTGCAGGTGCTGCGCTCGCTGCCGGTCCTCGGGCTGCTGCCGCTGGTCATCATCTGGTTCGGCGTCGGCGAGGAGCCCAAGGTCGCCCTGGTGGTGTTCGCCACCGTCTTCCCGGTGTACCTGAACACCTACGCCGGCATCCGCGGCGTCGAGGGCCGACTGGTCGAGTCGGCCCGGGTGCTGGGGCTCGGCCGCCTCGCGCTGATCCGCCACGTGGTGCTGCCCGGCGCCGTCCCCGGTTTCCTGGTCGGCCTGCGCTTCGCGCTCACCAGCTCCTGGCTGGTGATCATCATCGCGGAACAGCTCAACGCCACCAGCGGCATCGGCTACCTGATGAACCAGGCCCAGGCCTGGTACCGCACCGACATCATCGTGCTCGGCCTGCTGATCTACGGGCTGCTGGGCCTGGGCGCCGACGCCGTCGTCCGCCTGCTGGAACGCCGGCTGCTCCGCTGGCGACGCGGATTCGACGGAAGCTGAGAGGAGTCGGACCATGACCACGGCCACCACTCGCACCCCTGGCACCGCAAACACCACTCGCGCCCCTGACACCCCTGGCACCCCTGACACCAGCCCGGCCCAGGACACCGCGGTCCTCGCCCGCGGCCTGCACCGGTCCTTCAGGGACCGGCAGGTGCTGGCCGGCCTCGACCTGCACATCCGGCGCGGGGAGTTCCTGGCCCTGCTCGGCCGCAGCGGCTCCGGCAAAAGCACCCTGCTGCGCGCCATGGCCGGCCTCGATCCCGACTTCCGGGGCCGGTTGCTGGTACCGCGGCGGCGCTCCGTGGTCTTCCAGGAGCCACGCCTCCAGCCCTGGAAGCGCGTACTGGACAACGTGGCGCTGGGGCTGCCGGGGCCGCGCGCCGCGGCCCGCTCCCGGGGCCTGGTCGCCCTGACCGAGGTGGGCCTGGAGCAGCACGCCCGGGCCTGGCCGGTCACCCTGTCGGGCGGCGAGGCGCAGCGGGCGGCCCTGGCCCGGGCCCTGGTCCGGGAGCCCGAGCTGCTGTTGCTGGACGAGCCGTTCGGCGCGCTCGACGCGCTGACCAGGATCCGGATGCACGGCCTGCTGCGGGAGCTGTGCCGGCGGCACCGGCCGGCCGTGCTGCTGGTCACCCACGACGTGGACGAGGCGGTGCTGCTGGCCGACCGGATCGTGGTCCTGGACGAGGGGCGCCTGGGCGAGGCCCACGAGGTCCGGCTGCCGGCGGAACGGCCGCGCAGTCACCCGGAGTTCGGGCGGCTGCGGGCCGCCCTGCTGGCGGAGCTGGGCGTGCCGGCCGGGGAGGCACCCTGATCGACCCGCTGCCCGTCCCGACCCCGAACAACCCTCTGACCGAACGGAACGGAACCGCACCATGACCTCGGCCGAGCGCCAGCTGCACCTCAACCTGTTCATCCTCGACACCGGCCACCACGAGGCCTCCTGGCGGCTTCCCGAGTCCGACCCGCTGGCCCACGTCGACCTCGATCACCACCGGAACCTGGCGCGGATCGCGGAGGCGGCCACCTTCGACTCGGTCTTCCTGGCCGACGCCCCGGCGCTGTGGGGCGACGTGGGCCAGCGGCCGAGCGGCCGGCTGGAGCCGACGCTGCTGCTGGCGGCGCTGGCGGGCGCGACCAGCCGGATCGGCCTGATCGCCACCGCGTCCACCAGTTACAACGACCCGTACAACCTGGCCCGCCGATTCAATTCGCTGGACCACGTCTCGGGCGGGCGCGCGGGCTGGAACATCGTCACCACCGCCGGTGACGCCGCCGCCCGCAACTTCGGCCTGGACGCCCAGCCCGCGCACGCCGATCGGTACGAGCGCGCGGCCGAGTTCCTGGAGGTGTCGACGCTGCTCTGGGACAGCTGGCAGGACGACGCCGTGGTGGCCGACAAGGAGCGCGGCGTGCACGCGCTGAACGACCGGGTGCACCCGATCGGCTTCGCCGGCCGCCACTTCCGGGTCGAGGGCGCGCTGAACGTACCGCGCTCGCCGCAGGGGCACCCGCTGCTGGTGCAGGCCGGCTCCAGCGAGAGCGGCAAGGACTTCGCGGCGCGCTGGGCGGAGGCGGTCTTCACCGCGCAGCCGACGCTGACCGAGGGCCGGGCGTTCTACGCCGACGTGAAGCGGCGCGCCGCGGGCTTCGGCCGGGACCCCGAGCTCCTGAAGATCCTGCCCGGGATCGTCCCGGTGATCGGCGACACCGAGGCCGAGGCGCGGGAATTGGAGGCCGAGCTGGACCGGTTGATCCGCCCCGAGTTCGCCCGGCGGCAGCTCGCGGGCCTGCTCGGCTTGGAGCCGGAGCAACTGCCGCTGGACGAGCAGCTCCCGGCCGACCTGCCCGCCGAGGACCTGATCGAGGGCGCCAAGAGCCGCTACACGCTGATCGTGGAGCTGGCCCGGCGCGAGCGGCTGACGGCCCGCCAGCTGATCGGCCGGCTCGGCGGCGGACGCGGCCACCGCACGTTCGCCGGGACCGCCGAACAGGTCGCCGACACGATCGAGGAGTGGTTCCGCCACGGCGCGGCGGACGGGTTCAACATCATGCCCGCCGTCCTGCCGTCGGGCCTGGAGGTGTTCGCCCGGCAGGTGGTCCCGATCCTGCGCGAGCGCGGCCTGTTCCGCACCGAGTACACCGGCACCACCCTGCGCGACCACTACGGCCTGCCCCGTCCGGCCGGCCGCTCCGGCACCGCCGCGAGTCGAGCTGCGAAAATCCCGGCCCCGGGGCGTCGCCGCCCTCGGTCATGTACCTTTTGAGCACTGATGACTGACAGTTCATCAGATAGCTGATCCGATGACTGGCGCAGGGGCGTGACGTGGCTTCTCCTTCTTCCGACCCATGGTTGAAGCAGCACACCGTTCAGATTGCCGCGGCGATCATCGCAGCCATGGGGGCGATCGCAGTGGCCCTCATCAGCGGCGCCTTCTCGCACCCTTCCTCGGCCTCGCGATCCCCCGGATCACCCGTCGGAGTCTCGGTTCCGACTCCCACGCCGACCCCGGAACCGGCGTCGAGCCGGCCCCCGCCTTCTCCTGCTCCGGCAACTGCTCCGGCACCCGCCACACCAGGTGCCGGAGCAGGAGAGGACGGCGCGGACAGCTGGATCGCTCAGCTCTACTCCGAACCGGTCTCCACGGGCATCGCCACTCGGGACCAGCGGCTGGCACAGGTCAGGGCCGACGTACCGACGGCCCAGGTCCTGCGGAGCGACGACTTCGCCTCACTGCGCCCCGGGTACTGGGTCGTCTACGACCCGGGTCCCTTCAGCGACGGTTCCGCGGCTCTCGCCTTCTGCGCAACACACGGCCGCGTCGGCCAGGACCGGTGCATCGGCCGCTTCCTGAGCCATCACGCCGCGGACTTGCCGTACCAGTGCTTTCCGCCGGCCGCCAACCCGTCCGGCTACTGCAGGCACGGTTGACGATGCAGGGGACGGTCGCATGCGCGGCCCGAGCCGACGGCGGGCGGGTCGTCAGAGCACCGGCGGGCCGGCCTCGATGCGGCGCAGGACCGGGGTGAGGCGGTCGAGGTCGGGGCCGGTCTGGAGCCGGCGTTCGTCCCACCAGGTGGCGCCGGCGTCGCGCAGGGGGCCGATCAGGTCCCTGGCCCTGGCCGCGTCCGGGGGTGTGGCTCCGCCGAGCACGAACTCGAACGGGCGGTCGGGCTCGGCCGTGCGCTGCTCGCGGACGTAGCCGATCAGGTCCCGCACCTCGGCCGCGTCCGGCACGTGGCCGTGCCGGGCGCGTTCGAAGAGCGGGACCGCGCCGTCGAAGCGGGCCGCGCGGCGCATGGGTGGGCGGCGCGGCCAGAAGCCGCCGATCCAGACCGGCGGGCCGGGCCGCTGCACGGTGGCGGGCAGCAACGTCACGTCGCGGGCCTCGTAGTGCGTGCCCCGGTGGTCCACCGGGGTGCCGGACCAGAAGCGCCGCAGCAGGTCGAGGCCTTCGTCGAGCCGCTCGGCCAGGACGCGCGGGCCGGCGGTGTCGCCGAAGCTGCGGTACTCGTCGTCCACCGGGCCGCCCAGGCCCGCGGCGAAGACGACCCGCCCGCCGCTGAGGTGGTCCAGGGTGGCCACCTGGCGGGCGAGTTGCTGCGGGCGGTAGCGCGGGACCGGTGTCAGCAGGGTGCCGAGCCGGATCCGGGTGGTCGCCAGCGCGGCCGCGGTCAGCAGCATCCAGGGGTCGCCGAACGGCCGTCCCTGGTGGTGCCGGTGCAGGACGTGGTCCCAGACGAACAGCCCGTCCCAGCCCGTGTCCTCGGCGGCCACGGCCACGGTCGCGACGTTGCGGGGATCGGCGAAGTCGCCGAAGTTGGGGATGTTGACGGAGAAGCGCATCCCCGTGCGTTCCGACGGGATCACGACCGGCCTCCAGGGGTGTCGGCGGAAAGGCGTTGGGCGAGGTACACCGGGACGACCGAGAGCAGGACCAGGACCGCGGCGACGACGTTGACGACGGGCGCCTGGTTGGGCCGGGCCAGGTTGGCGTAGATCCACACGGGGAGCGTCCGGACGCCGGGGCCGGCCGTGAAGGTGGTCACCACGATCTCGTCGAAGGAGAGCGCGAACGCCAGGAGCGCCCCCGCCAGCAAGGCGGACCGCACGGCGGGGAAGGTCACGTAGCGGAAGGTCTGGAAGGTGTGCGCGCCGAGGTCGGCGGAGGCCTCCTCGGCCGAGGGCGACATGCGGCGCAGCCTGGCGACGACGTTGTTGAACACGACGACGATGCAGAAGGTCGCGTGCCCGATGACGACGGTGAGCAGCCCGAAGCCGATGCCCGCCGGGCCGAGGACCGTGCGGAAGGCGGCGTTGAGGGCGATGCCGGTGACGATGCCGGGCAGGGCAATCGGCAGGATCACGAGGAACGACACCGTCTGCCGGCCGAAGAAGCGGTGGCGCTGGACGGCGAAGGCGGTCATGGTGCCGAGGACGAGCGCGACCAGCGTCGCCCCGGCGCCCGCCTGCACGGAGGTGACGAGCGCGGTGCGGGCGCCGTCGGACTGCCAGGCCCGGACCCACCACTCGGTGGTGAGTCCGGTCGGCGGCCAGGCGAAGGATCGGTCCTTGTTGAGCGAGTTGACCAGGACCAGGAGCAGCGGCAGGTAGACGACGGCGAGGCCGGCGATCATGGCCGTGCGCAGCGCGATCCGGGCGCGGCGGGAGAGGATCACTGGTGTTCGCCCCCTACAGCGAGTCCAGGGCGCCGGTGCGGCGCACGGCGAGCAGGTAGCCGACGATCATCACCACGGGCACGCAGGACAGCGCGGCGGCGAGCGGCAGGTCGAGGGTCACGTTGTCGGCGATCGCGGTGCCGAGCATCTGCGTCTTCCCGCCGACGATCCGCACGGCGATGTAGTCGCCGAGGCTCAGCGAGAAGGTGAAGACGGAGCCGGCGAACACCGACGGCAGGACCTGCGGCAGCACCACCGAGCGGAACGTCCGCCCGGCGGAGGCGCCGAGGTCGGCGGAGGCGTCGAGGAGGTTGGCCGGCAGGTTCTCCAGCCCCGCGTAGACCGGCAGGATCATGTACGGCAGCCACAGGTACGCGAGGACGACGACGACCGCCGCCGTGCCGTACCCGGGGCTGGACAGCCCGAGCGGCGCGCCGAGCCAGTCCAGCACGCCGCCCTGGCCGAGGATGACCCGCCAGGCGTACGCCTTGACGAGGTAGCTGGCCCACAGCGGGGTCAGGACGGCGACCACGAGGAGCTTGCGGGTGCGCGGGCGGGCGATCCGGGCCATGTAGAAGGCCATCGGGAACGCCACCACGGCGTCGATCACCGTGACGGCGGCGGCGATGCCGAGCGTGCGCAGGGCGATCGCCCGGTAGACCGGCTCGGTGAGGACGGTGGTGAAGTTGGCGGTGTTCCAGGTCCGGACGACGTCGGAGGTGAAGTCGTCGACCGTCCAGAAGGCGGAGAGGAGCAGGACGGCGAGCGAGCCCAGGTAGGCGAGCACCAGCCAGGCCATCGGCGCCGCCAGCAGCAGCGCGAGCCGTAGGCCGGCGTGCCGGTGCAGGACGGACGCCGCCCGGCGCAGGCCGCCGCGCCGCCCGGGTCGGGCCAGGGGCGGGGCGGCCACGTCGGTCGTCACCGGTCAGCCCTTGATCTCGGTCCAGGCGGCGGTCCAGGCGGCGTAGTCGGTGCAGGGGGTGCTGCGGCCGTCCAGGCAGTTCTTGACCGGGGTGGTCCAGTAGTAGACGTTCTTCCAGTACGGCTCGTCGGTGGCGTGGAAGGTCGTGCAGAAGTTCTTGTCCGCGGTCTGGTCGCAGGCCTTGGCGTTGGCCGGGGCCTCGCCGAACCATTCGGCGACCTGGGCGTTGGCCTTCGGCGAGACGATCCAGTTCATCCACTGGTAGGCGCAGTTCGGGTGCGCGGCCTTCGCCGACACCATCCAGGTGTCCGACCAGCCGGTCGCGCCCTCCTTCGGCAGCACCGCCTGGACCGGCGCCTTGTCGGCCTGCGCCAGGTTGGCGATCACCTGCCAGGTGGTGCCGACGACGGTGTCGCCGGTCTTGAAGGAGTTCTCCGCCTTCTGGTAGTCGCTCCAGTACTCGCCGACGGACTTGTGCTGGGCCTTCAACAGGTCGACGGCCGCCTTGAGTTGGGCCTGGTCGAGGGCGTAGGGGTTCTTGATGCCGAGTTCGGGCCTGGTCTTCATCAGGTAGAGCGCGGCGTCGGCGATGTAGATCGCGGAGTCGTACGCGGTCACGTGGCCCGCGTACGACGAGGCGCCGTCGAAGACGACGCTCCACGAGTCCGGCGCCGGCGAGACCTTGTCGGTGCGGTACATCAGCAGGTTGGCGCCGCGGCCGTGCGGGATGCCGTACATCCGGCCGCCCACCGAGTTCCACGGCTGGTTCTTGAGGCCCTCGAAGATGTCCGCGTAGTTCGGGACGAGGCTCGTGTTGACGGGGGTGACGTCGCCGGAGGCGATCAGGCGCAGCGTCGCGTCGCCGGAGGCCGAGACGGCGTCGTACTGGCCGGTCTTCATCAGCGAGACCATCTCGTCGGAGGTGCCGGCGGTCTTCGTGCTGACCTTGCAGCCGGTCTGCTGCTCGAAGGGGTGGACCCAGTCGACGTTCTTGTCGTCCGAACCGTCCTCGGCGTAGCCGGCCCAGGCGACGAGGTTGACCTGGCCCTCGCCGGCGCCCAGGGACTGGAGCATCGGGAGGTTCGGCGGGTTCGGGCCGTGGGCGCCGGTCGTCGCGGTGTTGCTGCTGCAGCCCGCGAGCAGGAGGACCGCGGCGGTCGCGGCGGTTGTCGCCCTGCGGGCGATCGAGGGGATGCGCATGGGATGTCTCCGATCTTCAGGGGAGAGGAACTGCGGGGTGGATTACCGGCCGACGCGCACGGTGTGCTTCCGCTGCCAGGCCAGCACGACGTCCGTGCCCCGGTGGCGGACGACGTCGGCCGAGCCCTCGTCGAGGTTCTGCCGGACGGCGGTCAGCCGCCCGCCCGCCTCCAGGTCGACCAGGAACCGGGTGTGGCCGCCCGCGTAGACGACCTCGGCCACCCGCCCGGTCGCCGACAGCTCGTCCGGCCCGGCGGGATCGTCCGGGTGCGCTATCCGGATCTTCTCCGGCCGGATGCTGAACGGCCCCGCCTCGCCCACGACCTGCTCGGCCGCCGCGCCGTCCAACAGGTTGGAGGTGCCGACGAAGCCCGCGACGAAGGCGGTGGCCGGGTGCTCGTACACCTCGGCGGGCGAGCCGACCTGCTCGATCCGCCCCGCGTTGAACACCGCGACGCGGTCGCTCATCGTGAGGGCCTCGTCCTGGTCGTGGGTGACGAACACGAAGGTGATCCCGACCTCGCGCTGGATCCGCTTGAGCTCCGCCTGCATCTCGTGCCGCAGCTTCAGGTCCAGCGCGCCGAGCGGCTCGTCGAGCAGCAGCACCTTCGGCCGGTTCACCAGCGCCCTGGCCAGCGCCACCCGCTGGCGCTGGCCGCCCGAGAGCCGGGCCGGGCGGCGCCGCTCGAAGCCGTCGAGCCGGACCATCGCGAGCGCCGCGCGCACCCGCCGCGCCCGTTCGGCCTTGGGCACCCGGCGGACCATCAGTCCGTAGCCGACGTTCTGCTCGACCGTCATGTGCGGGAAGAGGGCATAGTCCTGGAACACCGTGTTGACGTCCCGGTCGAACGGGGCGAGTCCGGTGACGTCGGCCCCGCCCAGCAGGACCCGGCCGGCGGTCGGCGACTCGAAGCCCGCGATCATCCGCAGCACCGTGGTCTTCCCGGAGCCCGACGGGCCGAGCATCGCGAAGAACTCGCCCTCGCCGATCTCCAGGTCCACGCCGTCGACCGCGCGGACCTGGCCGTCGAAGCTCTTGGCGAGCGCTTCGAGCCGGACCGCCGCGGGCGGCGGGGCCGGTCGGGGCGCGTGGTCGTCGCTCATCAAGTCCTGCGGCCTTCCTGGTCGGTGTCCCGTCGTCGCTGCCGTGCAGGTGGCGTGCGGGTGGGTGTCATGCAACGGACGAACGGCTCGGCGCTCGGAAACCTAGGGGGATTCCCCCGATCCGGCTATGGACGCCCGCACGGTCTTCCGCCGCCGAGTTGTGCGGCGCTACAGTCCGGCGCATGTCGGTGACCCTGCGCGAACTGCTTCGGGAAGAGGCCCTCGGCCTGCGGCTGTGCACCGGCCCGGCCGGGGCCGAACGCGTCGTGCGCTGGGTCGCGGTCACCGAACTCGCCGATCCCACGCCGTGGATGACGGGCGGCGAGCTGCTCCTCACCACGGGCCTGCGGCAGCGGACCGCCGCCGCCCAGACCGCCTTCGTCCAGCGGGTGGCCGCCGCCGGCGCGTCGGCGGTCGGCTTCGGCACCGGGCTGAGCCACCCGACCGTCCCGCGGGCGACGGTGGCCGAGGCCGGGCGGCTGGGCCTGGCCGTCCTGGAAGTCCCGTACGAGACGCCGTTCATCGCGGTGAACCGCCTGGTCGCCGAGCGGATCGCGGCCGAGGACCACAGCGCGCAGCGGCGGCTCGTCGACCAGCACGACCTGCTGGTCGAGGCGCTGCTGGGCGGCGAGGGCCTCGGCGCGCTGCTGCGGGTGCTGCGGCGGGCGTGCGGGTCCGAGGTCGCCGTGCTCGACCGGCACGGGACGGTCCTCGCCGCCGCCCCCGAGCGGTCCGACGCACTGATCGAGGAGGTCCGGGCGGCCGGACCGGACTCCGCGGAGTCGCCGGGTGGCCCGGTCCGGCTGCCGGTCCAGGTCGACGGCATGCTCGCGGCGTTCCTCTGCCTGCGGTCGGCCGGCGACGCCGCGGACGTGCTGCCGTACGCGGTGCGGCTGGTCGGCCTGGAACTGGCCCGCCGGCAGGCCCACCTGGCCGGGCGGCGGGAACTCGTCGGCCAGGTCGTCGAGGACATCGTCCGGGACGTGATCGCCCCGGCCGCCGCCGAGCGCAGGCTCGCCGCCTTCGGGCTCGACGCCAAGACCGCCCACCGGGTCGTCCTGGGCAGTCTCGGACCGGACGGCGGAGGGCCGGCGGCCGACCGGCGGCTCGCCCGGCTGGCCTGGCTCACGTCACCGGCGTCGGGGCACCCCGAGTCCCCCGAACCCGTGCTCACCGCCGCCGTCGACCGGTACCTGGTCGCGGTGGTCCCGCAGTCCGCCCCCGTCGACGCCCTCGCCCGACGCTTCGGCACCGCCCTCTCCGGCCTCGACACCCGCGCCTCCGTCGGGATCGGCGGCTGCTACCGGGGCGTCGACGGCCTGCGCTGGAGCTGGTTCGAGGCCCAGGCCGCCCTCACCCGCGGCCCCGGCATCCACACCGGCGACCCCCTCAACCTGCCGCGCCTGCTGCTCTCCAGCCCCGATCTGCCGCTCAAGCAGCTCGCCACCGAGGTGCTGCGCCCGCTCACCCGCTTCGACGAGGCCAACCAGGCCGACCTCGTCACGACCCTGCACGCCTACCTGGCCGCCGACTGCTCGGTCCAGGCGGTCGCCGACCGCCTCTACGTCCACCGCAACACCGTCCGCTACCGCCTGGACCGGATCGAACGCCTCACCGGCCGCTCCCTCCAGTCCATGCAGGACCGCTTCCAGCTCTGGCTCGCCCTCCTCGCCGCCTTCCCCGACCGCGAGCCGGCGAACTCCCGGCCCGACTGACCGGCTCCGGCTGACCGGCTTCGGCCGACCGGCTCCGCCGGGCGGGAACCGGATGGCGCCCGACGTCCGTCCTGGACAGCGGAGTTCATGCGTTCGACTGGCATCCACGGGGGGATGGAGAGTGTCGGAGAGCGGCAATTTCATCGGAGTGTTCTTCGTCATCGTCGGGCTGGTGTTCGCCGGGGCGGGCCTGGCGTCGGCGATCGGCGTGGCAGGCGGGGCCAACCGGCGGGCGCGGATCCTGCAGGACGGAGTGCCGGCCGAGGGGCGGTGCCTGGAGACCTACGTGACGGTCGAGCGGCGGGTGGGCTCGGACCTGTCCGACCCGGGCCGCCACGTGCGGCACACGATCATCGGGTTCCGCACCGCGGACGGCCGCGACATCCGCATCGAGGAGACGTCGGGCGTACCACGCGTCGTCGGTGACCACGTGCCGGTGCGCTACCTGCCCCTCGAACCGCACGTGGCGATGGCGGTCGACCGCAGCCCGGCCGGGCAGGCGGCGGCCTCCGGCGCGAAGGTCGCGATGGGAGTGGTGTTCATGGTCGTCGGGCTGTTCGTCGTCGTCGTCGGCATCGGCATCGCGTCGAGCGGTTTCGACTCGGGACCGCCGCACGTCCCCGGCTTCCCCGCGCCGCAGGAGCCCGGCCCCGGGAGTTACGACTTTCCGTAGGGCCGGCGGGTCGCGCAACCGCCCGGCAGGGGTGAGACCCGGCGGGATCGACCAACTGCCCCTTGCCGCGCGCCCGATCAGGCTAGCCTCGTACCACCGGTCGGGGCGCGGGAGCGTGCGGGAGTGGAAGTGGCCAGTGATCAGCCGCAGTTCCGGCGGATGGAGCGTCATCTGCGCGGCGGCGCCGAGGACGTCGACTACCTGATCGACCTGTCGAACGTCGTGCGGGAGACCGCGCTCGGCGGGGAGGCGCCCCGGGCGCTCGGGCGGCTGCGCCTGGTCCTGCGCGCCCTGCGGGAGTTCACCGGCGACGACCGGGTCACCGTCCACGCGATCGCCGACGACAGCCTGATGCGGCCGGAGTCCGACGGGCAGTACCCGCACCCGGACGAGCCGCGCCTGCTGCGCGAGTGGCGGGACCGGGGGCTGATCGCCTCGGTCGGCGC
The DNA here is from genome assembly GCF_042751525.1 of Kitasatospora sp. NPDC059408. Taxonomy (NCBI): domain Bacteria; kingdom Bacillati; phylum Actinomycetota; class Actinomycetes; order Kitasatosporales; family Streptomycetaceae; genus Kitasatospora; species Kitasatospora sp. NPDC059408. The sequence continues at coordinate 114,863 of NZ_JBHYWI010000008.1, forward strand.
CGCCGACCTCGACCTGCTCGAACAGGCCGACGAGTACCGCATCAGGGTCGTCAGCGGCGACAACTTCATCGGGCACCGGGCGGAGCACCGGTGGATCCAGGGCAACCGCGACCGCTTCCTCAAGCCGGTGCGCCCGCACGGCGGCCCGGTCCGGCTCGTCCTGCGCGACATGCGGGTCTACTCCGACCGGGAGATCTCGCGCGAGGGCGAGAAGGACCGGCTGCGGGGCGACGGGATGCTCTTCGAGGGCCGGCCGCGGCGCAAGGTGCTGGAGCGCTCCTGGCGCTGCCCCCTGCCGGGCTGCCACCCCGCCCCGGCCTTCCGGCGCCGGCGGGTGGTCTGCCGCACGCACGGCACGCTGCTCACCGACAGCGGGCCGCGCCGTCCCCGCGTCCAGCTGAAGGTCATGGTGGACGGGCAGTGCCGGGCCTGGCACAACCTGGTGCAGGACGAAAGCGTGGAGTTCGTCCTCGGCCGGGCCAACCTCGACCGCATCGAGCCGTGCCACCTCGCCGAGGAGCGCCGCAAGCCGATCAGCCGCGAGCACTTGGTCCTGGCCTCCCGCCGGGGCGCCCTCCAGGTGCTCGACACCAGCCTGGCCGGCTGCGCGATCCGCACCGCCCGGCCCGGCGCGCGGCCCACCGCCTGGATGGACCTTCCGCGCCTGCGGGAGGAGTCGCCGCAGCGCCCGCGGGAGTCCCTGTTCCGCCCCTTCGGCCCGGACGACGAGATCCTGATCGCCCCCGGCGTCGTCCTGTGCCGCAGCGGCCAGCAGTGGCCCGGGGAACGCCCCGCGGCGGTGCCGGCCAAGGCGCCCCGGCGCTCGCCCACGGCCGACGAGCCCACCCGGCCGGGCTGAGCCGGAGCGGACGGGCGGACCCGGAGCGAACGGCGGACCCGGTCCAGGCCGGCGGAACAGTCAAAGAGGCGACGAGGAAGAAGAGTTGGAACACCTCTGGAACACCGATCCGGAGCGGATCGGCCCGTACCGGCTGTACGGCAGACTCGGTGAGGGCGGCTACGGCACGGTCTACTACGCCCGCCGAATCGAGCCGGGCGACTGGGCGGGGCGCGAGGTCGCGCTCAAGGTGATCCGGCCGGACCGCCTGGCGAGCGACCAGCGCACCTACCGCGAACGCTTCGTCCGGGAGGTGCGGGCGGCCCGCGCGGTCGGCGGCCGGCACACGGCCAGGGTCGTCGACGCCGACACCACCGCCGACGAGCCCTGGTTCGCCACCCGCTACATGCGCGGCATCGACCTCCGGTCGGCGCTCCGCTCCTGCGGCGGCCCGCTGAAGGGGCGCACCTGGCAGGTCCTCGCGGCCGGGCTGGTCGACGCGCTGACCCGGATCCACGCCGTCGGCCTCGTCCACCGGGACCTCAACCTCTCGAACGTCCTGCTGGACAGCCACGGCCCCTGCGTCATCGACTTCGGCATCGCCCGCGACCTCACCCGCACCGACGGGACCGCCCTCACCGGGGCGGGCAACCCCGGCACCCGTGCGTTCTCCTCGCCCGAGCAGCTGAGGAACCGGCCGGTGGAACGGCCGGGAGACGTGTTCTCCCTCGGGCTGGTCCTCGCCTACGCGGCGCTCGACCGCCATCCGTTCGGAGCCGGCTCCGAATCGGAGATCACGGCCGGCATCCTCGCCGGCCGGCCCCGGCTGGACGGCCTCCCGGCGGCGGTCGCCAAAGTGGTCCGCCCATGCCTGGAGCCCTTCCCGCAGAACCGGCCGACCACGGACCGGCTCGCCGCCCTGCTGCCGGCCGCCGAACCGGACGTCACCGGCTGGCTGCCCTCCGCCGTGCTGGCCGCCATCGTCGACCGCTGGCAGGTCGCGAACGAGCTGCGCGAGCCGCTGCGCCGCCGGCCCGCGACCACGGGTCCGCGGCCATCGCTGACCGTGCCGCCGACCGCGCCCGGCCTCTCACCCACCGCCGACGACTGGAACCGCGAGGACCACGACCTCGCGGCGTCGCCGACGGGCGGCGGACAGCGGCAGGGGACGACGCAGCCGCCGACGGCGGCGAAGCAACCGGCCGCGACGCAGCCCGCTGCGAAGCAACCGGTGGCGAAGGGGACTGCGGCGAAGCAACCCGCGGGCAAGCAAGCCGCGGCGAAGCAACCCGCGGCCGCCCAAGCCGCGGCGCCGAAGGAGAAGCCCGCCAAGCCGTACGCCGGCGAGCCCGGGGCCAAATGGCGGGCCGCCGCCGAGGCCGGGAACGCCAACGCGATGCGCCAGGTCGCGCTGGCCGTGCGGGCGACCGGCGACCTGCAGGCCACCCTCTACTGGCTGCTGCTGGCCGCCGGGGCGGGCAACACGACCGCCGCCCGCGAGGCGGCGCAGCTGATCGAACGGTACTTCCCGCACCGCGGGCCCGAGGCCGTCACGCTGTACCGGTCGGCCGCGCGGGCCGGCGAGTCCCAGTCCATGATGCGCCTGGGCACGCTGGCGGAGGCCGAACCGGGCGGCGCCGGACGGGCCGAGGCGCTGGTCTGGTTCGAGCGCGCCACGGCCAAGGGCTCCAACCAACAGGCCACCGACGCCGTGGCCCGGCTCAGGAGCACCCGGCCCAAGACCGGCGTCTCCTGGCGCGAGCGCGCGCTCCTGACCGCCTACCAGGACGCACCACCGGGCAACGAGGGCGCCACGGCGTTCGACCTCGCGAGCTGGTACCACAAGGAGACGCGCGTCCCCGAGGCGCTGCACTGGTACCTCAAGGCCGCCCGGGCCGACCACGCGCACGGCATGCTGCTGGCCGCGGAGCTCCTCGAACAGACCGGCCGGGCCGAGCAGGCGCTCACCTGGTACCGGCGCGCCGCCGAGAAGCGCCACCCTGCGGCCGGCAAGGAAGTGGAACGGCTGAGCAAGGGGCTGGAGCGCGCCCCCGGGCCCTCGGGCGCGGCGGCGAAGGCGCCTGCCAAGGCACCGGTGCAGACACCCGCGAAGAAGCCCGCCAAGAAGGCCGCCGCCGCCAAGACGTCCGCGCCGGCCAAGGGACCCGCAAAAGCGCCCGCCAAGGCGCCGGCGAAGGCGCCCGCGAAGGTGCAGATCCCCTCCACGTCGCTCTCCGCCCGGGAGCAGGCGCAGTTCCACGAGCTCAACGGCCATCCGGCACACGCACTCACCTGCTTCCTGGCGGCCGAGCAGCAGGGTGACCCCACCGCACCTCGCGAGGTCGCCCGCCTCTCACTGGCACTGCACGAGACCGCCACCACGAGCGAGGAGCGCAAGCGGCTCAGAAGGGCGGCCGTCAAGCGCTACCGCGCCCTGGCCGAGGCCGGCGACCGCGCCGCCGCGTCGATCATGGCCACCCTCGACCCCGCCCGCACCCGCCACTGGCTGGAACAGGCGGCCGCGGCGAACGACGCCGGGGCGATGCGGAAGCTGGCCCGCCTCCACCTGGAGTCGGACACCGCCCAGGACCACCGGATCGCGCTCGACTGGCTCCACCGCGCCGGCGAGGCCGGCAACCTGGGGGCGATCCTGGACGGCGCCCGCGCGCTGGAGCACAACGGCTCGTACCGGGCGGCCATCGAGTGGTACGGCTGGGCCGACGAACGCGGCCACCCCGGCGCGGCCGAGCAGGCCGCCCGGATCGAGGCCGAGCACCCCTTCGCCGCGGCGCTGCGCCTCTTCTCGAAGCGGACCTGGCTCCGCCAGCGGGACGACCGCACGGGTCGGAACACCTAGAACGTGGGGCCCGGAACCCGGAGGATCACCGCTGCCAGAGGAACGCGGCCCCGCCGCACTCGCGGCACGTCGGCCACACGAACCCGTCCGGGACGAGCGGGATTCCGCCGGTGCGCCCCCAGGAGCGGGAGCAGGCCTCAGGACTTCTCCTCGCGGCGCCGCGCACGGCGCCTGCGGAGGTGCCACACGACGATGGCGATGACGACGAGGGCGGCCAGCGCGATCGCCGCGACGCGGCCCGCGACGCCCTCGACCCGGCGGTAGGCCGCGCCGGCGAAGTAGCCAAGGAGGGTGCAGCCGACGCCCCAGGCGATGCCGCCGACGGCGTTGTAGAACAGGAAGCGGCGGTAGGGCATGCGGGAGGTGCCCGCCAGTGCGGGCACCATCGTGCGGAGGAAGGCGATGAACCGGCCGAAGAAGACGGCGGCCGAACCGCGTCGGCTCATGAAGTCCCGCGCCCTGTCGATCCGTTCCTCGTGGCGGCGCAGCGCGCGCGTGTGCAGGAGGGACGGCCCGAAGCGGCGGCCGATCTCGTAGCCGACGGAGTCGCCGAGGATGGCGGCGCCGACGACGGCGACCGTGATCCACGCGAGCGAGACCTTGCCCTGGTGGGCGAGGAGGCCGCCGAGGATGGCGGAGGTCTCGCCGGGGACGACGAAGCCGACGAATCCCACGAAGATCGCGTCCTCGGCGAAGACCAGCGTCGCGACGACGGCGTACACCACCGGTCCGGACAGTCCGCGCAGCCAGTCGGTGATCACGTTCATCGGCGCACCCCGCTCGGGATCACCCTCCCATGATCCCGCCGGAACGCCCCGACCGCCCACGACCACCCCGGGTGACCACCCGGTGACCACCGGTCCTCAGCGTGTCGGGCGCCTGCCCTTGCGGTGGTCCTGCTTCGGGAGGATCTGCCCGAGCATCGTCGGCCCCGAGGGTTCGCTGCGCGCGGGCGCCTTCGGGAGGGGCGTCTCGCCCTCGAAGACGAAGGTCCGGCCGCTGATCTCGACCCACACGGACTCGTGCAGCAGCAGCCGCTGCCCGCGCCGCAGCTGCCACGTCCGCCCGGGCCGGACCTCGCGCTCCGTGCCGTCGGCCGAGCGGACCCGGCAGCCGTTGGTGCTCGTGTCGTGCGCCTCCAGGACGCCGTCGTGGCAGGCCAGCCGGACGTGCGAGCGGCTGACGAGGTGGGTGGCCGCGCCGGTGAGCCACGGGCCGATCAGGACGGCCCGCTGCCCCTTGCGGGCCACCGGGTCGCGTCCGACGACGACGTCGTGGCCGGCCACGACCACGACGCGCGTCTGCACCTCGTCGTTCACGTGGATCTTGACCTCGACCTGGCTCGGGCGCGGCCCGCGGTCGATCAGCGGCAGCCGGTGCGTCGGGCAGACCGCCCGGCCGCGGTCGTGCCGCGGCAGCGCCTGCCCCGCGCCCGTCCGGCGCCCGCCCTCGAAGAGCCGGCAGCCGCGCTCCGGGCAGCGCCAGAGCCGTTCGAGGAACTCGCGGCGCGGGCCGCTGCCGGTGCGCCGGTCGAGCATCCCGGCGGAGAGCAGCAGGCGTTCCTCCTCCTTGCGCGTGATCTGCCAGTCCTCCGGCACGGGCATGACCCGCCGGACGATCCCGACCCGGCCGCCGGGCAGGGGGACGGGCTTCACGAAGCGGTCGCGGTTGCCGGAGATCCACGGGTAGCGGCGGTGGAACTCGACGAAGCCGTCGTCGCTCACGACCGAGACGCCGGAGAGGTCGGCGATCTCTATCAGCCGGTCGTCCGCGACCGTTCGCGGCTCCATCAGACCGGCCTCGACCCAGTCGTGCAGCTGCGCCCGCTCGGCCCGGGTGAGGTAGGAGTCGGTGAGCAGCGAGTCGTCGACGACGGCGTAGATCTGCAGGGTGTGGTCGCCCACGTGGGAGGCCAGCGCGCGGCAGAGTGCGGTGAGCCGCTCCAGGTCGGCCTTCCGGGCGCTCAGGAGGGCGTCGTCGCGGACGACGTTGGAGACGTCGACGACGAAGTCGGCCGAGGCCGGGTCCAGCGTCAGGAATTGCTCCGCAGACATGGGCCGAGGCTAGCAGTGGCGGTGTTGAGCCGTCGTCAATGTCGCGGACTCTCATGCCGGTTGCCCTCCTTCTCATGAAGGAGGGCAACCGGGGCCGGATCACGCCACGTTGACGGCGGTGTCGTCGAGGACGAAGGAGGTCTGCTTGGTGTAGTCCTCCGAGCCGCTGAACTTGAGGGTCACGCTCTGCCCGGCGTACGCGGACAGGTCGAGGGTGTGCTGCTGGTAGCCGGCGGCCGCGTTGACGTTCGAGTAGGTCGCCAGGGTGGTGCCGTTCGCGGTCACCGTCAGCTTGTCGAAGGCGGTGGTGCTGCTCGCGGCGGTGTCGATGTGCAGCCAGAAGCTGAGGTTGTAGGTGCTGCAGCCGGCCGGGAGGGTCACGGTCTGGGCGAGGGTGTCGGTATTGGTGGTGCCGTACCCGTCGAGCCAGGCGTCGTAGGTGCCGGAGTGCGGCGGCTCGCTGGAGCTGCTGTTGATGGTGCTGGTGCCGCTGGTGTTGGTCTCGGTCCAGCCGGCCGTCGAACCGGCCTCGAAGCCCGGGTTGGCGAGCAGCTGGGCGGCGGTGCAGCCGCTGCCGCCGCCGGCGGGCTGGACGGTCCAGGTGAAGGTGACGGAGGAGGACGGACCGGTGGAGTCGGTCGCGGTGGCCGTCACGGAGTAGCTGCCGGCGGTGGTGGGCGTGCCGCTGATCAGGCCGGTGGTGGCGTTGACGCCCAGGCCGGCGGGCAGACCGGAGGCGGCGTAGGTCAGGGTGCCGCCGGCCGTGTCGGTGGCGGACAGCTGGACGCTGGTGGCCGTCCCCGCGGTGGCGGTGCGGGCACCGGGGTTGGTGAGGGTGACGCTGCCGGTCGTGCTGCCGCTGCCGCTGCCGGCGAGCCAGGCGGTGGCGTTCAGGCCGAGCGCGGCGTCGGTGCCCGCCGGGTCGTTCCAGCCGTTGTAGACGGTCTTGCCGGGCTCGCCGGTGCCGTCGTCGATGGCGGAGCTGTCGCCCCAGATGGCGACGCGGCCCTTGCCGAAGCTGCTGGTGGCGAAGAACGCGCCGGTGGTGCCGGAGTAGCCGGTGCGGTAGACGATGCCCTTGACGGAGGGGTTGTCGGCGGGCTTGAGGGTGAAGGTGGTGCCGTTGCGGATGATGCTGCCGGTGACGGTGCCGAAGGGGCCGTGCAGGACGGGGTCGGCGGCGTCGCTGATCGCCCGCGGGTTGTCGGTCTGGATGTTGAGCAGGTCGACCGAGAGCCCGAACGGGTCGTTGCTGTTGACCGAGTTGGTGGTCATCAGGTCGTTGAGGATGGCCGGGGAGTCCCAGCCGTCGTTGTTGCGGTCGCTGCCGGTGTGGTCGGAGATGAGGAAGAGGCCGCCGCCGTTCTGGACGAAGGTCATGACGGCGGTCTTCTCGGAGTCGCTGAGCCGGATGTTCGGCTCGGGCAGGACGAACTCGTCGAAGTTGGCGAGGTCCAGCGCGCCGCCGGTGCCGTAGGTGATGGTGGAGCCGCTCGGCAGCGTCTTGAGGCTGTACTGGCCGGTCTTCTGGAGGGCCACGCCCCAGGCGGAGATGGCGCCGGTCCAGTCGGTCTCCGACTGCGGGTTGGCGTTCTCGGCGAGCGGGTCCGGCTGGCTGGTGCTGATGATCCAGTCCGCGTTGCCGGCGGTCTCCGCCTTGCTGTTGTCGAACAGGACGCGGTGCTGCGCGGTCGCGGCCGGGGCGGTCGTGGCGTTCGCCGTGGCCGGCGCCGCGGCGGCCCGGTGGGGGACGGCGCTCGATCCGGCGAGGACGGTCAGGACGACCGCCCCCAGGGCGAGGGGGCGGATGGTGTCGAGGCGTCTGAGCATGGGTCAAGTCCTCCGTGCAGTGGGGGTACAGGGGGGCGGTGCTACGCGCGTAGGCGCGCCGGACACCGTTCCATGATGGAGTAAGCGGCGCTTGAACGGAACGCGACGAATCAACGTTCCGCACCGCCTCCACATCCCCATAAACGGAATACGAGCAGTCAGTTCGCTACGCCGTAACGATGACGGCCGGTCAGCCCCGTCGGGCGGCGCTGCGGTGGCGGGCGAGTTTGGCGAGGGCGAACACCACCAGGGCCGCGCAGGCCACCGCAGCCCAGGCGGGGAGGAACACCGAGGCCGGTGCCAGGCCGGCCAGGGTGAGGAGCAGGGCGGGCAGGTACCAGCCGAGGACGGTCCGCGGGCCGTCGCCGTAGCGCAGCGAGATGGCGGCGTTGGCGGTGTAGAAGGCGAGGACGCCGCCGCACAACGCCCAGCGGGCGCCCACCGGCAGGTGGTGCGTGGGCGCGGCCACGGCGGTGCCGAGGGCGGCGGCGATGACGGTCACGCCGGAGACCAGGACGAACGGGAGGTACATCACCGTGTCGCGGATGGCCCGGTCGGACCGTTCGGCCTGGACGTGCGCGAGTCCGCGCGCCGCCTCCGTCGTGCCCCAGATGAAGAAGACCATCGCGAGTTCGGCGACCACGACGAAGGCGAGCAGCGCCGTCGCCCCCGACGCCCGGGTGAAGTGGGCGGACAGGGTGACGCCGATGGTGTAGACGCTCTCGCCGAGCACGATGACGACGAACAGGCTGATCCGCTCGACGAGGTGCTCGACCGACAGCCGGGCGTAGAACTCGGCGCTGATCCCGGCGCGCACCGAGAGCAGCACGACCTCCAGCACCGTCGCCGCGCCCCAGAGGACGAACCTGCCCGGCCCCGGCACGGCGGCGGAGACGGCCCATAGCACCGCGGGCAGGAGGCAGTAGAGGACGGGCCGCCAGACCGGCAGCGGGCTCCCGGGTCGCCGCGCCCGGTCGAGCCAGATCGCGAAGAACCCCAGCCGGACCCACGCGGCGCCCAGCGCGTACGCCCACGCCCGCGATCCGAGCCCTTCCGGCGCCGCCGCGGCCATCAGGCCGAGCGCGGGCATCGTCCCGAGGAGCAGGGCCTGGCCGCGGGGGCGGTCCGAGCCGACCACGTTGATCGTCACCGTGAGGTTCGCCCACGCCCACCAGGCCGGGAAGAACAGCACGAGGAACGTGCCGAACTCCTTCGCCCCGGGGTCGCCGTGCAGCCCCTGGGCGAGCACGCTCACCACGACCACGAACACCAGGTCGAAGAACAGCTCGAACCAGCCGGCCCGCTGTTCCTGTGGCGTCTCCTCGTGCTCCTGCATGCGACCACTCTGCCCGCCCGGCGCCGCCCCGCCCGCGCGGCGCTCCGGCCGCGCCCCTGCGCCCTACCCGCGCGACGGCGTCACCCCGCCTGCGTCCACCACTTCTTCAGGACGTCCTCCGCGGGCTTCCCGTGGGGCGTGTACGCGAGCTTCTTCTTCGTCTCGCCGCTGTCGGGCCAGTCGTCCCACATCCACCAGCAGACGCCGGCCCACCAGGGCTTGCCGTCGAAGGTGGCGAGCAACGCCTCGTAGGCGGCGGCCTGTTCGGCGTCGCCGTCGCGCTTGCTGACGGTCCAGGAGTAGGGGGCCGTCGTCGTGCCGCGCTGACTGACGTAGCCGGCCTCGGTGAAGAGGATCTTCCGCTGCCGGCTCCGGGAGAACGCGGCGAGCTCGTCGGCGATGGGCTGCCACGCCTGGCGCAGCTGGGCCGGGTCGGTCGTCGCCTTGTCGGTCAGCGGCCAGTAGGCGTCGATGCCGATGACGTCGAGGTCCTTCCAGAAGGGGACCTTCTTGTACTCGTCGTAGTTGGCGGCGTACGTCAGCGGGCCCTTGAAGCGGTCGCGGACGGCCGCGATGACGCTGCTCCAGTGCGCGCCGTCCTGGGAGGTGCCGGCGAGTTCGGTGCCGACGGAGAGCTGGTCGACGCCGTTGTCGGTGGCGAGTTGGGCGTAGTGGGTGATGAGGCCCTGGTAGGCGGTGAACCAGGCGTCCGGGTCGGACGGCCTGATCTCGGCGCGGTCGCCGCCCTTGGTCAGGTCGACGTGGGGCTTGATCATCGTCTTGAGGCCCGCGTCGTGGGCGAGGCGGATGATGTTGCGCAGGCTGTCGTCGGCGGCGGTCTCGTCGGTGGTGCGCATGGCCGAGTCGGTGACCCGGTCCTGGTACCAGGTGGGGGTGAAGGTCACCCACCGGGTGCCGGTGGCGGCGATCTGCTGGATGTAGGTCGCGGCCTGCGGGCTGTCGTAGTCGTCGGTGTTCCACGAGGGGAGCGTCATGCCGCGCATCTCGCTCGTCTTCCCGTCGTCGGGTCGGCCGGTCGGTGGTGCACCGGCCGAGGAGGGGCTGGGCTTGGGCTTGTCCTCGTCGTCGCCGGACTCCGCGGAGCATCCGGCGGCGACGAAGAGGACGGCCAGCACCGCGAGGGCGGCGGCCGACCTCTTCACCGGGTTCACTGCTGAGAGCTCCTCACCTGTTCGGGCCGCTCAGTTGGCCAGGTCCATCGGGCCGACGAAGGTGTAGCCGAGGGCCCTGATGCCGTCGATCGTCTGCTGGAGCGGCGCCACGGGGTAGTACGGGTGGTAGAAGAAGCTGGCCACCCCGTCGCGGACGGCGAGGTTGGCCCTGGCCGAGTTGATCAGGTCGGCCGGGAGCCGTGCCGGGTGGTTGTTGACTGGCACGGGCTCGTAGTTGCCGATGTCCTCGGGGAGCACGGTCGTACCGTAGACGTCCTTGACCGCGTACGGGAAGAACTGCCCGATGTAGCGGCCGGGGTTCACGGGCGCGCCGCTCAGCGTTCCGGCGAAGTACAGCGGACGCTCCAGCCGGGCCGTGTAGTTCTGGCCGAAGACCCGGTAGTCGGCGGCCGAGGCGGCGTAGTGCGGGGTGGTCCAGAGGGCGGGCCTGGGCAGGCCGGCCGCGGCGAAGCCGGCGAGGGCCGCGGTCACCCGGGACTGGGCCCAGGCGGTGGAGTCCTCGGCGGGCGGCCCGTCGTAGACGACGTTGTTGGCGGCGTCGACGTGCGAGCGGAAGAACTCGAAGTCGTCGGCCGTGACGCCGGTGTAGGGGTTGTTGACGTTGCCGTACTGGTGCGTGTAGCCGTGGTTCATGAGGACGGCGCCGTGCGCGAGCATGTACTGGAGCGCGGCGACGACGTCCGGGGCCTGGGCCAGGGTGATGGTCTGGGGCGTCCCGTTGTTGTACACGCCCCGGGGGTCGGTGTAGACGGGGATGACGTTGATCCCGTAGGGGATGTTCTGCGAGGCCAGGTAGTCGGCCATGGTGCGCAGTTCGGTCGGGTCCGACCCCGGGCTGATGTCCTCCAGGCGCACGAACGCGCGGTGGCGCTCGGTGGCCGCCGGGGCGAGGGCGTCGAAGAGGAGGTCCTCGAACGCGACCACGCGGTCCGACTCGGACACGTAGGCGAAGGGGATCTCGCCGACGTAGGTGAGGTTGGCGGAACGGATCGCCCACGGCGTGACGGCCCCGGTGGAGGCGTCCGTGGCCAGCGCGAGCTGGGTGACCTGCGGGTAGCCGGCGCCGGAGAGGGCGGGGTGGAGCACGCCGCCGTCCGCGCCCGCGGGGATCTTCCGGGTCAGCGTCTGGCCCTTGTACGTGACCTGGTTGATGGTCCCGACGCTGCCGTTGGTCGAGAAGTAGGAGTTGGTCGGGTCCCAGCCGTACTTCTTCTTGAAGTTCTCGATGCCGACGGCGTTGGCCATGTTCCAGACGTTGTCGCCGATCCAGTCGACCGGCTTGGCGGTCGTCATGACGTCCTGGTAGAACGCCGCCGGGACGGCGTCCGGGATGGAGCCGCCGTAGTACGTCGAGCCGACGTAGAAGGTGGCCGAGTACTGCTCCACCATGCCGGGGGTGTACGCGGAGACCGGCTTGGCGGTGACGGTGCCGAAGTGGCCGGCGAGGTTGGCCGTCGCCATGGCGTAGAGCTCGCCGAGGTAGCCGTAGGGGCCGGTGGTGTCGTAGAGGACGAGGACCGAGGCACCGGCCGCGGCGGTCGGGGCCTGGACGGACGGGCGCGCGACCGCGGCAGCGGGGGCCGCCGCCGGAATGACGGGGAGCCGGTGCGCCCGGCGCTTGAGGTCGTTCACCCGCTGGGCGGCGCTCCAGGCGTTCAGGTCCGCGGCGCCGGCCCCGGTGGCCGGACCGGACGCGGCGGCGGCGAGCAGCCCGCCGGACGGAACGGCCGGATTCCCGGCGCCGCCCGCCGCCTCGGCACCGGTGGAAAGTCCGACACCGCCCAGCAGGGCGGTGATCACGGTCAGAATGAGCGGGACCCGGGCAACCGGGATTCTCCCTCTCGCCTTGCTCATTGTCGTCCCCCCTGATTCATGGGTTTCGCCGGTCCCGCACCCCAGACACCCCCCGGTGAATCTGGTGAAGACATGGCAAGGCACGGCGGTGAAGCCCCGGCATTTCGCCGATTCTCACGCCGGGCGCAAGGAGTGTCAACAGCATTTCTCGGTCCGGCCCGTGCACTTTTCGACGGTCGACTTCGCATGGAGGAGCCGGCGTCCACGACGCGGAACGCACGCCCTCCGATGGCACTACATTCGGCCAATCATCGGCCCTCGGCCTGCGGCAATGAAACGATCATCGGCCTACCGAACGCCCGATCGGGCCGGTTCACCGCCGTTTCACGGAATTTAATATTCCGATTCACAGCCTTTCGTGATCACGTGCTTAAGCATGCTTGTCATCTGATAGCCTCCGACCGCACGCCCCGGACCGACGGGCGGGCTGAAATCCGGGGGGATCTCATGTACGGAAAACCCGTTCTGGGGATAGTCCTGCCCTTGGCCGGACTGATGGCGGCCCCAGAAGTTCTGCCGGGCGTACCCTTCGCCAGGGGACTGCAGGAAGCGGCCGGTGCCGGGTTCCTGCTCTACTGTTCGACAGCCACCATTCTCCTTCTCGTCAAATTCTGGTTCGCGTTCCGGAGCTCCGGTGATCGCCCGTGATCACGGAGGTCCTTCTCTGGTCGAGCGTCGCCATCATCGTGATGGCGGGCTGCTACAACGCCACTCTCTTCGTCCTCTCCAGACGCAGGGTCCGCAACGACCGCGGTCCGCAGGCCGAGCGTCTCTACGTCTTCCTCCTCGCCTGTCTCAACGAGGAGAAGGTGCTCGCGGAGAGCCTGGCCCGGATCACCTCACTGCCGGCGACCAGCTTCATGGCGCTGGTCATCGACGACGCGTCCGACGACCGCACCGCGGAGATCGCCCGCGCCGCCGACCCCGACCGGGTCAAGCTGCTGCAGCGGCACCTGCCGAACGCCCGGAAGGGCAAGGGCGCCGCCCTCAACGCCGGCATCCGCCACCTGCGGGAGTCCGGCATCCTGGACGGCCGCGACCCGGGCGAGGTGATCGTCTGCGTCGTCGACGCCGACGGGCGCCTCGACCCGCACGTCGTCCAGGCCGTCGACCCCTACTTCGACGACCCGCGCACCGGTGCCACCCAGATCGGCGTGCGCATGTACAACCGTCAGCAGGGCCTGCTCGCCCGCCTCCAGGACATGGAGTTCGTCATCTACGGCGACATCTTCCAGTCCGCCCGCCGCTACTTCGGCAGCGTCGGCATGGGCGGCAACGGGCAGTTCATGCGACTCTCCGCGCTCGACACCCTCTGCGGGGAGGACGGCTCGGGGCCGTGGAGCGACTCCCTGACCGAGGACCTCGACCTCGGGGTGCGCCTCATCGCCGGCGGCTGGACCAACCACCACTGCACCACCGCCGCCGTCTCCCAGCAGGCCGTGCTCGACGTGCGACGGCTGGTGCGCCAGCGCTCCCGCTGGTTCCAGGGCCACCTGCAGTCGGCCCGGCTGGTGCCGCTGATCCTGCGCGAGGTGCCCACGAAGCCCGCGATCGACCTGCTGTACCACCTCTCCAGCCCCGTCCTGATCCTGCTCACCTCCCTGCTCCCGCTGTCCTTCGTCATCGCCACGGGCGGCGTCCTCCTCGGCTCCGTCGAGGCCGGGCACCCGCTGGTGTCGCCGATGTGGATCGTCGGCCCGTACGTCCTGTCGTTCACCGCGGCGTACGCCTACGGCTGGGTCTACTTCCGGCGCGAGCGCGGGCTCGGGCTCGTCCGCGCGGTCCTGCTCTCCCACGTGTTCGTCATCTACGGCTACATCTGGTTCGCCGCCGGATGGTGGGGCCTGTGGCGCATGCTCACCGGCAAGCAGACCTGGCTCAAGACCGCGCGCACCTGACGCGCACCCGACACACGCGCACCCGACACACGAACGCCCGTCTCCTTCAGCACCGTCCACGCACGTGCGCACGCACGACCCTCCGCGCACGTGCGGAAAAACCCTGTGCGGAAAACCCTCCCTGCCCGTCGGCAGGCACCCTCTCTGGAGACTCATGTCCCCGAACGCGAACACCACACCCGTCCGCGCCATGCTCGTCCTCGGCACCCGCCCGGAGGCGATCAAGCTCGCGCCGGTCGTCCGCGCCATGGCCGCCTCCCCGCACTTCGAGCCCCTCGTCGTCTCCACCGGCCAGCACCGCGAGATGCTCCAGCAGATGCTCGAACTGCTGCAGGTCGAGGCCAAGTTCGAGCTCGACGTGATGAGAGAGCGGCAGGAGCTGTCCAAGCTGACGGCCCGTCTGGTCGAAGGCCTGGGCGAGGTCGTCCACGCCGAACGCCCGGACCTCGTCGTCGTCCAGGGCGACACCACCTCCGCGCTCACCGGCGCCCTCGCCGCCTTCTACGAGCACGTCCCCGTCGCCCACGTCGAAGCCGGGCTGCGCACCGGGGTGCTGGACAACCCCTTCCCCGAGGAGCTCAACCGCCGCCTCATCGGGCGCATCGCCCGCTGGCACTTCGCGCCCACCCCCCGCGCCGCCGGACACCTCACCGCCGAAGGCGTCCCGGAGGCGGAGGTGTTCGTCACCGGCAACACCGTCATCGACAACCTGCTGTGGGTGCTCGAACAGGGCGCCGGCCGCGACCACTTCGAGAGCAACGGCCGGCGCCGCGTCCTGGTCACCCTGCACCGCCGCGAGAACCAGGGCGACAAGATGCGCGCCATGGGCAAGGCCCTGCGCCGGCTCGCCGACCGCGGCGACGTCGAACTCGTGCTGCCGCTCCACAAGAGCCCCGCCGTCCGCGAGGCCCTCCTGCCCGAACTGTCCGGCCACACCGCCATCCGCATCGTCGAACCGCTCGACTACGTCGACTTCTCCGCCACCCTGGCCGGCTGCGACCTCGTCCTGACCGACTCCGGCGGCATCCAGGAGGAGGCCCCCACCCTCGGCAAGCCCGCCCTCGTGCTGCGCACCACCACCGAGCGGCCCGAGGCCGTGGAGGCCGGCGCGGCCCAACTCGTGGGCACGGAACCGCACGTCATCCTGGACGCCGCCATGCGCCTGCTGGACGACGACGACGCGTACCGGCGCATGGCGAGGGCCGGCAACCCCTTCGGCGACGGGCACGCCACCGCCCGGATCCTGGCCCAACTCGCCGAGGACTTCGGCGTCGACGCCGACCCGGCGCCCGCACCGGCCCCCCTCGCCGTCCCCCAGCCCGAGGGTCCGGAGTCATACTCGACGGCATGACGAGAGTTCACCGGCTCCTCACCGTCCTCCTCCTCTCCGCCGCCGCGGTGGCGGGGCTCGCCTTCGCGGTGAGCGCCATCTGGGGGGACGAGTACGGGGAGCCGGTGCGGCCGTGGACCGACGGTTCGGTCCACGGCCCCTGGCGGTCGGTCTTCGACGGCCACGGCGCGAACACCGGCTTCACGAACGGCCTGGCCCTCTCCCCCAAGCCGGCGCGGCAGCCGGACGAGACCCACGCCGGACTGATCGTGTCCACGCGGCAGTACGGGGACATGAGCCTCCAGGCCCGCATGCGCACCGTCGCCCAGCTGCGCACACCCACGCCCAACCCCTGGGAGGTGCCGTGGCTGGTGTGGGCGTACACCGACCCGGACCACTTCTACTACCTCATCCTCAAGCCCAACGGCTGGGAGCTCGGCAAGCGCGACCCCGCCTACCCCGGCGGCCAGCGCTTCCTGGCGACGGCCGCCGAGGAGTTCCCCGTCGGCGACTGGTCCGACGTCAAGGTGGTCCAGCGCGGTGCCCACCTGGACGTGAGCGTCGACGGCAAGGGCCTGGTCTCCTACGACGACGAGGAACGCCCGTACCCGAGCGGCAGCATCGGCGCCTACACGGAGGACGCCCAGGCGGTGTTCAGCGACATCGCGGTGGAGCCGACGCAGTAGCGTCCGCCGCCCACTGCCGCGACCTTCCGGCAGGGCGACGTGGAGCGCGCCGAATGGCTGGCCCGGCAGGCCGGGTTGCAGCCGGTCGGCCCGGTGGAGTGGGGCTGGTAGGGATCCTGCTCGCGGCCGGGCGGCCGCATTGCGCGCCGTTCGTCCTACTGGCCGGACCGCGCGCTCTCGATGCCGTCGAGCATCAGGCCGAGCGTGAAGTCGAAGCGGTCGTGGGTGGTGCCGGCCGTCAACTCCTCGGCGTAGCGCCGGGTCTGGGGGTAGGCGTCGGGGAGGGCGGCGAAGCGGCGCAGGAGTTCGTCGCGTTCGACGACCCACGCGCCGTCGCCGCGTTCGTGGCGCTTGTCGGCCATGGAGAGCTCAAGGCTGTACGCGTTCACGTAGAGCATCAGCGAGTCCATGGCCCAGGCGGCGGCCTGCGGGGGGACGCCGCCGGCGAGGAGGATGGCGAACAGGCCCTCGCCGACCCGGAGGGTGTCGAGGTCCGACGGGGCGGCGGCGAGGGCGGCCCGGGAGATGCCGGGGTAGCGGAGGTACTGGTCGCGCAGCTGAGTGCAGACGCCGGTGATCTGCTGCCGCCACCGGGCCGGGTCCGGCTCCGGGAGGTCGATCCGGGCGCACAGGCGGCCGATGAGCAGTTCGTCCAGGTCGTCCTTGTTCACCACGTGCGCGTAGAGCGAGGACGGCCCGGTCTCCAGAGCGGTCGCGAGGCGCCGCATGGTGAGGGCCTCGAAGCCCTCCTCCTCGATCATCGCGAACGCCGTGCCGATGATCGCCTCGACCGTGATCGGCTTCTTGCGTCCGGCGGACGGCCCGCGCCGGACGCCCGGCGCGTCCGCGTCGGTGCCGAGCTGGTGCCGCGCTGCGCGTCGCTCCTGCGGGGTGGGTGCCATGCGAGCAGTCTAACCAACCTGCGAACGGTGTTCCACGCCACTAAGAACGGTGTTCGTATTGAACGGAACAGCGATCTGCTGTAGAACGGTGTTCGTGTCTACTGACCAGCTCACTTCCCGATCCCCCGCGACCACCGGCAGCACCGTGCTGCCCCCGCGCACCGCGTGGCTCGTCGTGGTCGTCGTCTTCCTCGCCGACGTCATGGACCTCATCGACGCCAGCATCGCCAATCTCGCCGGCCCCTCCATCCGCGCCGACCTCGGCGGCAGCGAGTCCACGCTCCAGTGGGTGCTCAGCGCCTACACCGCCGCCTTCGCCCTCGGCCTCGTCACGTCCGGACGGCTCGGTGACCTGCTGGGCCGCCGGCGGCTGTTCCTGCTCGGCCTGACCGGCTTCACCCTGGCCTCGCTCGCGTGCGGACTGGCCCCGAACCCGGCCCTCCTGATCACCGCCCGCACGCTCCAGGGCCTGTGCGGATCGGTCATGATCCCGCAGGGCATGGCCCTGGTGAAGATCGTCTTCCCGCCCCACCAGCTGCGCAAGGCCCTGACGCCCATCGGCCCCCTCATGGGCCTGGCCACCGTCGCCGGCCCGATCCTCGCCGGGTGGCTGCTCCACCTGAACCTCTTCGGCAGCGAGTGGCGCCCGATCTTCCTGATCAACATCCCCTTCGGCGTCGTCGCCCTCGCGATCGCCTGGCGCGTGCTGCCCGCGCACGGCGGCGAGGACCGCTCCGCCCGCCTCGACCCGGTCGGCGTCGGGCTGCTCACCGCCGCGTCGGCACTGCTGATCGTCCCGCTCATCCAGGGCCGCGAGCACGGCTGGCCCGCCTGGAGCTACGCCATGATGGCGGGCGCGGCGGTCCTGTTCGCCCTGTTCGCGCGCTTCGAGCGGCGCAGCGCGCACCCGGTCATCACGCCGTCGCTGTTCCGCAAGCGCGGCTTCGTCGTCGGCCTGATGGTCTCGGGCGGTTTCTACGCCGCGCTGAGCGCGTTCGTCCTGACCGTCAACCTGCTGCTGCAGCAGGGCCTGGGCTGGTCGCCGCTGCACACCGGCCTCACGCTGATCCCGTGGGCCCTCGGCACCGCCCTGGCCGTCCTGCTCGCGGGCCGGTCACTGGCCGTGCGGCTCGGGCGCGCCGCCCTGCACCTGGGCCTGGCGATCGCGGTCGTGGGCCTGCTGGCGCTGTGGTGGTCCACCGCCCACTGGGGCACCGACCTCTCCGCCTGGAAGCTGGCGCCCGCGCTCCTGCTCACCGGATTCGGCTCCGGCATGGTCTTCGTCCCGCTCGTCGACTACATCCTCGGCGACGCCACGACCGAGGAGGTCGGCACGGGCGCGGGCACCCTCAACGCCGTCCAGCAGTTCGCCGGCGCGATCGGCGTGGCCGCCCTCGGCACGGTGTTCTTCGCCCGCGCCGGGCACGGCTCGCCGCACTCCAGCATCGACGCCGCCGAAGTCGTCCTCGCCATCACTGCCGGCCTGAACCTGATCGTCTTCGCGCTGGTGGGGCTGCTGCCCCGGCACGCGCAGCAGGCGCACGGCTGAGCACGCGCCCACCGACGCAAGGGAAGACACCATGAAGGCAGCACAGTTCAGCCGCTTCGGCGGCGCCGAGGTCATGGAGATCGTCGACCTGCCCGACCCGCATCCGGGCCCCGGCGAGATCCGCATCGCCGTCCGCGCGGCCGGCATCAACGCCAGCGACTGGAAGAAGCGCCGGGGCGAGATGGACCAGGCACTCCCCCAGGCCCTCGGCCACGAGGCGGCGGGCGTCGTCGACGAACTCGGCGAAGGCGTCGAGGACTTCGCGATCGGCGACCGCGTCTTCGGCCTCTGCACGTCCGGCGCGGCCCAGGCCGAACTCGCGGTGCTCTCCTGCTACGCGCCGATCCCGCGACCGCTCGACTTCCCGGCCGCCGCCGCACTGCCCGCCGCCGTCGAGACGGCCACCCGGGTGCTCGACCAGCTCGGCGTCGCGGACGGACACGTCCTGCTGGTCCACGGCGCCTCGGGAACGACCGGCAGCACTGCGGTCCAACTCGCCGTGGCGCGCGGCGCGCGCGTGATCGGGAGCGGCGGCCCCGCGCGGCAGGACCACCTGCGCGGCCTCGGGGCCGAGCCCGTCGTCTACGGACCCGGGCTCGTCGAACGAGTCCGGGCGGTGGCTCCCGACGGGGTCGACCTCGCGCTCGACGCCGCCGGGCGCGGGCTGCCGGACCTCATCACGCTGACGGGCGGGCCCGGGCAGGTCGTGACGATCGCCGACTTCGCCGGCGCACGGGAGCACGGCGTCCGGTTCAGCCGGGGCGACGACGGCCGCGCCCTCCACGCCATCCGCTCGATCGGCCCGCTGATCGAGTCCGGGCGCTTCACCCTCCCCGCCGTTCGGACCTTCGCGCTCGCCGACATCGCGGACGCGCACCGGGCCGGCGAGAGCGGCGGCCTGCGGGGGAAGCTCGTCCTGGTGATCGGCCCCGACGCCCGGCGTCACTCGGGCGGCGGGCTGTCCCAGGAGTAGGTGTCGGGCCGGTTGTGCGTACCGCCGGAGTTCTGGTCGTGGATGGCCGCGTCGGCGGTGTACGCGGTCCCGTCGGCGAAGTCGACCTGGCAGCGCAGGTGAACGGTCTCCCCGCGCACGGTGCCGTGGACGTGCGGGGTGCAGGAGACCGAACCGACCGGCCGGTGGTCCTGGGTGGTGATGTGGGACTTCATCACGTTCTGCAGGGCCACGTAGGCGTCGTTGTTCGGCCCGCAGGCGGCCGCGGTGGCGGCCAGGGCGACGACCGCCGCGGCTGCCACGGATGCCCGCGGCAGCCGGGTCGGCCGGGCCCGCCCGCGAAGTCGGTCCACGCGCATCGGTGAGCTCCAGATCGCCGGTCGGAGGGAGCCCCGATCGTAGCCCCCGCAGGCAGGGCCCTTCACCACGCGATTCACCCGACCGGTCCCGCCCGCCCCGTCCGACACACCACGACCGGCGGACCATCGCCCGCCCCGGCAGGAGCGGCGCCTACTGTCACCCTCGCCCCGCAAAAGGGATATTTTCTGACAGATCGGAGACTCATCATGCACCGTCACACCACCTGGGCGCTGGCCGCACTCGCCGCCGCCGGAATCGCCGCCGTACCGACCGTCGCGAGCGCCGAGGTCGTCTCCGGCGGCAACCACGGAACGGTGGTGGTCGGCAACGGCAACCAGGTCGCGGGCTACGACATCATCAACGCGGGCCACGACGCCACCGTCGGCTCGCACAACGGCTCCAGCGGCGTGGCCGGCGGCGCCATGGACGCCGCCCAGGCGGCGGGCGGCAACTGGGACACCGTGATCGTCGGCAACGGCAACCAGGTCGCCGGTGACGACATCGTCAACGCCCTGAACGACGCCACCGTCGGCTCCTACAACGGCGGCTCGGGCATGGCGGCGATGATGACCACCGCCCTGAAGCCGATCACGGGCTGAGGCCGGGGCAGCCCCGGTTGAGCGCGGGAAGTCGGTGTGGCCGACTTCCCGCGCCGCTTTGTGTTCTCCCATGCGGCTGATCACGAGTCCGGCAGGAGAAGCCAGACTTCGGAGAGGGCGAGGCCGTGTTCACGGGTCGTCTCGCCGCACGGGCAGCCCAGCGCGATCAGGCGCCAGTCGCAGGCCACCGTCCACGGTCCGGCCGTGCCTCCGCAGGCCGGGCAGGCGACGGTCTCCGCGGTCCACACCTCGGGGGCCGGACTTCCGTAACGGCGGAAGCGGCCCGCGTACCGGGCCTGCCAGGGCTCGACCGGGGGCGTGATCGGCGGAGTCCCGGGCCGGCTCGTCGAGGCCAGCAGGGCGAACAGGGAGGCCAGTTCGGGGATCAGGGCCTCACCGGCCTCCGTCGGCGGTGCGGCCGGGCCGGCCGGCGTCCCGTACGCCCGGGCCGCTGCCGGGGCCGGTGGGTTCGGGGTGGCGTACCAGGGCAGGAACGCTCGGGCGACGGCGGCCAGGAGGGCGGCTGCGGGCGGGCTGACGGCGCCCGCGTCCAGGTGGTGGAGGGTCGTGCGCAGCAGGCGCTGGAGCCGCCGGTCGCGGTCCGCGGCCACCAGCGTGCGCGCGGCCCCGCGCCGGGCCGGGAGCGGGGCTTGAAGGCGGGCCAGCACGGCCGCGGCCGCTTCGGCGTCCGCAACGGCGGGACGCCACTCGCCGGCAGCCAGAAGCTCCCGGGCCCGACCGGTTTCCGCCACGAGGGCGCGCGTCCGCAGCGATCGCGGCGCGAGACCGGTCTCGTGCATCCCGTGCCCACTCATCACGCCCGCCCTTCCCCCGACCCGTGCGCTAATCCCATCACACAAGCAGCCGCACCGGGCCACCGCCGAAATCCACTGGAGACCGGGCCCCTGACTCAGTTGCCTCCCGCCCTGCGATCGAGCGTGGCCTCAAGCCGATTCCGGAGGTCCGGCGGGCAGGCCGGGTTGGTGGCCACCGCGTAGCGGACGTCGCGTGACGGGTCTTCGGCGAGGGCCGTGAGCACGTCGGGCGGGAGGTTCCGGTTGCCGGCCAGCCAGCGACGGTTCTCCGTGTCGGCGGACGTCGCCGCGGCCCGCATCAGCCGCCGGCTGGTCGTCGCCCACAGGGCCCACCGGCGGACGACGGGGTCGAACCGCTTACGGGCGGCGGCGGTGACCAGCTCGGGCGGCGCCGACGGGTTGCAGACGGCGGAGACGCGCACCTGCTGGTCCCGGTCGCGGGCGAGCTCGTCCAGGAGCTCGGCGGGGGTATGGGGGTTGGCGGCCACGGCGACGCGGACGGTCCACTCGTCGCGGGCCGCCGCCCGTAGGGCTACGGCGTCCCGGGTCCGGCCGATGGCGCTGCGCCGAACGTCCCAGTCCGGATCGCCGAGCATCCGGTCCACCAGGTCGGACGGCACGTCGGGGTGGGCCAGCACCGTGACGCGGACGTCGGAGGCCGGGCTCTCCGCGAGCGTGCGCAGGAGGTGTTCCGGCAGGTCGTCCCGGAGGCTCGGCCCGGTGCGTCGGCCGTAGTCCTCGATCCACTCCTCCGGGTGATACCAGTCAGGGCCTTCGAGCACCCGCTCGCAGCCCGGCGTGAAAACGGTGTTGCAGGGCCGTTGTTCGTCCACGGCGTCCTCCTGGGGCAGGCGGCCTTCAGCATTAACGTCAGATGGACGATAACACTTCTCGTCGCTTGGACGATAATGATGCCGGAGTTCTGCCCCCCGATGGGACCGACCCGATCGTCAGGAGCTGTGGACCGGACTGTCGGGGTCGAGGAGGTAGGCGCCCCTCGCGAGGCCCTCCAGGACGCGGTCGGCGGTCGCCTCCGCCGTCAGGCGGCCGGAGTCCAGGACGTTCGGCTCGTAGGCACCCAGGTCGCTGAACTGGGCGTGCATCGACCGGATCGGGTCCGGGTCGGTCAGGGCGCCGTCGCCGGTGCGGCTCGTCGCCCGGTCCAGTGTGGTGTGCTCGTCCGGACGCAGGATGACGTAACTCAGCGGCACGGCCCGCTCCTTGGCCGCGGCGCGGAAGAGGTCGATGAACCAGGGGCCCACGACGCCGTCGTACACCACGTGGTAGCCGCCGGCGGCGTAGCCGAACGCCGCCGCGACCAGGACCTCCAGGACCACCTGATTCTGCCGGTGGGCCTCGGGCAGGTAGGCCGGGAGCCGACCCTGCTTGATGCAGCGCCAGAAGTCGTCACTGCGCAGGTGGACGCTCGGGGTCAGGCGGTCGGCGAGGAGCACCGAGACGGTGCTCTTGCCAGCTCCGGGCGGGCCCGTCAGGAGGATCACCTGGCCGCCGGCGGGACCGGTCTGCTCGAAGCTCGGTGGGTTCACGCCGCCACCGTGTCACGTTCGGCCGGTTCTCCGCTTCCGATTTCGGCTGCCACGCGAGGGGCCACGCGCTCAGTGCGGCCCGCGGCCGATGTCGCGGCCGAGTTCGAGGGCGAGGACCTGGTCGAGCCGCACGAAGGTCTCGAAGCGCGTGCCGGGCGACAGGTCGGTGCGGGCCTCCAGGGCGTCGAGTGCACGCAGCGCGACCCGGGCGTCGAGGTCCTCGTCGAGGCCGTCGAAGCTCGCCTGGACCATGTCGGCCTCCGGCGCGCCGGAGGGCATGGAGGCGAGGTCGGCAACGAGCGCGCGCCAGCGGGTCAGCTTCTCGGCGGCGTCCGCCAGGGTGTCGGCGGTGAGCCGGACCGGGGTGGTGACGGCGTGTTCGAGGAGGGCGAGGCGCAGCGCGAGGGGGTCGTCCTCGGGGGTGAGGGCCGGGGTCGGCAGGTCTTCGGCCACGGGACCGGTGAGCAGGAGGAGGGCGGCCGACGGTTCGGGTTCGGCGTCGGGGCGACTGGTGACGGTCAGGTCGGCGACCGGCCGGTCCTGCGCGTCCGCGCGCCCGTGCAGGTGGGCGGGCGGGTGGATGCCGAGTCGGTCGGCGGCGATGCGGAGGGCCCGGAGCTGTTCGTCCGGCCCGTCGGAACCGTTCGGGACGGCGAGCTCGGTCAGCACCTGGAGGCCGTGCGTTTCGCAGGTGCGTGCCAGGACGTCACCGACCAGCAGGGCGCGCAGATCACCGAGCCGGAACGGCCGGCCCTGCTCCCCCACGTCGACGGTCACGCGCAGGAGTCCGGTCCGACGGGGGCGGATCTCGCTGTGCCGGCCCGTGCGGGCGTCGGTGATACGCAACGGCGTCTCCTTCTCGACTCAGTGGTGCGGTCAGGTGCGATCAGGTCCGGTCAGGATGCGGCATCGTCCGGTGCGTCACCGGTACGGCTGTCGGCTCCCCCCGGTGAGTTCCCCCTGAAGGTCCTGACGACGCCGACCGTGCCGAGGCGAACCCAGGTCGATACTCTCGGCATGACCCGGTCAGAAAATGGAACGGAAGGAGCGCCCGCATGCGCCGTGGGAGGGCCCGGGACGACGACGTACCGGCGGACGCGGGCAGACCGGCTCACGAGCGGCGGCACACGCGGATCACGCCGGCATCCGTCCGCGACGCGGCGCTGATCGGGCTGCTCGCCGGTCTGATCGTCTTCATCGCCGCCATCCCGACGGCCGGTTCGGCGGCCGGAGGATCGTCCCGCCATCAAGGCCCGGGCCAGCGCGTCCACATCCTGCGGCCGTGCTGCGACAACCCCGTCCGCTGCCGGTCCGCCCGGCGGCGCCGACTGTGGTGTCCGCCGTCCCGGCGTCCGCACGGCGTCAAACGCCGTGGCCCGCGGGCCCGGTGAACGATCGCGGCGGAACCGACGTCGCTAGGCTCGGTCCCGCACCGCGCCGTCCGACCGGCACGGCGGCCTCCCCTGGCTCCTGCGACCGCGAACGGACGACCATGAGCACGCCCCTCCAGGACCCCGGATTCTTCCGGGACCCGTACCCGACGTACGCGGCGCTCCGCAGCCAAGCGGCCGTGCAGAAGCTCCCGGGCAGCGGGCACCGGGCCGGCTACGTCGTGACCGGTTACGCCGAGGCACGGCAGGCGCTGGCCGATCCCGGGCTGTCGAAGGACACCGCGCGCTTCTTCGCCGGCAAGGAGACCGGGCGCGACGTCCACCCCGCCGTCTCGCAGAACATGCTGGCCACGGACCCGCCGGACCACACCCGCTTGCGGCGGCTGGTCACGAAGGCGTTCACCCCCGGTGCCGTCGACCGCCTGCGCCCGTACGTCCACGGCCTCGCCGACACCCTCCTCGACGCGTGGACGCCCGGGGAGGAGGTGGACCTCATCGCGGGTCTCGCCGTCCCGTTGCCCGTCACGGTGATCTGCCAGCTCCTCGGTGTCCCGGCCGCCGACCGGGACGCCGTCCGGACGTGGTCGACGGACCTGTTCGCCGCCGGCGACCACGCCCGCACCGACGCCGCCTCCCACGCGCTCGCCGACTACATGACCGGGCTCGTCGCGGCCAAGCGCCGCACCCCGGACGACGCTCTGCTCTCCGCGCTGGTCGCCGCCCGGGACGGCGACGGCGACCGGCTGACCGAGCGGGAACTGGTCTCGCTGGCGGTGCTGCTCCTGGTCGCCGGGCACGAGACGACCACCGCCGCCATCGGCAACGCCGTCATTGCCCTGCTCCGGCACCCCGACCAGCTGGAGGTGCTGCGCACGGACCCGGGCCGGATCGACGGCGCCGTCGACGAACTCCTGCGCCACGACTCGGCGGTCACCGTCGCCACCTGGCGCTGGGCCCCCGAACCGGTCCGGATCGGCGGGACGGACGTCCCGGCCGGCAGCCCGGTGTTCGTCAGCCCGGGCGCCGCCAACCGCGACCCGGCCCGCTTCGCGGACGCGGACCGGCTCGACCTGGACCGGGCGGACGCCCACGCGCACCTGGCCTTCGGCCACGGCATCCACCGCTGCCTCGGCGCACCCCTCGCGCACGCCGAGGTGGCGACCGCGCTGCGCGTCCTGCTGGCCCGCTTCCCCGCCCTGCGCCTCGCCGTGCCGGCCGAGCACCTCCGCTGGCGGCACTCGCGGCTCGTCCACGGGCTGGAGGCACTGCCCGTCGTGCCGTAGGCGGCTACGCTGGCCCCAGGGATCGAGGGCGTGTTTGCCGAGCGTCCGGCCCGCTTCGAGTGCCTGCAGCACCCGCGCCCCCTCGGCCAGGGGGTGGACCTGGGGAGTGCCGGGCGCGTACACGCCCTGCGCGATGAGGACCTCGATCTCGGCGAGCAAGTCCCGGTAGACGGCGGGTGCTGCGGCCGCCAGCGCACCGATGTGCAGGCCCTTGACCTGGACCTGGTGGGTGAAGACCAGGTCGTGCGTGGTCAGCGTGACGGCGAAGACGCGTCCTACGCCTGCGGGCGTGGCCCGACGTACCCGGCCCGGGCCCGCATCCGCAGTGGCTCCTCGCCGTACTCCTCCACCGCGTGGGCCAGCCAGCCCGGGGTGCGGGCCACCGCGAAGACCACCTCGCCGGCCTCCGCCGGGAGCCCGGCCGTCAGCGCCATGGCGGCCAGCGCCAGGTCGATGTTGGCCCGCAGCTCCGGCCGCCCGGCCGGGCCCGCGGCCGCCTCCACCGCGGCGACGGCCGCCACCACGGCCGCACCGCCGTCGAGTCGACGGACCGCGTCGAGCAGCGCGACCGCTCTCGGATCGCCTTCCGGGTAGAGCCGGTGGCCGAGCCCCGGGATCGGCCGGCCGGTGCGCAGGTAGTCGGACACCACCGGCACGGCGCCGTCGGCCAGCACCTCGGCGAGCATCCGGTGCGCGAGCGGGCTGGCGGCGCCGTGCAGCGGACCGTCGGTCGCGCCGAGTCCGGCGGAGACCACGGCGTACGGATGCGCCCGCGCCGACGCCGCCAGCCGGGCCGCCACCGTCGAGACCGCCAGCTCGTGGTCGATCAGCAGGACCAGGGCACGGTCCAGGCAGGACAGCGCCTCCGGCGTGGGCGCGGCCGTGGCCAGCCGGCTCCACAGCCGCGCGGCCAGCGAAGACCCGGGGCCGGGGTCCGGATCGGGCGCGGTGCGGGGCAGTGCCTCGACCATCCCGGCGATCAGCGCCGCCCCGGCGGCGTGGACGGTCCGCTCGCGCAGGTCGAAGCGCAGCGGGTCGAGCGCGGCGGCGACGGTCGCCGAGATCCGGAGCCGGTCGGGCAGCCGGATCCCTTCGGGCAGCGCGGCGGCGGCGCGGGCCAGCGCCTCGGCGGTGGCGGGCGGCACCCGCAGCTCCACCGGGGCGTCGGTGCCCAGGCCCCAGAGCCAGCCGATCGCGGCCTCGAAGCCGTACCGGGCGGCCAGTTCGACGGCGTCCCGGCCTCGGTAGTAGAGCCGACCGTTCTCGATCAGCGTCAGCCCGGTCCGCACCGCGACCGGTTCGCTGCCCCACGATGCGGCGGCGGGAGCCTCGCCCGGAGCCGGGCGCACCGGGGCGCGGCGGCCACGGGCCGCCAGCTCGGCGACCTCGCGGGCGTCGAAGGTGCTGCCCTTGCCGCCCGGGGCCCGCTCGCTGCTGAGCTGCCCGCGGCTGGCGTAGGCGTACACCGTCTCCACCTTGACGCCGAGCTGCTCGGCGACCTGCTGGGTGGTCAAGCGTTCGGCCATGGTCTGCCCTCGCCCTCCGATCGGGTACCTGCGCCCTGTGTCCGCATGCCTTGATGATGATCCACAGTATTCCACATTGATTTCAATCAACATTGACAACATGGATCAACAGTCGGAGAGTACAGAACGTCGCCGGAAACACCCACCACCTGGCACGAAGCACGCACGAGAAGGGCCACTGCCATGCCGAGCACCACCGAGATCGAGGTCCCGCGCGGCCTCAAGGGCGTCGTCGTCACCGAGACCGAACTCGGCGACGTCCGAGGGCTGGAGGGCTTCTACCGCTACCGCCAGTACTCGGCGATCGACCTCGCCGAGCAGCGCACCCTGGAGGACGTCTGGCACCTGATGCTCCTCGGCGAGCTGCCCGACGCCGCCGGCCGCGCCGCCTTCCTCGCCCGCACCACCCCGCTGCGCCGCCTGCCCGACGCGCTGCGCCCGCTCCTGCCCGCGCTGGCGGCGAGCACCGCGCACGGCGGCCCGCTCGGCGCCCTGGGCGCCGCGCTCACGGTCGCCGCGGCCGACCGGGGCGTCCGGCCGCTCTACGACACCGCGCCCGAACAGCGGGTCGAGGACGCGCTGTTCGCCACCGCACTGGTACCCACCATCCTCACCGCGCTCCAGCGGCTGCAGCAGGGCGAGCAGCCGATAGAACCGCGCGAGGACCTCGGCTACGCGGCCAACTACCTGTACATGCTGACCGGCGAGGAGCCCGAGCCCGCCAAGGCCCGGGCGATCGAGCAGTACCTGATCTCCACGGTCGACCACGGCTTCAACGCCTCGACCTTCACCGCCCGCGTGATCGCCTCCACCGGAGCCGACCTCGTGGCCTGCCTGGTCGGCGGCCTCGGCGCGCTCTCCGGGCCGCTGCACGGCGGCGCGCCGAGCCGCGCCCTCGACACCCTGGACGCGATCGGCACCCCGGAGCGGATCAACAGCTGGATCCGCGAGCACGTGCTCGCCGGCGACCGGATCATGGGCTTCGGCCACGCCGTCTACCGCACCGAGGACCCCCGCTCCCGCATGCTGCGCGGCGTCGCCGAGTCCTTCGGCGGCGAACTGGTCGAGCTCGCCGTCCAGGTGGAGGCCCGGGTCGAGGCGATCCTGGCCGAGCTGAAGCCGGGCCGCGAACTCCACACCAACGTCGAGTTCTACGCGGGCGTGGTGATGCACCTGTGCGGCCTGCCCAGGGAGATGTTCACCCCCACCTTCGCCGCGGCCCGGGCGATCGGCTGGAGCGCCAACATCCTGGAACAGGCCGCCGACCCCAAGATCATCCGCCCGGCCGCCCGCTACACCGGCCCGGCTGCCCCGCAGCCGCTGCCGACGGCCTGAGCGGCGGGCGGACACGACAGGCAGGGCCTCCTGATCGGGGGAGAGGAGGCCCTGCCCTCGTTCCGCTACGCGCCGACCGCCGTAGAGCGCGGCAGGTACGGCGACGTATCGGGCGACCCGACGGAACTCATCTGCACGTCACCGGCCTTCGGGTGCTTCGCGGCATCGACGGATCCGGGCCCGTGGACGGTGAATTCGAAGTCCCGGTGCGCCTTGGCATCCGGAGCGAACGGCAGCCGGATGCGCCCGTCCCGGACCATGCGCCGCACGGCACCGCGGCTGAGGCCGAGCCCGAGCATGAGCAGCCGCTCGACCCGAACCGGCGCGGGCAGCTCGAAGCCGACCAGCACCTTGAGCGGCGTGGGGTCGTCGAGCGCGTAGAGGGGCGTGCGCGCCTCGACGTCCCAGGTGCCCGTCCAGTCGAGGCGGTACCCGTTCCTCGCGGCGAGCGACGCACTCATCGTCAACTCCCGCACCACGGCGGGGTCGTTGTTCTCGTACGCCACCAGGCGGGCGGGTTCGAGCGACGACACGTGGACGCGTTCGTGAACGGGCACCTTCGAGGTCCGGTCGCACGACGCACAGCTCAGCAGCAGCCAGACGTCGAGGAGCTTCCCGCTCGCATTGACCCGGATCTTCCCCGAGGCGCGGTGCCGCACACCGGAGCAGTCCGGGCAGGGCCGAACGACGGTGGGCAGGGCGGACTGACGCACGGCCCACAGGGCCTTGCGGTCGGTATTCATGAATGTGGTTGCTTTCAGGACTCACCGGGAGCGCTCGCAGGCCGAGCCGCAGCTCTCCCGGACATGACGGATGCACACGTGAGCGCGGGTGGTCACCCCAGGGCCGAGTGCTCAGGCCCGGGTGCCAACCCGCGCGACGGGTTGGTGACAGCTACGTGGCAACCGCTAAAAGTCCATGGCCCGATCCTCATCGAGGCCGCTCCCCTCGGGCAACTCCTTTTTCTCTGGGAGCAGGTCCTCTGGGAACAGGTCCTCTGGGAACAGGTCCTCCGGGAGAAGGTCCTCCGGGAGAAGGTCCTCCGGGAAATGGCCCATGCCGTGAAGCAGCGGAGGCCGCCGTCCCCACCTCGGGGAACGGCGGCCTCCCGGCGTTACGATCCGTCAGCCGGAGCACCGGACCGGCGGTCCGGAGGTGCGATCCTGCCCAGCGGCGGCAGGGGCGGCTTTCGGAAGCGGTTCCAGCCGTACGCCCACAGGACGGGGATGGTCACGGCGGCGGCCGTCACCGCCTCCGCCAGGAGCAGGACGGGGATTCGCCAGAGGCGGCGCATGTGTTCGGTGTCCCTTCTGATGCGACGAGATTCGGTTTCCGGCCGGCGGCGGCGGCCCCCTGGGCACGCGGGTGGAGCCCTTCTTCCTACGGGCAGCTACTCCGTCCCGATGGCCGCCAGGACCGGGGTCCGGGCCGCCCGGCGTGCGGGCCACAGGGAGGCCAGGAGGCCCGCTCCCGCCGCCGCGGCCAGCAGGACGGCGAGGCGCAGCACGGGCACGCTGTGGCGGAAGCCGGGCGTGTGGCGTGCGATCGCCTCGCCGCTCGCCCAGCCGACGAGGAGGCCCAGGGCCAGGCCGAAGGCGCCGCCGAGAACGGCGATGATGAGGGCCTCGGCGCGCACCATGGCGCGCACGCCCGCCCGGGTCAGGCCGATGGCCCGCAGCATGCCGATCTCGCGGCGGCGTTCGGTGACGGACAGGGCCAGGGTGTTGACGACGCCCAGGAGCGCGACGCCGATGGAGAGGCCGAGCAGGGCGTAGAGCAGGTCGAGCATGCGGTCGGTGTCGTCGGCGGCGGCGCGGGCCAGGTCGTCGCTGCTGTCGATGCGCAGGGCGGGGCTGTCGCCGAGGGCGTGGGCGAGGGTGCGGCGCAGCCCGGGGCTCGGGTGGTCACGGGTATGGACGAGCACGCTCCGGACGGCACCGGCAGGACGGGCATCCACAGGAAAGGCGTCCACAGGAAAGGCGGCGGCATCGACCAGGAAGCCGCTCACCAGCGCGTTGGGCTCGTAGACCCCTGCGACCGTCAACTCGGCAGCCCGCCCGTCAACCAGGCGCGCGTGCACCGTACTTCCCACCTCCCGGCCGTAGCCGGCCGGCACCAGCACCTTCCCACCGCCGATGTCGGCCGCTCCCCCACTCATGCGCAGCCGCAGCATGTCCCGCACGGCGTTCGACGGCAGGGCGAGGCCGAACTCGCGCACCCCGTCGACCGTCAGTTCCACCTCCCGTAGCGCCGCGACGGCGGTGACCTCGGCGCTGGCGGCCAACGTCCGTTCCACCGCCGCCGATTGAGCGTCCAGGCTCCGCATCGACACCACGTAGTCCGCCTTGAGCACGTGCGCGCCCGCGGCGTCCGCCGCCGCGAGGCCGCCGGCGGCGACGACCGTGAGGGTGGTCACCAGGCTCACGCCGACGACCAGCGACGCGGCCGGGGCGGACACGCGGCGCGGGTTGCGGGCACTGTTGCCTTCGGCGAGCCGCGCGCCGATCCCCGCACGACCGAGGAGCGGCCGGACCACCGCGAGCAGTGGCCCGACCAGCGTCGGCATGAACGCGAGCAGGCTGCCGGCCGCCAGCACGGCGCCCAAGGCCAGTACGGGCGCGCCCTCCTGGATGCGGTCGCTGCTCGCCCCGCTCAGCAGGCCCGCCGCACCACCGGCGGCCAGCACCACACCTGCGAGCACGCGTCGCCTCCCGGCCCCCTCCCGAAGCGGAGCCTCCGCGACGCGCAGCGCGGCCAGCGGCGCGATCCGTCCGGCCCGCCGCGCCGGGAGCCAGGCGGCGACCACCGTGGTCAGCACCCCGGTGGCCAGCGGGACGAGCAGCGCGTACGCGGGCAGGCTGAGCGCGTCCCCGGTCGGCAGCGGACCGCCCTTGCCGAGGTCACCGGCGATCGGGCGCAGCACCTCCCCGACGCCGACGCCCGCCGCGACCCCCACCAGCGAGCCCGCCGGCCCGACCAGGAACGCCTCGGCCAGCACCAGGCGCCCGACCTGCCGGCGCGAGGCCCCGATTGCCCGCAACAGGCCGACCTCGCGCGTCCGTTGGGCCACGAGCATGCCGAAGGTGTTGGCGATCAGGAAGCAGGAGACGAACAGCGCGACGGCGGCGAAGGACAGCAACGTGGTGCGCAGTGAGGAGACCTGGTTCTCGGCGCGCAACGCCCGATCGCGGGTGAGGACGTCCGCCGTCAGGACGGTAGCGCCCGGGACGGCCTGCTTCGTCGCCTGCCGCAGCCGCTCGGCGGTGACGCCGGGCGCGGCCTTCACGTGGAACTCGCTGTAGCGGCCGGGGCCGGTGAAGTGCTGCTGCGCCGTCGCGGTGTCGAACAGCACCACGCTCCCGCCGTCGCTGACGGCGGGCTCCGCGCGGGTGGTGAAGACGCCGCTGATGCGCACGGTGAGGCCGGGGCCGTCCACCGAGATCCGTGCGGCGTCCCCCACGCGGTAGCCGCAGCGCGCGGCGGCGGCCTCGTCGACGGCGATCTCGTCGCCGCCCGCGGGCGGGCGACCGCCGGTGAACGAGTACCGCGGGTCCGACCCGCCGTACCCCGCCCCGACGGCCGGGCCGCCGCGGTCGGCGGAACGCCCGTCCGGGCAGCCGAGCGCCGTGTACCCGGAGACGGCCGGGATGACCCGGCCCGTCTCGGGAAGGCCCTGCACCCGCTGCAGCTCGGCCTCGCCCAGGTCGGACGGCGCACCGACGCTTCCGGTGTCCGGGCGGACGACCACGTCGGTGTGCGCGTACGTCTGCCGGGAGGCCCCGGTGAGGGCGTCGGACACGGTGGCGGTGACCAGCAGGATCCCCGTGACGAAGGCGACGCCGACCGCGACGGCCAGCGCGGTCAGCCCCATGCGGGACTTGTGGGCGCGGACGGTGCGCCAGGCTGCGCGAAGCATGGGTTTGCGGAAGACGGGCTGACGGAGGACGGGCTGACGGAGGACGGGCTGACGGAGGACGGGCTTGCGAGGCATGGGTGTGCAAGAGATGGGTGTGCGAGACATGGAACTCCGAAGTCCCCGGGGCGGACGGCAGATCGACGTCACCGATCCTGTCCGCGCTGTCCGCCCGCCCGTAACAGCCGTCCGGCCGACCCCTCGGACACCCGCCTCGGTCAAACGGTGGAGGCACCGGGCCTGCGCGGCCGCGTACGGTTGATCGTCATGATCCCCCTCCCGACACGCGCCGACTTCGCCTCGTGGGCCTCCACCCGCAGCGGCCCCGCCATCGGTGCCACCGTCGGTGTCGTGGTCCTGGCCGTGGCCGCGATCGTCACCGAGGCGCTCGACACCGGCTTCCCGCCCACCACCGTCGCCACGGTCGCCACCGACCTGCTGTGCCTCGCCGCGCTGCTCTCGCCGCCCCGCCGCCTCCTGCGCGTCGGGTGGGCCGCGGTCGCCGCCTCCGCCGCTCTGTCCCTCGCCACGAGCCAGCTGCGGCACCGCCCCGAGCACACCTTCGGCGTCGTCGAGCTGTGCGTGCTGCTGCTGCTCGTCACCCGCACGGTCCGGTACGAGCCGCTCACACGTATGCTCCCGCTCGCCACCGCAGCCTGGCTGGCGACCCCGCTGCTCCTCCTGCGGCTGCCCGGCTCCCAGCTCACCCACGTGGCCGGCTACGCCGGGCCGGTCCTGCTGCTCGCCGCACCCGTGGTGGTCGTCCTCGGCCTGTACCTGCGCCTCCTCGACGCCACCCGGGAGCGGGAGAAGAACACCCGTCTGAACGACCAACGCCTCGAATTCGCCCGCGAGTTGCACGACTTCGTCGGACACCACGTCACCGCCATCACCGCACAGGTCAAGGCGGTGCGCTTCATCACGGCCTCCGGGCACCCCCCGACACCGGAGGTGCTCGACCAGGCGCTGGCGAACATCGAGGACGCCGCCGCGCAGGCCACCGGCTCCATGCGGGCCATGGTCGACCTGCTGCGCCGGTCGGACCGCCGGCCCCCGCTCCACGCCCCCGAGGGCCTGCAAGCGCTCCACGGCCTGGCCGAATCCCTCCGCGCGGCCGGCCCCGCCGTCGACCTCACCGTCGACCCCCGGCTCGAAACGGAGCCCCCGGCCGACCACATCGCCTCCACCGTCCACCACATCGTCCGGGAGGCGCTCACCAACATCCGCAAGCACGCCGCCCGGGCCGAGACGGTGACCATCGACGTGCGCCTGTCCGCCAACGACTCCGGCGTGCTCACCGTCTGCGTCCAGGACGACGCCGACCAGCCCCCGGCGGGCCCGTCGGCGGACCGGCGCGGCGGCGGGTTCGGCATCCTCGGGCTGCACGAACGCGTCCACGCGCTCGGCGGACACCTGACCGCGGGACCCGGACCGGTCGGCGGCTGGCAGGTCGCCGCCGACATCCCGCTCCGCCGCGGCACGCCCGATCGCCCCCCGGCACACCTGGCAGGATGACCGGCATGACCATCCGCGTCCTCCTCGCCGACGACCAGTCCACCCTGCGCGCCGCGTACCGGATGATCCTCGACTCCCAGCCCGACATCGAGGTCGTCGCCGAGGCCGCGGACGGCACGACGGCCGTCGCCGAGGCCCGCAGGCTGCGTCCCGACGTCTGCCTGCTCGACATCCGGATGCCGGGCATGGACGGGCTCGAAGCCACCCGCCTCCTGGCCGGCCCGGACGCCGCACGACCGCTCAAGGTGGTCATCGCCACCACCTTCGACCTCGACGAGTACGTCCACCGCGCGCTGCACAACGGCGCGTGCGGCTTCGTCCTCAAGGACTGCTCGCCGGCCCTGCTCATCGAGGCCGTCCGCGCGGCCGCCGTCGGCGACTCGCTCATCTCCCCGTCCGTCACCGTCCGGCTGCTGCGGCACATGGCCGGTCAGCGGCCGCGGCCCGTGGCTCCGCCGCCGTTCGAGCCGCTCACCCCTCGCGAGCAGGACGTCGTCGCCATGGTCGCGAAGGGCCTGACCAACGACGAGGTCGCGGCCGCCCTCCACGTGACCCTCTCCACGGTGAAGACGCACCTCGCCAACAGCCAGCGCAAGCTCGGCGCCCGCAACCGTGTCGAGGTCGCCGCCCGCGCCTGGCAGCACGGGCTGGTCTGAGGGTCCTGCGCTCGACGAAGCCGCCGTGGACGCGATGGCCCGGAGGCGGGCACGTCAACGGGCCTTCCCGGCCCGGACCGCGACCGGCCGCAGTCAGCCGAGGCCGGGGCGGGGGGCGGCCGGGACGGGCATGGCGCGCCAGGTGTCCGCGAGAACCTCCATGACCACCAGGCGCATGGTGACGTCGGCCTCGGGGAAGTAGCGCTCGGTCTCGCCGATGGGGCTGAAGCCGAAGCGCGTGATCGCGCGAACGGCGTCGGCGTTCTCCAGCGACGTCATGCTCCACACCCGGCCGAGGCCGAGGTCGGCGAAGGCGAGTCTGAGCATGAGCCAGCCGATGTCGGTGGCGCATCCGGTGCCGCGCAGGTGCCGGGCCATCGTGAGGACGCCGGCGTAGCCGGTGGTGGCGTCCTCGACGTCGAGGCGGATGCCGCCGACGGGCCGGTCCTCGCCCTGCAGGCAGGCGGCCAACTGGTACTGGCGGCGCGGCACTTCGGCGGAGCTCGCCACGGCCTGGCCGAGCTTGCGCCGGATCCTGGTGTCGTCCATGACGCCGGTCGAGAGGTGCCGCATGCCGTCCGCGTCGCCCCAGACCGAACGCATGGCGTCGACGTCGTCGGCGCGGTGGTCCCGCAGTCGGACGAGAGCGGTCTCCAGCACCGGGAGCACCGTGGGCGGATGGACGGACGTGCTGTTCATGTTCGAACCCCAACGAGCTGTCGTGTGATTGCGGGGAGCAGGCCCCGCGCAGTACTGCTCGCAGTAGAGCAGCCGCGCGTTGACATCCGATCAACGCCGCCCGAGCGGGACGTTTCGGGTGAGGAGCGACCGTCGTCGTGCGCGATCGGCCGCCTGCCCGGCCACACGTGTGTAGGGTGCGCTGTCATGGTTGAAGACTGGCGGGACGACAGGATCGGCAGCGCCCTGAGAGGCGCGAATCCCACGGTGCTCAGGCGACTTGACGCCGGCTTCGCGGTGATCGGCGACGTGCAGTTCCTGCCGGGGTATTCGGTCCTCCTGGTGGACGAGCCCGAGGTGCAGCGCCTGTCCGAGCTGCCGCGGACCAAGCGGACGGCCTTCCTGGCGGACATGGACCGGCTGGGCGAGGCCGTGGAGCGGGCCTGCCGGCGTCTGGACCCGGAGTTCCGGCGCGTGAACCTGGAGATCCTCGGCAACACCGACGGCTTCCTGCACGCGCACGTGTGGCCCCGGTTCGAGTGGGAGAGCCCGGCGCTCGTCGGCCTCCCGGTGTGGCTGTATCCCCGGGACAACTGGCGCGATCCCGCGAGCGCGCTCGGCCCCGAGCACGACGTCCTCCGCGAGGCGATCGGCCACGAGCTCGACGTGCTGTCGGCCGCCGCTCCTGCGAGTCGTCACACGCCCGCGAGTTGACGGGACCGTTCGTACTCGGGAGCATGTGACGCTGCCCGTGCACGCGGGTGCACGCAGACCGGTTTCCTGAGGTGTGGGGTCATGAAGTTCGTGGTGTCCGAGCGGTACGTCAGCAAGGTCGGCCTGGCCGTCGGCGCGGCGCTGGTGCTGGCGACCTGCGCGACAGGCGGCGGCGACGCGGTGGCGGCCACCGGCCCGGCCGCGCACGGCGTGGTGGTCGGTGCCCCCGGGGCCGCACAGCCCGCGGCGGCCGGCGTCTCGATCACCGAGGGCGAGGTCGCCGAGGTGGGCCCGAAGGGCACGATCCTCTACCCGTCGGTGACCAGCTGCCTGGTCGTCACCGTGTACCTGCGGGACGGCGGCAAGGTCGGCGGCCACGCGAGCCTGTTCCAGGTGCCGGGCAAGTACCGTTCGGACGAGATCCTTCCGGCCATCAGGCGTGCCGTCGGCGGCCGGCCGGTGCGGGCCGTCGACGTCAGCGGAGCCGTCGGGGCCTGGAACCCCTCGTACTTCGAGAAGGCCATCGAGCAGTACACCGACGGGTCGGCCCCCGAACCGACGGGCGACGCCAAGGGGATCGGCGACGTCGTGGCCAAGCTCCTGGGACAGCCGCGCAAGGGCGTCACCGTCCGGGACGTGCCGGACGGCGACATCACCAGGTGAGCGCAGGCGGCCGGCCGGTGCACCGTCCGGAAATCGGAAGATCCGCCGTGCGGCGGTGAACTCCCGTGGGATGCTGTGCCCTTGGTCCGGATACCGCATCGACCGGGGGAGCCACCCATGCCGCTCTTCGGCAACCGCAAGAACCTTCCGAAGCCGCTGTGCGACCAGCACGGCCCGTGCAAGGCGCTGGCCGAGATCTCGGTCTTCGAGGTCCGGGACCGGCTGCGGCTGCTGTTCGCCCCCACCCGCACCCTGGGCCCCGACCCCGTGGCCCGGCCGGTCGACGACGAGCTGTCGGTCGTCCTGTGCGTCGACGGCGGGAAGCGGGGCGGGAGGACCGACGCCCTGTCGATAGCCGAGCACGCCGCCGACCAGTGGAGCATCAGCCGGGCCGAGCTCTGGGAGCGGGCCTTCGCCAACCTGGCCACCGAGCGGCTCAACCGGCAGTCCTTCAACGCGACGAACGGCGACGTCCTCCACGCGGTCAACGGGACGGG
This sequence comes from Kitasatospora sp. NPDC059408, assembly GCF_042751525.1. Classification (NCBI taxonomy): domain Bacteria; kingdom Bacillati; phylum Actinomycetota; class Actinomycetes; order Kitasatosporales; family Streptomycetaceae; genus Kitasatospora; species Kitasatospora sp. NPDC059408. Next base: position 151,634 of record NZ_JBHYWI010000008.1, read on the forward strand.
GGCGTGGCCCGGCGCAGCCCAGGCACTGCGTCTGGAGAACGCCCTGGGCGGGGCGGAGCTGCCCCACGGCGCGCTGGTCACCCTGCCGACGAACAACGGGTTCTGCGCGGCGCCGATCCGCAGCGGGTCGTCCCTGAACGCGATCCGGTTCATGATCGACCTGTCGAAGCAGCTCCAGATCAACGACCCGGCCCCGCTGACCTCCTCGGTCTTCTGGTACCGGGACGGCTGGCTGGAGAACCTGAACGTCGGCGACAACGGCATGATGCGGCCGTCCGCCCGCTTCCGGGAGATGGTGAACGGCCTCCCCGCCACGTGATCCCGCCCAGGGCCCGGCACCGGGCCCCACGGCCCGGTGCCCCCTGCCTCCCCCTACTCGCTCCGGCGTTCCACACCGTCGAGGAGTAGGCCGAGGCCCAGTTCGAACCCGCGGTCGTCGAGGCCCGTCGCGCCTCCGCCGCGGGCGAAGGAGCCGTCCAGGGCGTCCGCGAGCGCCGGGTACTCCGGCCGGTAGGCGGCCGGTTCCCGGGTGAAGCCGGCGGTGAAGGTCTCCATCGCCGAGCCCAGGACCAGGTAGTCCAGGGCCGCGGCGACCTCCGCCGCGTCCGCGGGGCCGAGGCCGGCCCTGCCCAGGAGGGCGAGCAGCGCGTCGTAGCCGCGCAGGGCGCTGTCCGCCTCGACGCGGCGCCGGGCGAGCAGCGCGACGGCGTTCGGGTGCCGCAGGAAGACGGCGCGGTAGCCGCGCGCGTACGCGGCGAGGCCGGAGCGCCAGTCGGGGTCGCCGAGCGGCTCGTGGTCGATCTCGTCGTTGACCAGCTCGGAGACCGCGTCGACCAGTGATTCCTTGCTCTGGATGTGGTTGTAGAGCGACGCCGCCTTGACCCCGAGCCGGTCCGCGAGTGCGCGCATGGTCAGTCCCTCGGGACCTTCCTCGTCCACCACCTGGAGCGCGGCGACCGCGATCCGCTCGTGGGTCAGCAATGCCCTGCTCGGTCGGCCCACCAAAAATCCCCTCTTCCGCTGTCCCCGTCCAGGGGCTATGGTGCCAGACCAACAGCCGTCGCTAACTAAGTTAGTTTTATCTGGAGGGCGCAGTTCGTGGCCGAGAACACCCCCACCGAGCACACCCCACCCGTGCGCACCACAGCCGTGAGCGCCACAGGCGTGAGCACCACAGCCGTGAGCACCACAGCCGTGAGCACCACAGCCGTGAGCACCACAGGCGAGAAGACCGACGCCGACCGGCTCGCCGCGCTCGGCTACCAGCAGGAGCTGCGGCGCAGCCTCAGCGTGCTCGGCAACATCTCCATGGGCTTCGCCGTCGTCTCCCCGGTCGTCGGGCTGTACGCCGCCGTGCAGGTCGGCATGAGCGTCGCGGGCGGGGCCTGGATCTGGGCGCTGCCGCTGTGCCTGCTCGGGCAGTGCCTGGTCGTCGCCGTCTACTCCGAGCTCGCCTCGCAGTGGCCGCTGGCCGGCGGCGCCTACCAATGGAGCAGACGCCTGTCCAGACCGGCCTTCGCCTGGCTGAGCGGCTGGATGTGGCAGTTCGCCGTGATGTTCGGCAACACCACGGTCGCCTACCTCGCCTCGCCGTGGCTCTTCGCCCTCTTCGGGGCCGTCCCGACGCCCACCGAGCAGGTCCTCGTCTCGGTCGGCTTCCTGCTCTTCTGCACCGCGGTCAACGCCTACGGCATCAACTTCCTGCGCTGGTTCGTCAGCCTGGGCATCGCCGCCGAGGCCGTCGCGTCCGTCCTGGTCGGCTTCACCCTGCTGCTGGTCTTCCGCCAGCACGGCTTCTCCCTGCTCACCGACTTCCTCGACGCGCCGAAGGGGCTGGGCATCAGCGACACCGGTGCGCTGCTCGCCGCCGTGGCCGTCGCCGGCTGGGCCTTCATCGGCTTCGACGCCTGCGTGTCGACCGCCGAGGAGACCAAGGACGCGGCCCGGCAGGTCCCCAGGGCCATGTGGTGGTCGCTGCTCAGCGTCGGGCTCGTCGTGATCCTCAACGCGGTCTCGGTCGAGCTCGCCCACCCCGACCCGGCCGCCGTCGTCGCGGTCACGGACCTCGACCCGGTCACCACCGCCGTCACCCACGCCTTCGGCGGCTGGGCCGACAAGCCCTTCGTCCTCGTCGTCCTGATCAGCTTCACCGCCTGCCTCATGGCCTCCCAGGGCGGCGCGGCCCGCGGCCTCTACTCCCTCGCCCGCGACGACGTCTTCCCCTTCTCCCGCCACGTCCGCCGGATCAACCGGCACAAGGCGCCGATCGGCGGTCTCGTCGCCGCCACGGTGATCAGCTGCGCCGCGCTGCCCCTCGGCCTGAGCACCTCGGCCATCGGCAGCCTGATCACCTTCGGCAGCGCCGCCACCTTCGTGCCGTTCTTCCTGCTCACCGTCGTCGCCCTGACCGCCCGCCTGCGCGGCACCTGGAAGCCCGCCGGAGCGGTCGGCTACGGGCGCCTCGGCACTCCGATCAACCTCCTCGCGGTGCTGTGGACCGGTTTCGAAGTGGTCAACATCTGCTGGCCGCGTACCGTCCTCGCCCCGGCCGGAGCGCCCTGGTACCAGGTCTGGGCGGCACCGCTCGGCGTCGGTACCGTCACCCTCGCCGGCCTCGCCTACCTGCTGGCACGCCGCCCCGACCGCCGCATGCCCGACCCCGACCAGGACCGCCCTTCCGCCGACGAACTCGCCCCGGCCGTCCTGTAGTTCCGCCACCATCCCGTGACGCGTCCGGGGCCGAGCGCCCCGGACCGTCCGACCGCCTCACATTCCTAGGGACACCCGCATGACCCACCCGTTCGACGTCGTCGAGACCGGCATCGCCGACCTGCGCGCGGCGCTGGAGAAGGGCGAGACCACCTCGGTCGGCCTGCTCGACGCCTACCTCGCCCGGATCGAGGCCTACGACCGGCCCGGCACCCCCACGGCGCTCAACTCCGTCGTCGTGATGAACCCGGACGCCCGCGCCGACGCCGAGGCCTCCGACGCCCGCCGCGCCCAGGGGCGGACGCTCGGTCCGCTCGACGGCATCCCGTACACCGCCAAGGACAGCTACCTCGCCAAGGGCCTGACCGCCGCCGCCGGTTCGCCGGCCTTCGAGCACCTGGTGGCCCGGCGCGACGCCTTCGCCATCGAGCGACTGCGCGCCGCCGGCGCCGTGCTCATCGGCCTGACCACCATGCCGCCGATGGCCAACGGCGGCATGCAGCGCGGCGTCCACGGCCGCGCCGAGAGCCCGTACAGCGCCGACTGGCTGACCAGCGCCTACGGCTCCGGCTCCTCGAACGGCTCGGGCACCGCCACGGCGGCCTCGTTCGGCGCGTTCGGCCTCGGCGAGGAGACCTGGTCCTCGGGCCGCGCGCCCGCCTCGAACAACGCCCTGTGCGCCTACACCCCCAGCCGCGGCGTGATCTCGGTGCGCGGCAACTGGCCGCTCGTACCGACCATGGACGTCGTGGTCCCGCACACCCGGACCATGGCCGACCTGCTCGAACTGCTCGACGTCATCGTCGCCGACGACCCGGACACCCGCGGCGACCTGTGGCGGGCCCAGCCCTGGGTGCCGCTGCCCGCACCGTCCCGCGTCCGCCCGGCCTCGTACCCGGCCCTGGCGCCCGCGGACACGGCGGCGGCGCGTGCGACGCTCGCCGGCAAGCGCGTCGGCGTGCCCAGGATGTACATCAACGCCGACCCCGACGCGGGCACCAACCCGGACGGCGGCATCGGCGGCCAGACCGGGCAGCGGATCGACACGCGCGCCTCGGTCCTCGCCCTGTGGCAGGCCGCCCGCCGCGACCTGGAGTCCGCCGGCGCCGAGGTCGTCGAGGTCGACTTCCCCGTGGTGACCAACTACGAGTCCGACCGCCCCGGCGCGCCGTCCCTGCTCTCCCGGGGCCTGGTCGGCCGCGACTTCCTCGCCCGCGAGATCCTCGACCTGTCGGCCTGGGCCTGGGACGACTTCCTGCGCGCCAACGCGGACCCCGCGCTCCCCACCCTCGCCGACGTCGACGGCGCCCTGATCTGGCCCAAGCACCCGGGCGAACTGCCGGACCGCTACGCCGGTTTCGACGACGTGATCGCCGACTACCCCCGACTGGTCCGCGACCAGGCCTACCGGGCGTTCACCGACATCCCGCACCTCGAACAGGGACTGCGCGGGCTGGAGGAGACCCGCAGGATCGACCTGGAGGAGTGGATGGACGAACTCGGCCTGGACGCCGTGGTCTTCCCCACGGTCGCCGACGTTGGCCCGGCCGACATGGACGTGAACGAGGCCTCCGCCGACCTGGGCTGGCGCAACGGCGTGTGGGTCGCGAACGGCAACCTCGTACCGCGCCACCTCGGCATCCCGACGGTGACCGTGCCGATGGGCACCATGACCGACACCGGCATGCCGGTGGGACTGACCTTCGCGGGCCGCGCCTACAACGACAGCTCGCTGCTCCGCCTCGCCGCCGCCTTCGAGAAGACCGGGCGCCGCCGCACGGAACCGCCCCGCACCCCACGGCTACGGACCTCCTGAGGCCTCGACCCCGAGCGGCCCGTCCCCGCCTGAACCGGGGACGGGCCGCCGTCCGGGGCGGACGGGGACGAACTCAGTCGGACGGTCCAACCGGGCTCGGACTGAGCCGGGTGGCCCGCCCGGCTCAGGTCGTCCCGCGATCGTTCCGGCCCGCGGCCTGCGCGGTCTCCGCCGCCCTGGCCGCCTGGCGCTGGCGCCGCCTCGCGCCCAGCCAGCCCGCCAGACCGATCAGTCCGCCCGCGATCGCCGCGGCGACCAGCTTGTGCAGCAACTCGGACACAACGACACCGCTTCCCGAAAGTGGCCGGCGCAGAGGATCGCGCCGCCGTGAACACCGATGGCCCGACGTTAGGAAGCGGCGATGAAATCACCGTGAAAGCGGCCGCGGTCCCTGCCTCGGTCACGTTTCCGCAGGTGAGACGCCGTATGCACGACCGGCCAGATATGGCCGCTCCCCCGTCCTGTCCCCCGGCCGCCACCCGGACCAGCATCGAGGCCTCAGCAGAAGCCCCGGAGCCGTCCGCCCCGGCCGGAGAACCAGAACCACGGAGCAGCCATGCCGCCGAGCCCACCCGCCGTCGCCGCCCTCGACCCCCGCCAGCGCGACGTGCTGTACGCCATCGGCTGCGGCCTGACGGACGCCGAGATCGCCGCCTCGCTCGCCATTCCGGAACGCGCCGTGGCCGGCCACCTCGGCCGGATCCTGGCCACGCTCCGGCTGCGAGACCGAGCCGCCGCCATCGTCCACGCCTTCGACTGCGGACTGGTGACGCCCGGCCACGGCCCGCGCCGGCGGGCAGCGGACACCCCGTCACGGACCGGCGCTCGCCGACCGGCGGACCGTACGCCCGACGCGGGCCTGCGGATCTCCCTCCTCGGTCCGCCGCGGGCCTGGCGGGACGGACGACCCGTCGGCCTCGGACCGGCTCGCCAGCAAGCCGTCCTCGCCGCGCTGGCCCTGCGGCCGGACCGGGCGGTGGGCACGCACGAACTGCTGGACCGGATCTGGGGGATGGAGCCGCCGATCGGGAACGTCGTGCCGGTCTACATCTACCGGCTGCGCAAGATCCTGCGCACCGGGCCCGGGGGCGGCACGGACCCGGTGATCGAACGGGAGCAGGCCGGCTACCGGCTCAACCGCCGTGCGGTCGAGGTCGACGTGGCCCGCGCCGAGGAGCTGGCCGCCGCAGCGACGACGGCCGAGCGCGCCGGTGACCTGGCCGAGGCCGTCCGCGCCTGCTCCCAGGCGCTGGACCTCTTCTACGGCGAGCCCCTGGCCGGCCTCCCCGGACGGTTCGCCGAACTCGAACGGCTACGGCTGACCGAACACCGGATCGCCCTGGCCCAGCGGAAGGCGGAGTGGCAGCTTCAGCTGGGCCGGACCGCCGAGGCGACCGCCGAACTGTCCGCCCTGGCCACGGCGCACCCGCTCAACGAGCAGGTCGTCGCACTCCTGATGCGCGCTCTGCACCGGGGCGGCCGGCAGGCCGAGGCCTTGGCCGCCTTCGACCGCACCCGCCACCGGCTGGGCGAGGAACTGGGGGTGCTCCCCGGCGAGTTGCTGCGCCGAACCCGGCAGACGCTGCTCAGCCGGGGCCGGAGCTCCTGACCGGGCCCGCGTCCGTCTCCGGGGAGTACGGAACCGGGCCGGGCTCCGGATCTTGATAGGGTCGAACGCCAGGGGGGCTGTCGTGAGCGAGATACCGCAAGCACGTGAGGAACTGAACCGGCTGGGCCGGTCCCTGCGCGAGCAGATGGTCGCGCTGATCACCGACCTGACGCCCGGCGCGGACCTCCACCTGCTGTTCCTCGACGATCCGTTGCTCGCCGACTGGCACGAGCCGCTCCGCCACCACTTTTCGGCCCTGTTCCGCGGGGAACGTCCCGCGACCGTCACCGCCGCCGAGATCACCTCCCGTGCGGCCGCCCTCCTCGACGCGGCCGGTTGGGACGTCACGACGTCGGAGGAGCAGCAGGACGGGAAGCGCGCCACCATGGTCCTCGCCCACCGTGACGGCAACGTCATCCGGGTCGGGACCGGCGACCACACCTCCGCCGTGATGTTCAGCGGGCGGACGCCGGCACTGGCACTCCGCGCGCCGAAGCCGTTCCAGCGGCCGGAGCCGGTGCGGACAGCGGAGACCGTCACACCCGGTTACGTCCTCTGCTACGAGTGCGAGGGCCTCGGGTGGTGCTACGGCTGCGGCGGTCGCGGGTGGAGGCCCGGCGAACCCCATGGGCGGACCCGCTGCAGGGAGTGCTCCGGGAGGAAGGTCTGCCCGATCTGCCGTGGCGGGGGCGAGCTGGCCGTCTCCCGGCTGTCGGAGTACCAGCGGGGCTACTACCCGGACGTGGACTGACACCGGACCGGTGTCCTGCGTCCTGCGTCCACGGATGACACTCCCGCCGGACATGGCCGGAACTCGGCGGTGCACGGCGGGGAGTGGGGTTAGCCTGACGACATGGTTGCAAACTACAAGGAAGAAGTAGCCATGGGCGACCCGGCGTTCATCAGCGCACCCGCCCTGATCCTGCGGGCCCTGTCCACCGACCCGGACCGGCGCGCCATCACCACCGCCGACCGCGTCGAGATCACCGCGGGCGACTTCGCCGCCGCCACCTACCGCCTGGCCCACGAGCTCGTCGCCCGGGGCGTCCGCCGCGGCGCGACCGTCACCCTCCTCACCGGCAACACCGCCGAGGCGCTCAGCGCCCGCTACGCCGCGGGCCTGGCCGGCGCGCGCGTGGTGAACCTGTACGACGGGATGAGCGCCCCTGTCCTGGCCGAGATCGTGGCCGGCGCGGACACCACCGTCCTGCTCGTGGACGCCGAACGGTACACGGACGCGGCCGAGTTGCTGCCCCTGGTCGACGTCACGGCGGTCCTCGCGCTGGGGCCGGGCGGGCCCGCCGAGGACGTGATCGCCGCCTCCGCCGGCCGGCCCGCCGAGGACCCGGCCGTCCCCGTCGGCCCCGGCGACGACATCGGGATCCGCCACACCGGCGGCACCACCGGCATCCCCAAGGGCATCGTCAGCCTCCACGGCGCCTACCGCAGCATCCTCGACACTCCGTTCGACGGCCGTCCGCACGACGAGCCGCCCCGCCTCCTCGTCGCCACCTCGCTCGCCCACCTCGCCGGGGTGCTCGCCGACGTGACGCTCCACGCCGGCGGCTCGGTCGTCCTCCAGCGCTCCTTCGACCCCGGCGCGGTGCTCGCCGCCATCGAGCGCGAACGCGTCACCGACCTGTGGCTCCTGCCGCCGCTGCTCTACCGGCTGCTCGACCACCCGGCCATCGGCCGCACCAGCCTGGCCGGGCTCCACCGCATCACGTACGGCGGCTGCCCCTCCTCCCCGACCAGGATCCGCGAGGCCGTCAAGGTGTTCGGGCCCATCCTGGTCAGCCTCTACGGCATGTCGGAGGCGCAGAAGATCGCCGTGCTCACCCCGGACGAGTACGCGCGGTTCGGCGACGACGGCCCGCTGCCGGTCGGCCGGCCCTTCCCCGACGTGGAGGTGGCGATCCGGTCCGCCGACGGTTCCGACCTGCCGGCCGGCGAACCGGGCGAGGTCCACGTGCGCTCCGCCACCCTGATGGCCGGGTACCTGAAGCGGCCCGACCTCACCGAGCAGGTGCTGCACGACGGCTGGCTCGACACCGGCGACGTCGGCTACTTCGACGCCGACGGCTACCTCTACCTCTCCGACCGCCTCAAGGACCTGATCATCGTGGTCGGCGGCCACGTCTACCCCACCGAGGTCGAGGACCTCCTCCTCACCCACCCGGCCATCGCCCAGTGCGCCGTCTACGGCGTGCGCGACGCCCAGGAGGCCGAACACGTCCACGTCGCCGTCGTCCCCGCCCCGGGGCAGCGGCCGCAGCTGGAGGACGTCCGCGCCTTCGTCACCGCGAACAAGGGCCGCATCTACGCGCCCGAGGCCCTGCACCTGGTGGACGCGATCCCGCTGACGGCCGTCGGCAAGCCCGACAAGAAGCGGCTCCGCGAGGCCCTCGCGGACTGAACCCGCGTTCGCCCGGACGGCGGGGCGCTCACCGAAACCCCACCGAACCCCGCACGGATCCACACCCGCTTTCAGCCCATGGTGGGGTTTGGCTCAATGAACCACCGCCCGGGTGCCGAGAAGCCAACGGGGGTGGCGGCGCTGAGGGCTGCCACCCCCACCACGGCCCGTCACGTGGCCGCGGCCGAGTCGAGGGCCGAGGCCGCCCGGACCGTCCCCCGGTGGACCGGGATGTGTCTGCCGGCCCGCAGCACCCCGCCGAGCAGCGGGATCCGCCACAGCCCGGCGGTCGCCATCACCACCGACTCGGTGCCGAGGCGGCGCCGGGCTGGTGCCGCCATCCTCGCGGAGCACCGCCGCCGGCCGCCTGAGTAGCCGTACTCAACCCGGCGTGGGGGCGCCCGTCCGCACACCCCAACTCGGCTTCACCCAGGGCAGAACGCCGCGCCCTTCCCCCGGCGCCCGGGATCCATAGGCTGGAGGGGTGAGCACTCATGCGCCGAACGAAGCCCGCGTCATCCCCCTGCGCCCGAAGACCGCGCCGGCCGGTTCCGGCCGGGCGGCCGGTGCCCCGCAGCGGCCGGCCGCCGCCCCGCAGCCGTCCGAGCCGAAGGAACCGCTGTGGCGCGACCTCGTCGGCGACGTGCTGCGGCGCGAACGGCTGGCGCAGGAACGCACGCTGAAGGACGTCGCCGACGAGGCCCGGATCTCGATGCCGTACCTGTCGGAGCTGGAGCGCGGACGCAAGGAGGCCTCCTCCGAGGTCCTCGCGGCCGCCGCCCGGGCCCTCGGCCTCGGCCTCGGCGACCTGCTCTCGCTCGCCCAGGAGGACCTCGCCCGGCACGCCCGGACCAGCCGGCTCGGCCGGAAGTCGCCCACGGCGCAGTCGCGGTACGACGGCCTCTGCCTCGTCGCCTGACCGGGCCGGCGGCCGGTACACCCCTGTGGTACCGGCCGCCGTGCCCGTGCCCGTGCCGTCAGCGGTCAAGCGGCTCAGGCGAACGCGAGCCGCCGGCTCAGCACCTCGTCGGCGATCCCGTACGCGACGGCCTCCTCGGCGGTGAGCACCTTCTCCCGGTCCATGTCCGCGCGCAGCGTCGCCACGTCGTGGTGCGTGTGCCGGGACAGGACCTCCTCCACCTGCGAGCGGATGCGGACCATCTCCTTGGCCGCGAGGCTGAGGTCCGAGACCGTCCCCTGCCGCCCGCCGCTGGCCGGCTGGCCCAGCAGCACCCGCGCGTGCTGGAGCACGAACCGCCGCCCGGGATCCCCGCCGGCCAGCAGCACCGCCGCCGTCGATGCCGCCTGGCCCACGCAGAACGTGGAGATCGGCGCCTGGACGAACGTCATCGTGTCGTAGATCGCCATCAGCGAAGTGAACGATCCGCCGGGCGAGTTGAGGTAGATCGAGATCTCCCGCTCCGGGTTCTCCGACTCCAGGTGCAGGAGCTGGGCGATGACCACGTTGGCGACGCCGTCGTCGATCTCGGTGCCGAGGAAGATGATCCGCTCGTTCAGCAGCCGGCTGAAGACGTCGTAGGACCGCTCGCCCTGCGCGGTGCGCTCGATCACGTACGGAACCGTGTACGACCCCATGTCACAACCCCATCCGTCGGCGCGACGAGGCCGGGCGGATGTCGGCGAGCGACTCCACCACCCGGTCCACGATCCCGTACTCCCTGGCCTGTTCGGCCGTGAACCAGCGGTCGCGGTCGCCGTCGCGCGCGATCGTCTCCTCGCTCTGCCCGGTGTGTTCGGCGGTGATCCGCTCGATGGCCTTCTTGGTGAACAGGAGGTTCTCCGCCTGGATCTCGATGTCCGCGGTGGAGCCCCCGATGCCCGCCGACGGCTGGTGCATCATGATCCGCGCGTTCGGCAGCGCGAACCGCTTGCCGGCCGCGCCGACGGTGAGCAGGAACTGCCCCATGCTGGCCGCGAAGCCCATCGCCAGCGTCGAGACGTCGTTCGGGATGAGCCGCATGGTGTCGAAGATGGCGAGCCCCGCGGTGACCGACCCGCCCGGGCTGTTGATGTACAGGCAGATGTCGGTGCGCGGGTCCTCCGCCGAGAGCAGCAGCAGCTGCGCACAGACCCTGTTGGCCGACACGTCGTCGACCTGCGTGCCCAGCAGGACGATCCGCTGGGCGAGCAGTTGAGCCGCGAGGTGGTCGTCGAACCGGCTGGGCGGGGTGTCTCCCTCCTCCGCGCGGGGCAGGAGGGTGCCGAGTGGAGTCATCAGGTCTCCTCGAAGAGCCGGGGATGTTGTCCCCATCACTCTTGACCGCCGAAGACCCTCGGATGCGATTTCTCTGCCCGCCGCAGATTCGCCACGGGCAGAGCCCAGTCGGCAGTGCGCGGCAGGCGCCCGCCGATGGCCGCTGCGTGGGCTACCCGGCGTCGCGCGGGGGCAGGCGGCGGGTGATCCGGTCGAACAGGTCGGCCAGTGGCTCGGCGACCTCCCGGCCGAACTCCGTCAGCCCGTAGGTGACCTGAGGCGGTGACGTCGGTTCCACCTCGCGCCAGACCAGGCCGTCCTGGACCAGGACGCGCAGGGTCTGGGCGAGCATCTTCTCGCTGATCCCGTGGATGCTCTCGCGCAGCTCGTAGAAGCGCAGCGCGTTGCTCCCCAGCGAGATCAGCACCCAGACGCCCCACCTGCTGGTCACGTGGTCGACCACGTCGCGCGCGGGGCAGTCGGTGTGAAACACCTCATACCGCTTGCCGGCCTCGGCCTGCCTGAACTGCACTCCTCCCACCATGTTATGAGCTTACCTCAAGGTATGTCCTTACGAAAGATTAGCTCCGGCTCCTACCGTGAAGGCCACCTCAGGAAGTCGAGCAATCGAGCTGTCGAGCAAGGAGCTGATCATGATCGTGGTGACCGGGGCCACCGGAAACGTGGGCCGACCGCTGGTGCAGGCGCTCGCGACCGCGGGCCACCAGGTGACGGCGGTGTCGCGACGCACTGCGCCGGTACCGGACGGAGTCCGCCATGTCGCGGCCGACCTCACCGGGCCCGCCGGCCTTGAGCCCGTCCTGACGGGGGCGAAGGCACTGTTCCTCCTGCTGTCCGGCGACATGCACGCCGCCGGCGCCGACCCCGCCGACATCATCGGCCGGGCCGCGGCTCGCGGGGTCCGGCGCATCGTCCTGCTGTCCTCGCAGGGTGTGGCGACCAGGCCGTTCGGCCCGACGCGGATCGCGATACGCGGCGTCGAGGACACCCTGCGCGAGTCCGGAACGGAGTGGGCCATCCTCCGGCCGGGCGGCTTCGCCTCGAACGCCCTCTGGTGGGCCGAGTCCGTCCGTACGCAGCGCGTCGTCGCCGCCCCCTTCGGCGACGTCGGCGTGCCGATCGTCGACCCGGCCGACATCGCCGAGGTCGCGGCCGCCTGCCTGGTGGAGGACGGGCACACCGGCGGCGTCTACGAGTTGACCGGCCCGGAGCTCATCACGCCCCGCGGGCAGACGGAGGCCATCGCCGCCGCGCTGGGCTCGCCCGTCCGGTTCGCCGAGCTCACGCGCGAGGAGGCCAGGTCGGCGATGTCCCGGGCCATGCCGGTGGAACTCGCCGACGACACCCTGGACATCCTCGGCTCCCCGAACCCGGCCGAACTGCGGATCAGCCCCGACGTCCAGCGCGTCCTCGGCCGCGCGCCGCGCCCGTTCGCCGACTGGGCCGCCCGCAACGTCGCCGCGTTCCGCTGATCACAGGCCGACGGCCGGCCCCCACCTCGACGAGCGTGGGGGTCGGCCGCCCTTACTCCGCCGCCGCCTGGTCAGGCGTCAGCTGCCACCCCGGCAGTTGACGACGACCGCGACCGTGGCCGCACGTCAGCGCACGGTCACGGTGAACACGGGCGACGCGGTGTTCCCGCTGACGATGCGCAGCTCGTTCAGGCCCTTGATGCCGAGCTTCACGCCGAGCGAGTAGGCGCCGTTGCGGTTGGTGTTCACGGACGCCGGCAGGGTGACCCACTTGCCGTGCTGCTTCTGCTGCAGGGTCACCTTGGTGCCCGGCTTGAGGCCGGTGGTCGTGCCGTTGACCCGGAACAGCTCCCAGGCACGGACGGACGTCACCGACGGCTTGGCGGTGATGCCGGTCTGGGCGGCGGCCGAGGCGGCGACGGGCTGCGCCGCCGGGGCGGACGGGGTGGCGGCGATGGCGGTGCCCGCCAGGCCGATGGAGAGCACGCTGACGGCGGTCACGGCGGCCAGGCGCATGGAGTTCCGCTTGGAGACGATCACGGGTACACCTCTTTCGAGGGGAGGTGGGTGCCGGCCCGACCGCGGTGTCCGGTGCGGTTCGGGCCCTGTCATGTATACGGACGCCGCACCGCGCCGGTCGGTTGTGGTCGAAACGTCACCGCCTTGTAACAGCCTGCGACCGTCCCGGCCCGCGCTCGTCCGACCGACCCCCTGTCGTCACCCCGTCAACCCTGTGGTGTGATCGTCCTGTTGACGTACGACCGACAGGAGCTCGTCTCATGACCACCACGCCCACTCCCACCCGGCTGACCGTCGGCCCGCACACCTTCGACGCACTCGCCGCCGGGCCCGCCGACGGTGAACTCGTCCTGCTGCTGCACGGTTTCCCCGAGTTCGCCGACTGCTGGACCGCCGAACTGACGGCACTGGCCGCCGCCGGCTACCGCGCGGTCGCCGTCGACCAGCGCGGCTACTCCCCCGACGCCCGCCCCGAGGACATCGCCGACTACGCCGTCGAGCACCTCGTCGCGGACGCCCTCGGCTTCGCCGACGCACTGGGCTCGCCGCGCTTCCACCTGGTCGCCCACGACTGGGGCGGCCTCGTCGCCTGGGCGCTGGCCTCCGCCCACCCGGAGCGGCTCCACAGCCTGACCGTCCTCGCGACGCCGCACCCCGAGGCGCTCTTCGAGGCCATGAACAACGGCAGCGACCAGCGCGAGCGCTCGCAGTACGTCAAGCTCTTCCGCCAGCCGGGCAACGTCGCCGAGCAGGGGATGCTCGCCGACGGCGCGGCCCGCCTGCACACCCTCTACCGGGGCGCACTGACGGAGGAGCTCATCGAGTCCAACGTCCGTCGCCTCACCGAGCCGGGCGCACTGACCGCCGGCCTCAACTGGTACCGCGCGATCAACGACGAACTCCGGGTGCCCGCCGGGGAGATCACCGTCCGCACGCTCTTCGTCTGGGGCACCGAGGACATGGCCCTGGGCCGCGACGCCGCCGAACTGACGGCCAAGCACGTGAGCGCCCCCTACCGCTTCGTCCCCCTGGAAGGCGCCACCCACTGGCTCCCGGAAGCCGACGCCGACCGCATCATGCCCCTCCTCCTGGAACACCTCGCGGGCTGACCGGAGCTGTGGTCCCGACCGGCCACGCCAGCCGGGCTCAGAGGAACACGATGGCCTTGCCGTCGGCGATGCTGGCCCGGCAGGCGCGGTACAGCTGGTGCCAGGCGATCTTCTCCGTTTCGAAGGGGGACCCCGGCTCAGGGTCCGCGAGGGTGGAGTCCTCCGCCGCGGGGAGCGTGCCGTCGGCGTCGAGGTGGATGCCGAGTGACGGTGCGAGGCTCGCCAGTTCGGCCAGCAGGCGCTGGCTGGAGCCGACCATGCCGTACCCGGCGACGTCCGATTCTTCCGGGAGGAAGAGCGGATCGTCGAAGTCCACGGGTATGTAGTAGCCCGAATTGTCGGCGTGGCAGAGCAGGTGGGATGCCAACATGGACGTCTCGTCCTGGATCTTCCGGCCGTCGCGCTCGTACTGCTCGGCGTCGGTCTCCAGCGCGGGAGTGAGCGGCTCGCCGCGCCCGGCGAGCACGAAGACGCGACGCAGGTGGTACAGGTAGCTGTACGGGAAGTGGGCGGAGACGGCGGGCCCGGCGGGCGGATCGGCGATCTCCGGCTCGTGCCAGTCGACGCCGCCGTCCGCGAGCGCCGCGCTCAGGCGCGCGAAGGCGCCTCGGAAGTGCGCCAGTCCCTCGGCGTCGTTCCTCGCCTGGTCGTCCAGGAGTCCCACGGTGATCGAAAGTCCCATGACCGCAGACAGTAGCGGTCACGACCGACAGCGGCCGACGCCGGTGCGCCGGGCAGTTCGCGGTGAACCGGATCGCCTGACGGGTGTCGCACGTCGGCTTGCCTTCTCGGCCGGCCCGGGCGGCCCCTCCCCGGTCGTACACGGCGCCGCGGCCGCGCGTCAGCCGCACAGCGCCGCCGTTTGCGCCCGCATCATCCCCTTGCTCAGCGGGACGGGCGGCTCGCCCTTCAGGTCGGCGCCGAGGTCGTAGAGGTTGCCGACGAGGACCAGCTGCCGCTCGCCGTCGGTGGTGGTGAGCGAGACGCTGGTGAAACCGGGCCCGCCGCCGTCGGTCTCCCAGGCGTCGATCGTCCTGGTGCCCGGCGCCGCGCCGCACGACACGTCCATGTGCTGCACGCCGAGTCCGTACGCCGGTGCGTGGGGGAACTGCACCGTCGTGAGGAGTTCGCGCTGCTGGGCGGGGCGCAGCAGCTCGCCGGTGAACAGCGCCCGGTGAAAGTGGGCCAGGTCGTTGACGGTGGAGATCATGGCGCCGGCGGTCCAGTCGTAGGACGGGCTGAAGCGCGTCACGTCCTGGTGCTTGAAGTCGTAACCGTGCAGGTGGGGGCCGTGGATGGCGGGATCGGTCAGCGGGAAGGTGGTGTCAGTGAGGCCGAGCGGGGCGAGGATCCGCCGGTGGATCTCGGCGGAGGCGCTGTGGTGCGTGACCGCTTCGATGACCAGACCGGCGACCAGGTAGTTGGTGTTGGAGTACGACCAGCCGGATCCGGGCGCGAACAGCGGCTCGTGCCGGACGGCGCGGGCGATCACCTCGCGCGGGGTGTAGACGTAGTCCCGGTCGTGGCCCTCCAGGTAGGGGGCGAAGAACTCGGGCTCGGTGGTGGGGTCGTAGATGCCCGCGGTGTGGTTGAGCAGGTGGCGGACGGTGATGGCCGAGCCGTCGTTGCCGTTCCCGTCGACCACTCCGGGCAGCCACTTCTCCACGCTGTCGTCCAGGGACAGCCTTCCCTCCCCTTCCAGTTGCAGCAGCACCGTCGACACGAACGACTTGGTGTTGCTGGCGATCCTGAACCGCTGGTCCGGCCGGGCCCGCTCGCCGGTCGCGAGGTCCGCGACCCCGGCCGCCACCCGCGACTCCCGCTCCCCGTCCCTGGCGTAGGCCAGGACCCCCGGGAACCCGTCCGCGACCGCCTGCTGGACGCCCTCGGCAAGGCCGGCGGGCGGCGCCGTCTCCCCCGACACCGACACCAACAGCGGCCCCCTCCCCGGCCCCGGCACCCGCACCGGCTCCGCGACGGCCGTAGCCGGGAGAAGCCCCGTGACCGCCACCGCGCACACGCCCGCCCACAGCGCCGCCGTCCCCGTACGTGCCCTCATCGACATCCCCTGTTCGTGCTGCCCGTTCCCCGTTCACGCCCAGCGTGCCGCGCCGGCCAACCCCTTGCCCAACCGGCTACCACCCGAATGGTTGCGGGGGTTAGCCCCCCCAGGTCAGGTGGCGGAGCTGGAGGCGCGCACCATGAAGAGGTACGGCGACCCGCTCGGTCCGACGAACGTGAGTGGAGAGCACGGGCGTCGGCGGCCGCATCCTTCCGTTCGCCGTCCACCCGGTGCCGGCGGGGACCTTCAGGCGAGCGCCGCCTTCGTCAGCACCCCGGCCGCCTTCCCGTCCACCAGCACCACCACCGCCGCGTGCCCGCCCGCCAGCGCGGCCCGCGCCTCGGCGGCCGGCTGCCCGACCCCGACCGTCGGCAGGGCCGGCCCGAGCAGCGGGCGCACCGGGCCGTCGGGCTTGGCGCCGCCGTCCGCGAGCGCCGCCCGGAGCACCTCCCGGGACACCGAGCCGAGCACCTCCGCCTCGGCCACCCCGTACGGCCGCGCCGCCCGCGGCAGTACCGCCGGGGCGACCCCGCCCGGCACGGCCCGCAGGGCCTCCAGCGCCTCGCCGACGGTCGCGTCCGCGCCGACCGTCACCAGCGGGCCGGCCCCCTCCAGGGCCGCCCGCAGCTCGCCCTCCCCCGGCTCCTCCAGGAAGCCCAGGCGCCGCATCCACCCGTCGTTGTGGACCTTGGACAGGTAGGACCGGCCGGAGTCCGGCAGCAGCACCACGACCAGGTCGTCCGGTCCCAGCCCGCGCGCCACCCGCAGCGCCGCCGCCACCGCCGTCCCGGACGAGGGGCCGGCCAGGATGCCCTCCTCGCGCGCGAGCCGGCGGGCCGTCAGCAGCGACTCGCGGTCCGGGACACGCTCGAACCGGTCGATCACCTCCGAGCGGTAGGCCTGCGGCCAGCGGTCCTCGACCGTCTCGGGGTGGAGGAAGTGGCCGATGCTCTCGACGAACCACGGGCTGCCGTCGCCGCCCCCGTACGACGAGGACTCGGGATCCGCGCCGACGACCGTCACCGCGCCGCCGGAGGCCTGCTTGAGGTACCCGCCGGTGCCGGTGACGGTACCTCCGGTGCCCACGCCCGCGACGAAGTGGGTGACCCTGCCGCCGGTCTGCTCCCAGATCTCGGGGCCGGTGGTCCGCACATGGGCGTCCGGATTGGCCAGGTTGTCGTACTGGTTGGCGAGCCAGGCACCGGGGATCTCCTCGGTGAGCCGCCGGACCACGTTGAACAGGTGCCGCGGGTCCTCCTGCGGCACGGAGGTCGTCGCGAGCACCACCTCGGCCCCGTACGCCCGCAGGATGTCCGCCTTCTCGGGCGCCGACTTGTCCGACACCCCGGCGATCACCCGGTACCCCCGCCGGCGGCCCACGATGGCGAGCCCGATGCCGGTGTTGCCGGACGTCGCCTCGATGATCGTCCCGCCGGGCGCCAGCAGCCCGTCCCGCTCGGCGGCCAGGATCATCGACAGCGCGGCACGGTCCTTGACGCTCCCGCCGATGTTGAGGAACTCGGCCTTGGCGTAGATCGGCGCGGCGATCCCGGCCCCCAGCCGAGCGAGGCGGAACAGCGGCGTCCCGCCGATCGCGTCGAGGACGGACTCGTGCACTGCGGTCATCGGGCGCTCCTTCATCCGGGTCAACGTGCAACCGGGTCGACGTGTGCGGACATGTCCGAGCCTGCCCACGCCCGCGCCCCGGTAGACGAGTCCGGGGCGAGGTCGGTCACCGGTTTCCCCAGACGGTGAAGAAGAGCACGACGGGGACCAGGCTCAGCAGGACGCCGATCGTCTTGCCGATCGGGCCGCCGTTCTTCCGGCCCGCGAGGAGCAGCACGAGTCCGGACGGGAAGAAGCCCACGAGGATGGGCAGCGGCATCATCAGCCACGGCAGCGAGACCACGAGCTCAAGGCCGAACTGCAGCCAACCGACGACGAGACAGGCCACGCGAAAACCCCAGCGCCCGGGCACCGCCAGGGGAATCAGGGTGCTGAAGCCGGCCAGGCACCACCGGGTGAGCGTCTCCCCGTCGGCTCCTGCGTGACCCGTCGCGTACGTGACGGCGTAGACCAGCCACGAGGCACCGGCACAGGCGGCGAGCCCCCACGGCCGAGGCTCGGCGTAGTGCTGCGAGAAGGATCGCATCATCGTCCACCCCCAGGATGCTTTGAACGCGTTCAAGGTGCTTGAACGCGTTCAAAATAGCACCGCCGTCCACCCCGCGAAGACCCACCCCCTCACGGGCGGACGACCCTCGCGCGACCCCGCCCGACCAGGTGTCCGAGCGATCCGTGAGACTGGCCAGCGCAAGGACCGGCCATCGCACCACCTCGGGGGAGAACATGCACGACCCGCTCGACGGGCTCGACGACATCGACTGGGCCGCGTTGAACCACGCCTACGGACCCGCCACCGACGTCCCCGGCCTGCTCCGCGACCTCGCGTCACCGGATCCGGCCGAGCGCGACCACGCGCTGGACGCCCTGTACGGAGGGGTCCACCACCAGGGCGACGTGTACGACTCCACCCTCGCCTGCCTGCCGTTCCTCTGTGCGCTCGCCGCCGCTCCGACCGTCGCCGACCGGGGCTCCCTGCTCACCCTGCTCGACAGCATCGGCGAGAGCGCCGCCCGGCGCGCCGAACTGGCCGATCACCTGCCCGACCCGCAGGCCGTCGTCACCAGGGCGCAGGAGACCGGCTGTTGGGGCGACGACCTGGAGCTCGCGTACGGCCTGCTGGCGCGCGAAGCGCTGGAACAGCGGCTGCCCGGCCTGACCGCACTGCTGGCCGACGCCGAACCGGACGTACGCGCGGCAGCCGCCGTCCTCCTGGCAGGCCGCCACACCCGACCCGCAACCGTCCTGGACCTCATCAGCACGCCGGCCGCCGCCGAGGAGCACGACCCGACGGTCCGCCACGCCCACGTCATCGCCCTGAGCACCCTGGCCGGGCGGCTGAGCGACGACCCGCCCCAGCAGTTGCGGGCCACGCGGGCGCTCGCCGGGCTCGCCGAGCCCGGCCAGGACCCGGCGACGGAACTGGCCGCGCTCGCCGCCCTCGCCCGCCACACCCCACAGCACCTGCCCGAGGGCCTCGCGGACCGGGCGACGGCCGCCCTGGACCGCGCCCGGCAACACCCCACCGCATCACCCGGCGAGCCCCGCCCCGAAACCGACACCCTCCTCTCGCACCTGCGCACCCTGCAGACCGCGTCCTTCACCGAGGACACCGACGAACTCGTCGCCGAAGCACTCGCCGACCTCATCGACGCCCTCGGCGACCGAGTGGCGGAGCGTCACCGGCTCGTGCTGCACACACTGCGCCACGGAGACCCGCACAGCCCGCAGGCCGCCGTCGACCGGGCGGGCGACCTGCACAGCGGATGGCGCGTCCCCGACGCGGACGCCGCACGGACCGCCGAAGCGCTGGGCCGGCTCCTCCGCGGCTCCGACCCGCAACTCGCCGCAGCAGCGGCCCAGGAGCTGCGCCTCGGCCGGTTCCCGCTCTCTCCCGACCTGCTCGACACCGCCGCCACGATCGCCGACGACGGCCGGTACCGCACCGGCTGGGGCTGGGAGCGCTACCTGCCCGGCCAGTGCATCCAACTCCTCGCCGCCGCGGGCGACGAACGGGCCGTCGGTCTCCTCGCGCCCCTGCTCGCCGGCCGCTCCGTCCCCGAGGACCTGGCGCTCTACTGCCGCCAACTTCGCCCGCACGCCCACGAGATGCTCTCCGCACTGCTCGCCCGGGCGCACCCCGCGACCGAACGCTGCGAGGTGGACGGCGTCATCGACGACGCCGCCCTGGCCGAAGTCGGCCGGCTCCTCGCCGCCATGGCCGCCACCGGCCACCCGCGGGCGCACGTGGTGATCGGCCCGGTGCTGGCCGCGTGCCTCGACCTCACCCGGGACACCACCGGCTCGCTGCACCACGGCCTCCGCACGGTCCTGTCCGACCCCGAGGGCCTCGGCCCCGACGCCGAGGACGCCCTGCCCGTCCTGCGCGAACTGCTCGGCGACCCGTACCCCGTCACCCGGGTCGAGGCCGCCCGCGCGCTGTGGCACGCCGGACAGGACCCCGCCGAGATCCTGCCCGTGCTCGACGCCCTGATCGCGGACACCGACGACTGGTTCCCGCGCTTCCACGCCCTCGAACTGGCCGCCGCGATGGGCGCGGACGCCGCCCCGCTCGGGGAGCGCATCCGCACCGCCCTCGCCGCCGAACTCGCCATCGAGGAGCACGACCGAACCCTCGTCCGCCTCCTCCTCGCCGCCCGGGCCACCGGACCCGCGGAATCCCGTGCCCGGCCCGACGACGACCTGCTGCGCACCCTGTGGACGCGCAGTCGCCCCGTCCGCCCGCTCATCGCGGCGGCACTCCGGCGCGAGCAGGCCGAGCGCGACCTCCCGCCCGGCTTCCCGGAACTGCTGCACGCCGAACTCGCCGACACCCGCCGCGTCGACAACAACGGCGACCACAGCCTCGGGACGCGGTACGACACCGACGCCGACGACCGCTTCCGCGCCGACTGCCGGGCGCTGCTCGCGGAGCAGCCGGACTGATCGCCGACCGGCGGGGGCTCCGCGGTGACGATGCGACGGCGAAGGCGAGCGCACGAGCCCCGGATTCCCGGATTCCCGGATTCCCGGATTCCCGGACGGCGAGGACACGGCCGTCCGTTTCCGGGATGCTGAAGTCCCCCGAGCTGAAGTCCCCCGAGCCTAGGGAGAAGAGATCGTGGAGAAGTTCGTCCCGAAGTTCCAGGGCGCCCCCTGGCCCGACGGCGCGCGCGTCCTGCACGTCTACGCCGTCCCCGACCAGGCGGCCCACCCCCGGCTGGCCCGCCTGGTGGCCGAGTGCCACGAGGCGATGCGCCCGTTCCCGATCACCCCGCTCGTCGACGGCACGCTGCACTGCACCGTCGAGATGGTCGCCGACACCACAGCCGACAAGATCACCACGGACGAGCGCGACGACCTCCTCGCCGCCCTGCACGAGCACCTGGCCACGGCCGGTCCGCTGGAGGTCGTCGTCGGCTCCCCGATCGCCAACCGGGCCGGCGCCTTCCTGGACGTGTCCCCCGACGACGGCCTCGTCGACCTGCGCGAGCGCGTCCGCGACGCCATCCGGGAGGTGCGCGGCCCCGGCGCCCTGCTCCACAACGGCGGCAGGCCCCACATCTCCCTCGGCTACGCCTGGGCCGAGGCCTCCTCGGACGCCCTGCAGACCGCGCTCCGCCGGATCTCCCCGAGCCACGTCCCCGTCCGCTTCACCGGGCTCCACCTGCTCGACGTCCTCTTCGAGCAGCGTCCCCGCCCGCAGGGCGAGACGGCCTGGGAACTGTCCTGGGAGACGGTCGGGACCGTGGAGTTCCCCGACCGTCGCCCGCCCGCCTGACCCGTCCGCCTCGTCGGCCGGCCGTTCGAGTCCGGCCGGGGGCGGGAGGTCATCGTGGCCGGAGAACATGGCGCGGTCCGTGGAGGTGGCCAGGACGAGCCCAGGCGAACTGGCCGGCGGCGAGCAGCCGTGAACTGCTTGTATACCCTCTGGCGCGACGGCAAGGCGACCCGCCCCTCCTGAGACGGGTCGCGCCGCCAACTCACCGACCGCACCCGCCTCCTGGAGAACCCGGCATGACCTGGACCGAGCACACCGTGATACGCGACGGCGTCCGCATCTCCTGCCGCGACTGGGGCGGTTCCGGAGCCCCGGTGCTCCTGCTGCACGGACTGGCCGGCCACGCGGGCGAATGGGACACCATCGCCCGGAGCCTGAGCCCCCGCCACCGCGTCGTCGCCGTGGACCAGCGCGGCCACGGCGCCAGCACGCGCCGCCCCGGAGACGTCTCCCGCGCCGCGTACGTCGCCGACGTCGCCGCTGTCGTCGAACAGCTCGACCTGCACCGCCCGGTCCTGGTGGGGCAGTCGCTGGGCGGCCACACCGCCATGCTCACCGTCGCCGCGCACCCCGACCTCCCGGGCGGCCTCGTCCTCGTCGAGGCGGGAGCCGGCGGCCCGAGCCCGGATGTCCCCGCCGAGATCGGCGCGGCGCTGGAGGCGTGGCCGAGGCCCTTCCCGTCACGCGGTGCGGCGGTCGAGTTCTTCGGGGGCGGTGCAATCGGCGAGGCCTGGGCGGACGGGCTGGAGGAGCGGGACGGCGGCTGGTGGCCGCGCTTCGACCGGGACGTGATGGTCGAAGCGCTGGCGGAGAGCGCCCGGCGCGCCTTCTGGGACGAGTGGACGGGCATCACCTGCCCGACACTGGTCGTCCTGGGCCAATCGGGCATCATCCCCCAGGACGAGACGGAGGCCATGCTCCAACGCCGCCCCGAGACGGTGGCCATGAGCGTCCCGGCAGCGGGCCACGACGTCCACCTGGAACAGCCCGAGACCCTGTGCCGGGCACTGCACGAGTTCCTCGAACAGGTCGCCGCGGGGACGATCGACCGATGACCGGCCCCGTGGACCGTGACCGCACCCTTGAGGAGCTTGAGCACGACCGTTGGCCGGCGCCGCCGGCGGATGCGACCCGTCTGGTCACGACGGTGCACGCTCTTCGGAGGAAACCGGTCGGCGAGCTGACCGTCGAGGACCTGCGACTGATGATCGGACAGGACGTCGGCCTGGCTCATCTCCTGCCACTCGCATGGGAGGTGCTGCGGGACGACCCGATGGCGGAGGGCGACATGTATGCGGGCGATCTGCTGAACACAGTGCTGACCAGAAGCCCGGCAGTCTGGAGCGAGACGCCTGGGCTCGCACGGCCGCTCGGAGCGATCGTGTCGGAGTCGAGCGACCTGCCGCCGGAGGCGACAGGGTTCCTGAGCCGGTAGGAGCCCGCCCCGCGCCGGGAGGCGGTGGGTGGCGGGCCCGTCGATACTGGGCGGGACCCCGAGGAGGAGATCGTGGACTACGGTTTCGGCGTCCGGCTCGGCCGGCCGTTCGCGGAGGCGGTGGAGGCCGTCACGGCCGCGCTCAAGGAGCAGGGCTTCGGTGTCCTGACCACCATCGACATCCGGGCGACCCTCCGGGAGAAGATCGGCGAGGAGGTCGAGGACTACGTGATCCTCGGTGCCTGCAACCCCTCCCTCGCCCACCGCGCGCTCCGGGCCGACCGGCGGATCGGGCTGCTGCTCCCGTGCAACGTGGTCGTCCGGGCGGACGGTGACGGTGCCGTCGTCGAGGCCGTCGATCCCCAGGTGCTGGTCGCGCTCGCGGGGTCGGACGGTGGGCTCGACGAGGTCGCGGACGAGGCCGGGCGGCGGCTGCGGGCCGCGCTCGGCTCGCTGCGGGACTGAGGGGGCCGGCCGTGAACGCACCCGCCGTCGTCGGATTCGACGGTTCGCCCGAAAGCCTCGCGGCCACCGAATGGGCCGTCCGCGAGGCGCAGCGCCGCCGGTGTCCGCTGACGCTCCTCCAGGCCTGGCCCGGGCCGCATCGGGATGTGGCGGGACGGGACGAGACCTTCCGCCGCGCACAGGAGCAACTCGCCTCCTGGGAAGCGGAATTGAGCGAGATGGCACCCGGGGTGGCGGTGACCGCGTCGCCGGTGTCGGGTGACCCCGTCGAGGCGTTGGAGGAGGCCGGCCGAACCGCCGCCCTGCTCGCGCTCGGCTCGCACGGCCTCGGCACCATCCGCGGGTACCTGACCGGCTCGGTGAGCCAGGAGGTGCTGCGCCGGGCGGCCTGTCCGGTGGTGCTCGTCCGCGCGCAGGCCCCGGGCGCGCAGGGAGGCGAGTCGGACGGTCCCGTGGTCGTCGGGCTCGACCTGGCGCACCCTGCGGAGGACGTGCTGGCGTTCGCCTTCGAGGCCGCCGCCGTCCGCTCGGCGCCGCTGCGGGTCGTCCACGTGTGGTCCCCGCCGGCCGGGACCGAGTACATGTCCTACGGCTCCATCGGCGGGCTGGAGGGCGAGATCTCCGGCGTCGAACGGGACGAGCTGGCCCGGGCCATGGAGGGCTGGCTGGCCCGTCACCCCGAGGTGGCCGTGACCGCCGACCTGGTCCGGGGCAAGGCGGCCGTCGAGCTCGTGGACGCGGCGGCGACGGCCAGGCTGCTCGTCGTCGGCCGCCGCGCCCGGCACGCGCCCCTGCGCCACCACCACCTGGGGCCCGTCGCGCACGCCGTGGTCCACCACGTCCACTGCCCGGTCGCCGTCGTCCCGTACGGCTGACCCGGCCGGCGCCCGTCACCCGGGTGGCAGGCCGTACTGGCGGCGGCAGGGGACGGCACGCACGGTGGACGAGGGGCTCCAACGGTTCACAGGACGGTGACGGTACAGGTGGCGACACAGATGAACGCGCACGATTCCGCTCCCCGCGTCGTGGTCGGCGTCGACGGCTCGCCGTCGTCGCACGCCGCGCTGCGCTGGGCCCTCCGGCACGCCACCCTGATCGGCGGCGTCGTGGACGCGGTGGGCGCCTGGGAGCCGCCGAGCCACATCGGCTGGTCGGCGCCCGTGGTGGACAACTCCTTCGACCGGGAGGTGGCCGAGAAGCGGTTCGCCGACGAGCTCGACCGCGTGCTCGGCGACCGGGTGCTCGGCGAGGGCCGGACGGTGGAGGTGCGGCGGACGATGGTGATGGGCGACCCGTCCGACGTGCTCCTGAACGCCTCCCGGGGCGCCGAGCTGCTCGTGGTGGGCAGCCACGGCCGCAGCGGCTTCAGCCGCGCCCTGCTCGGCTCGGTCAGCACGCGCGTGACGCAGCACGCCACGTGCCCGGTGGTCGTCGCCCGCGCGCACTGACGGGTCTCGGGGCTCCACCGTTGCCGTGCGGCGGGCCCGCCCGACCAGGGCCTCGCCTCGGAGCAGCCGGTCGGGTCGCGTGCGATCAGTCGGTGTGGTTCGGCGAGTGCGGATCGGTCCACCGGGCGGGCCCGGTGAGGCCGATCAGCCGCAGGCGGTGGAGCAGGTCGTCCGGGGCGCCGACGGCTCTCAGCCGGGCAGGGGCGTGGCGGGTGAGCCAGGCGGTGAGGACGGCCATCATGCCGTCCCTGTCGTCGTGCCAGGTCCACCAGGGCAACTCGTCGGCGAGCAGGTCGTCGCCCCACTCGTCGACGGCCTCCGCGAGGCGACGATCGGCCGCCGGGTGGTCCAGCGCCTCCCAGACGTCGAGCCAGGGGATCAGTTCGCCGGACGCCTCGACGCACAGGACGAGGGTCCGGGGCGCGTACGCGGCGGGGTCGGGGGTGACGAGGGTGTGGGCCCAGAACGCGTGCAGGAACTCCCGTACGGCCGCAGCCTGTTCCGGGGGCCACGCCTGCCAGTCCACGCGGGCGAGGACAACCCCGATCTCGTCCCGGTACCGGTACGACTCGGACCGGCTGTCGACGACGGCGCCCGCGAGCTGGGGCAGGATGCGGCGAAGCACGGCTCCGGGGTCGCCCCACCCGGGGATGTGCCAACTCCGCCGGAGGAGGTCGGGATCGAGCACAACCCCGGGCACCTTGAGGAGGGCGAGCTCGTCGGCGCTGCCCCAATGACACTCGCAGTTGTGCTCGTCGGGGTGGGCGACCGCGCCGCGGAAGACGACGGTGAGACCCTCCAAGGCGGCGTCGAGGCGCAGCCTCGCCCGGTGGACGTGCATGTCGGTCATGGGCGTTCGCCTTCGGGGACTCCGCCGGCCTGCGCCTGGCGAAGATCGCCACGCTACCAGCCGGCAAGCGGCCCTCTCCCGGCGGGCTCACCATCTCCCGGCCTGGGAGCGGACCTTGGGCAGGGCCCACGGTTCCACCGCGCCCGTGACCAGGTCGGCCAGGAACTGGACGGCTCCGCCGGTGTAGTGCCACCAGACGGAACTCCGGGAGGCTACCGTGATCGTCCATTCCTCCGGCCCGGCCGGGTCGGTGGTCCACAGGAAGAGGTCGCCCTGATGGGAACCCGCCCACGGCAGCAAGCCGCCGGGGGCGGGGTACGGGTGGAGCGGGACGTCCAGATCGGCTTCCGCGCACCACTCGTCGACGGTTTCCAGCGTCTCGCGCAGGCCCTCCACCCAGCGGCGCTCACCGCCCGGCTCCGGACCGCCCAGGCCGAGGAAGTCCCCGAGGACGAAGGACGGGTAGCGCTCACAGAGGAGCCTGAAATCCGCCGGCAGACCTACACCCAGATCGGCCTCCACGAGCCGCCAGTCGATGCTCCTCGGCTCCGGCAGGCGCAGCCGCGCCAGGTCAGGGACCGCCCGCTCCAGAGCGGCGAGAGCCTCGGAGGGGTCGGTCAGCTGTCGGAGCGGGGCCTGCGTGCCGGCGAGATCGTCCATGCGACCAGGATCCCAGGAGCACGACTCGCCGAGGCCGAAGGCCCGTAACACCGCTGCCGCCACCACCGGTTCGAGAACGATCGACAGCCTGCCTCCGTCGATCACCGGAGCAGTGAAGGCCGTGACCGGCAACGGCTGATGCACGCGGAACACCGGTCCGCCGACGGGACGGCCTCCGGCGCGTCGTGGCGCGGGCTAGAACGAGGCCCTCACCGACTCGTCGACGCGGCCCACGGCCTCCTGTTGGAACCTCTGGTCGTAGGCCCGGCGGATCTCCTCCACCGCGGCGCCCGCCGTCCGCGCGGCGGGCAGCGGGTACAACAGCGTGACCAGGTAGGACCGTTCGTGCTCGATGACGCCGTGGCGGTCGCGGTACTGGCCCCGGCCGTCCTCGATGGTCAGGCCGTCCGGGAAGCGCGGCGTGATCTCCGAGTCGACGAAGGCCTGGAACTCCTGCTCCGTGACGGCGGGACCGCCGTCGGGGCGCTCGGTGCCGAAGAACAGCTCGGTGCGGGTGTACGGATCGTGCGGTGCGACCGGCGCACCGGCCGCGCCGGCGACGGGGGCGAGGGTCGCACCCGTCACCAGCAGGGCGGCACCGGCGACCACGCCGGCCCAGGTGTTGGTCTTCATGCCGTGGTCAACGCCCGGCCGGGACGCGCGATGCGCCGGTTCAGCCGTACGAGCGGTGACCGGCCGCCGGGACGGGCCCGTTCGCGCGAAGCCGCCCACCTGCATGCTGGACGGCACGGCAGCCGGATCAGCTCCGGGCCACCCGCAGCGCCCAGAGCACCAGCGGCACCTGCAGCGGGAGCCGGGCGACGGCGGCGGTGCGCAGCGGCGCCGGGCGGGTGCGCCAGTCGCGGGCCATCTGCACGTTGGCGGGGAGCACCGCGACGAACAGCCCGGCGGCGGCCAGTGCACCGGTGCGGCGGGTGCGCGGGTGCGCGACGGCGGCGCCGACGGCGAGCTCTGCCAGGCCGCTCAGGTGGGTCCAGGTCCGGGGGCTGCCCGGCAGGGCACGCGGGACCATCGCATCGAACGGGCGCGGGGCGGCGAAGTGCGCCACCCCGGCGCCCAGCAGCAGTCCGCTCAACAGGCGGGCGGATCGGGCGGATCTGTCGGCGGGCATGCTGCTCCTCGGGGTGCTCGTCGGCGGGCCCCGGCGGGGAAGGCCTCCCGGGGCTACCGGAGAGTAACCCCGACGGGGCTGCGGGCGGAACTCCCTTTCGAGGCCCGCCCGGCCTCACGTGAACGACAGCAGCATGACCGGCGCGCCGCTCGGGTGGGCGGACCCGCCCGCCGGTTCGACCGTCACTCCGACGCCCGTCGCCCCGCCCAGCGGCCCGGACAGCACCAGCGAACCGTCGCCGCCTGGCAGCAGCCCCGCGGGGCGCATCGTCCCGGCGTCGTCGAACCACAGCTCGTACGTCCTGCCCCCGGCCGGGGCGGGCATGCCGGTGGCGAGGAAGGCTGCCTGGCCGCGGCCGTGCGACCACACGACGGTGCCCACGCCCGCCCCGCCGGCCACCGTCCCACTGGCTGTACGGGCATCGGGTGCCGCGAGGAGGTCCGCGAACCGGTTCTGCTGCTGCTGGACGGCGGCGGCCCGCGCCCGCGCCTGGTCGGCCTCCCGGTGCTGCTGGACGGCCAGACCGCCGGCCCCGGCCGCGACGGCCAGGCACGCGGCGAGCGCCAGCTTCGGCCAGGCGCGGCGCAGCCGGCCCGGCCCGGGGCCCGCCGGCTGGACGGGGGCGGTCCGCGGGGCCTCCTGCCGGATGGCGGGCAGCGCGGCCATCACCCGTGCCTTCATGGCCTCCGGCGGCACCACGGACTCCGCCGCTCCGAGCCTGGCCAGGGTCGCGGCGAACTCGGCCACCTCCTGGGCGCAGGCCGGGCAGTCGGCCAGGTGCCGCTCGAACGCCGAGCTCTCGGCCGGGTCCAGCGCGTGCGCGGCGTACGCGCCCGTCAGCGTGTGCAGGTCGGCGACGCTCATGCGCCCACCTCGCTTCGCTCGGCAGCCGCTTCGCGCAACGCGCACCATCCAACGATTCGCTCGCTCCGCTCACTCATACGCCCACCTCGCTTCGCCCGGCAGCCGCTTCGCGCAACGCGCACCATCCGACGATTCGCTCGCTCATGCGCCCACCCCCAGGCAGTCGCGCAGGCGGATGAGCCCGTCGCGCACGCGGGTCTTGATCGTGCCCAGCGGCACGCCGAGCACCTCGGCGACCTGCGGGTAAGTGAAGCCGCGGTAGTACGCCAGCGTCAACGACTCGCGCTGCAGTTCGGTCAGCACGCGCATGCACCGCCGCACCTGCTCGCGTTCCAGCCGGCCCTCGACCTGCTCCGCGACCTCGTCGAACACCGGGGCGTGGGCGGCGGCCGCGGCCCGCCGGTCGCGGTCGGCGGCGGCCTGCGCGGCGCGGACCCGGTCCACCGCGCGGCGGTGCGCGATGGTCAGCACCCACGGCATCACCGCGCCGCGTTCGGCCCGGTAGCGGGCGGCGGTGCGCCACACCTCGAACAGCACCTCCTGGGCGACCTCCTCGGACTGCGCCGGGTCCCGCAGGACGCGGCGCACCAGGCCCAGCACCGGCCCGGCCACCGCGTCGTACAGGTGCGAGAACGCGTCCTGGTCCCCGCGCGCGACCCGCGCGACCAGCTCCCCGAGGTCCGGTCCCGGCCGTCCCGGCCCGGACAGGTGCACGACGGCGCTCATCCGGCCGCGCCCCGGTGACGGCGGGCGGGCGGCGAGCCCAACGGGCGGACGGCAGGCATGGTGGACCTCCCAGGGGCCCCGCCGGAGAGGGGCCCGGCAGGGCGGAGTGGAACGGACTGGCACCCGTCCTTCGAGGCTGGCACGCGACCGGATTGGCCCGCATCCGAGGGCGCCGCCGCCTGTGCGGGGTTGTACGGAATTCGTGACTCCACACGCCGCTTCGGCCAGCCTTGAGGCGGAACACCACGGGCGCGGCCGGGCCCGGCCGAGGCGACCCGTCGCACGCACCAAGTCCCGGGGCCCGCCCGTGGGTTCCCGATACGAGAAGCACGGACCGACCACCTCCCATGCCGAAGGAGCCCCTGTGAAACTCCGTCTCACCGCGTCGGCCGGGGTGCTGGCGCTCACCGCGACCGCCACCCTGTTCGCCGCCGGCACCGCCTCGGCCGACAACGGCGGCTGCCGGGCCCCGTACTACGCGGACGGCGTGCTGACCCAGTCCTGCATCAGCTCGGAGGGCGGACGCAACATCCGGGCCGCCGCCTACACCATGGACCAGGTGCACAACACCATCGACCTGTGCGTCAAGATCGTCGACGGCGCCGGGAACCAGTACGGCGGCACGGCATGCAGCCGGCAGGACGCCTACTACGGCTCGGTGAACGGCTACCTGACCACGGTGCCTCCGGGCAGGTACTACGCCGTGGCGTGGTTCACCGCCCCCGGTTACTACTACGCCGGCGAGTCCCCCGCGATCGACGTCTCCTGAGCAACGGGACGTCCCCCGAGCACGGGCACCGGCATCCACGGGGGTGACGTCGGCGCCCGCCCGGCCCGCCCTGCGCCGCTGCCCGGCGCGGGGCGGGCCCGTGTTCATCCGTTCGGGTGATCGATAGGCCACGGCGTGTGATGCGTACGCGTCGGGGAAGGGACGGGGACGTCCCAACGTGCCCGCCCTGGGCGGGACTTCCGATGATGCCCTGGTGACTCCTCCCCCGGCTGAAGCCGGGGGCTTCTCGCTAACCCTGGCGGGCGTTGCGACGGACAAGCCCTGCCCGTAGAACGTTGGTGGCTCCCACCGTGTCGGCGTGCGCCGTGTGGCCGCAGGCGACGCAGTGGAAGGTGTCCTGGTTGGGCCGGTTCTTTGCCGCAACGTGCCCGCATTCGGGGCAGGTGCGGGAGGTGTTGCGGGGGTCCACGGCGATCACTTCCCGGCCGGCGCTTTCAGCCTTGCTGGTGAGGATCGTGAGGAACACCCCCCAACCGGCATCGTTGATCGACTTGTTCAGCCCGGCCTTGGCCGCCGCACCGTTGGGCAGGAACACACCCGGCCGGCCGGGGTCGGGCTTCGGCACGGGAGCCTTGACCATGTCGCGGATCCTGAGGTCTTCGTGCGCGATGAAATCGTGCGCGCGGACCAGGCCCAGCGCGGTCTTGTGCGCGTGGTCGAGTCGCTGGCGGCGCACCTTGCCGTGCAGCCCGGAAACCTTCTCGACCGCCCGCCGGTGATTCGCCGTGCGGTCCTTGGCCTTGCAGCGCGGGAACCGGGACAGAGTCCGCTGTGCGGCTTCGAGCTTCGCGGCGGCCTTCCGCCCGTGGCGCGGGTTGGGCACGAACCCGCCGCCCGAGTCGGCGAGGAAGTTGGCCATGCCCATGTCGATGCCGACCACGGACCCGGTTGCGGGCAGCGGCTGGGGCTCGCCCTGTTCGGCGGTCAGCACGACGAACCACTTGCGGCCCTCGCGCTTGACGGACACGGTCTTGACCCTGCCGGCCACCGGGCGGTGCCGGTTGACCTTGACGTGCCCAACGCCCTGGAACCGGACACGGGTCACCGGATCGTGCGGGGTGGAATCCCAGCGGCAGCCGTCACCGTCCTTCGGGAAGTCCACCGTGTCGAACCAGTTCACCCCCCGAAAGCGCGGGTAGCCGGGCGTCTCGCCGGACTTGACCCGGCGGAAGAACCCGGCGAACGC
>NZ_JBHYWI010000009.1:0-92100 GCF_042751525.1 Kitasatospora sp. NPDC059408
GATGCCGGTCGATTCGTGGGGGGAATGAATTCGGGGGATTATTCCGGCGCGCGCAGTCGGCTTTCGTGCGCGGGGGTGACGGTCGGGCCACTGGGGGTGCGGGCGGCGGAGGTCTGGCGCAGGGTCGACGTATGACTGGTGTTGTGGTGATGCTGGAACTCGAACCGTCCACGGAGGTCCTGGACGCGGGCGAGGTCGACCTGAGTGCCCGGGTGCGGTTCGTGCACGCGGCGGCGGCCGACCCGGACGTGCCGGAGGACCCGGGTCCCGTCACCTTCTGCGGGCTCGACACGGCAGGCCTGGAGCGCGAGCCCTACCGGCCGTCCGGGCCCGGCGAGCCGTGGTATCCGCCGTCCCAGCGGACCCGGCGGTGCCGCGAGTGCGAGGCGGCGCTCCAGGCGGGTTAGTCGAGGATCCGGCCGTCGCTCAGCTCGATCACCCGGTCGGCGAGCTCCATCAGCGTCTGGTCGTGGGTCGCGACCAGGACCGTGACGCCCTCGCTGTGGACCACGGCGCGCAGCAGCTGCATGATCGCGCGGCCGGTCTCCGAGTCGAGCTGGCCGGTGGGCTCGTCGGCGATGATCAGGCCGGGTTCGTTGGCGAGGGCCCGGGCGATCGCGACGCGCTGCTGCTGTCCGCCGGAGAGCTCGCCGGGCCGCTGGTTGGCGTGCTCGGCGAGGCCGACGAGGGCGAGCAGGGCGCGGGCGCGCTCCTCGCGCTCGGCGGGGGCCGTCTTGCGCAGCCGCATCGGCACGCCGACGTTCTCGGCGGCGGTGAGCATGGGGATCAGGCCGAAGGACTGGAAGACGAAGCCGATCCGCTCCCGGCGCAGTGCCAGCCGGCCGTCCTCGTCTAGGCCGCCGAGGTCGGTGCCGTCGAGGGCGATGGTGCCGCCGGTCGGCGCGTCCAGGCCGCCGACGAGGTTGAGCAGGGTGGTCTTGCCCGAGCCCGAGCGGCCCTTGAGGGCGGTGAGTTCGCCCCGGCGGATCTCGAACGAGACGCCGCGCAGCGCGTGGACCGTCCGCTCGCCGCTGCCGAAGCTCCGCCGGAGGTCGGTCACGGCCACCATCGGTGCGGTGGCGGTGACGTCCGGTTGCTGCGTCATGTGACGTCTCCCTTCGTTATCCGATTGTCGAACCCGCGGTCGCGGTTTGTGCGTTGAGGTCCCCGCGCGGACCGAATTCCTGAACTGTGCATGGCGTACTGACGATGTGTGGAGTCGTGGTGCAAGGAATTTGCTCACTACTCACCTGATTCGCGCAAGTCCCTTCCGTTCGTTGAACGAATCTGACAGCATCGTCCGCTATCCGGCGATCATGCGCCGTGGACGTACGGGGGAGGAACTCGATGCTCGGCTTCGTCGTGCGCCGGCTGCGCGGACGGCTGCCGCTGGCCGCCGCCGTCCTGCTCACCGTGCTGATCACGACGGCCGTGCTGACGGCGCTGGTCGCGTTCAACCGGAGCGTCGGCGATGCCGGACTGCGCCGGACGCTCCAGGGCCCCGGGCACGCCCGGACCACCGTCCTGGTGACGGTCGAACACGGCCTCGACCGGCAGGCGAAGGACGACCCCGCGCTCGACGCCTACCGCTCCGCGCTCTTCGGCTCCCTGCCCGTTCAGACCCAGGGCGTGCTCCGCAGCCGCTCCTACGGCCTGCCGGGAACCGGCGAATCCGGCGGCACGGCCAAGGCCGACCTCACCGTCCTCGCCGACCTCGACCGCGGCCGGGTGCGCCTGCTCGCCGGGGCCTGGCCGGGCGCCGCCACCGGGCCGGTCCCGCAGGCGGCCGTCCCGCAGACCACGCTGACCCGCCTCGGCCTCGCCCCCGAAGCCCTGCCCGCCGACGTCAGGCTGGACGACCGCTCCTCGGGCGCCCCGCTCACCGTCCGCATCACCGGCGTCTACCGCGCCCTCGACCGGACCGACCCGTACTGGCGCCTCGACCCGCTCGGCGGCCGGGAGGTCGCCGCCGGCGGCTTCACCACCTACGGACCGATGCTCGTCGACCACAGCGCCTTCACCACGGGCGGACTCCCGCAGGACGGCCGCGGCTGGCTGCTCGACGCCGACTTCGCGGGCGCCGACGAGGCCGGCGCGAAGGCCGTCGGCGACCGCGCCCAGGGCCTCGCGGACCGCCTGCGGGACCGCGCCGGACTCCAGGCGACCACCGAACTCCCCGACGTGATGCACGAATTGGCCTCCGGCCTGCTGGTCGCCCGGTCCACCCTGCTGATCGGCGCCCTCCAACTGAGCGTCCTCGCCGCCGCGGCCCTGCTGCTCGTCGTCCACCTGATCGCCTCCCGCCAGGAACGCGAGAACGAACTGCTCGCCGCCCGCGGTGCGTCCGGCGGCCGGATCGGCGCCTTCACCGCCGTGGAATCGCTGCTGCTCGCCCTGCCCGCCGCCGCGCTCGCGCCGCTGCTCACCCCGTTCCTCGTCCGCGCCCTCGCCGGCCGGGTGACCCTCGACACCGGGATCAGCCGGGCGCTGTGGCCGATCGCCGCCGCCTGCGCGCTCGCCTGCGTCCTGCTCGCCGCCGTGCCCGGCCTGCTGCGCGGTGCCGGCGCCGCCCTGCGCGCCCGCACCGGCCGCCGCCAGGCGCTCGTCGCCGGCGTCGCCCGCAACGGCAGCGACCTCGCCGTACTGGCCCTGGCCGCCCTCGCCTACCAGCAACTCGCCCAGTACGGCGGCGGGTTGTCCACCGACTCCAGCGGCCGCCTCGGCGTCGACCTGCTGCTCGTCGCCACCCCGACCCTGGCGCTGTGCGCGGGCACCCTCGTGGTGCTGCGCCTGCTGCCGCTCGTCGCGCGCCTCGGCGCCCGGATCGCCGCGCGCGGCCGGGGCCTCGGCCCGGCCCTGGTCGGCTGGCAGCTCGCCCGCCGGCCCGGCCGGGCCACCGGGCCGGTCCTGCTGCTCGTGATGGCGGTGTCCACCGGTGTCCTGGCGCTCGGCCAGCACGCCACCTGGTCCGCCTCCCAGCGCGACCGGGCCGCCTTCGGCACGGCCGGCGGCCTGCGCATCGCCGACTCGCAGAACTCCCCGATGGGCCAGGCCGGCCGCTACGGCGCCCTGCCCGGCGGCGACCGGCTCGTCCCGGTGCTCCGCTCCGAGCAGCCGCTGCCGCAGGGCACCGGCCAGGTCGTCGCGGTGGACGGCGCCGCCCTCGCCGAGCGCGTCCCCGTCCGTGCCGACCTGCTCGCCGGGCACTCCCGCCAGGAGCTGTTCGGTGCCCTCGGGCAGCCCGCGCCGACCGGCGCGCAGGCCGGGATCCCGTTGCCCGGCAAGCCGCTGCGGATCGACGCCGACGTGTCGGTCACGCAGCAGGACGTGGCCGGCCGCCCCGACGGGCCGCGGGCCGAGCCGGTCCGCCCCGAGGCCCGGCTGCTCCTGCGCGACCGCTTCGGGATCACCTACAAGGCCGCGCTCTCCGTGCTCCCGTTCAGCGGCGACGTCCACGCGACGGCCGACCTGAGCACGCTCGTGGACGCCCCGCTCGGCTCACCCGCCGCGCCGCTGACGCTCGTCGGCGCGATCGTGTCCTTCGGCGACCGCGCCGACGGCGAGCTGACCGTCCACCGGATCGCCGTCTCCGACACCGCCGGCGGCCCGGCCGCGCCCGTCGCCGCCCCCGCCGGGTTCGGCTGGAGCGCGACCGCGCCGAACGTCGGCAAAGAGGTGGAGAAGCCCGGCCCGGCCGCCGAGCTCGCCGCCCAACCGGCCGACCCCGCAGCGCTGTTCACCCTCCGCTACCGCTTCGCCGACGGCCGCGGCGACACCCTGCGCGCCGTCCTCACCCCGGCCGGGACCACCGCCCCCACCGGGCTCAGCGGCGTCGCCACCCGCGGCTACCTGACCGCCGCCGGGGCCGCCGTCGGCGACACCCTGCGGGTCCAGACCGCCGGGACCGTCCTCCAGGTCAAGGTCACCGCAGCCGTCGACGCACTGCCGGTCGTCGGCGACAGCGCCCTCGTCGTCGACCTCGCCACCACCTCCCGCCTGCTCGCCGCCCAGGGCCGCGAACTGCCCGGCCGCGCCGAGTGGTGGCTGCCCGCCACCGGCCCCGGCGACCGCACCCCCGCCGAGGCCGCCGCCGCGCTGCGCGCCGCCCCCGGCGTCCAGACCGTCCAGCTCTCCGACGAGACCGCCGCCGCCCTGCTCGGCGACCCGGTCGGCGCCGCCCCGCAGAGCGCCCTCATGGCCATCGCCGTCGCCACCGCGATCCTCGCCGCGATCGGCTTCGGCGCCGCCGTGGCCGCCGCCGCCCGCGAACGCTCCCGCGACTCCGCCCTGCTGCTCGCCCTCGGCACCCCGCGCAAGCACGTGACGCGCACCGCGGCCGCCGAACAGACCCTCCTGGTCGCCCTCGGCGCCGCCGTCGGGCTCGGCCTCGGCACCCTGCTCGTCCACCTGATCGTGCCGCTCGTGGTGCTCACCCCCGCCGCCCGCCGCCCGATGCCCGAGGCGCTGATCGAGCTGCCGGCCGGCCAGACCCTCCTGCTCGCCGCCGCCATCGCCCTCGTGCCCCTGCTGTCGGCCTTCCTGACCGGACGCCGCCGTCGAGACGTGGCCGCCCGGCTGCGCCACGTGGAGGAGATGTGACCACCCAGGCCGGCACCACCGTGCCCCGCCCCCGCGCCGGCCGGCGCCCCGCGCCCTGGGTGCGGACCCGGCTGCGCTCGGCGCCGCTGGCCGCGCTGCTCATGGCCGCGCTCGCCTTCGCCACCGTCCTGCTGGCGGCGGCCTTCCCCCGCGCCGTCGACCGCGGCGCGGACGGCGCGCTGCGCGAGTTCCTGCGCGAGCGCGGCACCTCGAACACCAGGTTGCAGGCCACTTCCGGCCTGACGCGGGAGGAGACCGCGGCCCGTCTCGACCCCGTGGCGCGAAAGCTGGCCGAGCGGATCGGCCGCGACGTGCCGCCGGCGCCCTCCGGGCCGGTCTACGGCACCACGGTCCGCGGCCGCGAGCTGAGGAACCCGGGCCTGGTCCACCTCACGGAGTCCAACCCCGGGCTCGACCTGATGTACCTCCACGGCGTCGCCGACCACGCGACCCTCACCGACGGCGCCTGGCCCGGGCCAGCCACCCCCGGCCAGCCGCTGCCGATCGCGATCAGCAGGGCGGGCGCCGAGACCATCGGGATCAAGCTCGGCGACGTCCTCGACAACGGCGAGGAGTTCGGCGGACCGGTCCGGACCAAGGTCGTCGGCCTCTACCGGGCCGACGAGAACGACCCGTACTGGGACGACCTGGCCTGCCAGACCCGGGCCTGCGCGCCCGGCGGCGCCTGGACGACCGGCGGCGTCGTCGACGGTTCCACCCTCGACGCCCTCCTCGCGTGGGGCGGCAACCTCAAGGACGCCCGGAACTTCTGGTCGCTCCCCCTGGACACCGCGGTCGTGCGCGCCGACCGGCTGGGCGACCTGCGCACCGCCGTCAGCGGGTACATCACCGGGCGCGGCGCCACCGACCTCGCCGCCGAGACCGGCCGCCCGGACCTGCGCGTCAACTCCTCCCTGCCCGACGTCCTCGACCGCGCCACCGCCCGGTACGAGGCCGCCGCGCCCATCGCCGCGATCGGCCCGGCCGGCGTGGCGGGCGTCGCCACCGTGGTGCTCTGCCTGGCCGCCGCCCTCGTCACCGAACGGCGCACCGCCGAACTGCGCCTGCTCCAGGCCCGCGGCGGCTCCCGCGGCGGCGTGCTGCTGCGCCTGCTCGGCGAGGGCGCGGTCACCGTCCTGCCCGCCGCCGTGCTCGCCACGACGCTCGCGCTGGTGCTGCTGCCCACCCCGCGCTGGGGCGGGTCCGTCCTCGCCGCGGGCGTGGCCACGCTGCTCGCGCTGCTGGCCTTCCCGGCCCGGGCCGCGCTGCTGTGGGCCAGACCGAAGGCCCCCGGCGGCTGGCGCCGCGTCATCGGCGAACTCGTCGTCCTGGTGCTGACCGGCGCCGCCGTCGCGGAGGTCCGCCGGCGCGGCGTCGCCCCCGTCGGCACCGGCGTCGACCCGCTGCTGATCGCGGCCCCGCTGCTGCTCGCGGTCTCCGGCGGCGTGCTGCTCGCCCGGGTCCAGCCCGTCGTGGTCGGCTGGCTGGCCGCAGCCGCCGGGCGAGGGCGAGGCCTGGTCGGCTTCCTCGGCCTCGCCCGGGCCGCCCGCGACACCACCGGGCGCCGCCGCCCCTCGGTGCTGCCGCTGCTCGCCCTGCTGATCGCCGTCACCACGGCCGGGTTCGGCGCCACCGTCCTCGGCGACGTCGACGGCGTGCGGCTGCGCGCGGCCCGGCTCACCGTCGGCGGCGACGCCTCGCTCACCCTGCCGGTCGGGCCCACCCTGCCGGAGGAGTTCACCCGGGCGGCCGCGGCCCTGCCCGGCGTCCGGGCCGGCACCGGCGTCTGGACGGACACCGAGACCTTCCTCATGGGCACCAGGGACGGCTCCGCCCAGGTCACCCTCGTGGTCGCCGAGCCCGCGGCGTACGCCGAGATCGCGCGCACCCTCCGGTCCGGCGCCTTCGACCCGGCCGCGCTCGCAGCCGGCCCCGGCGGCCCGGACACCCCGGTGCCCGCCCTGTTCAGCAGCGCCCTCGTGCCCAAGGTCGGCGGCGGCCCCGTCCGGCTGCGGCTGCCCAGCGGCAACGAACTGCTCCTGACCGACGCGGGCGGCGTCGACGCCACCCCCGCCCTGCCGGGGGCCTTCAAGCCCTTCGTCGTCGTGCCGGTAGGCCCGGCCACCGCCCGGCTGCCCGAACTCGGCCGGGTCAACGCCTGGTTCGGCGTCGGTGCCATCGACGACGGGCAGTTCACCGCGCTGGTCCGCGACAAGGGGATCACCGCCGCCACCGGCCTCGTCAAGGTGGTCCGGGACACGGCCGAGGCCGCCGGACGCGACCCGCACGCCCTGCCCGGGGGCTACACCGTGCACACCAGCGCCGAGGTGGCCGCCCGGCTGGCCGCCGACCCGCTCCAGCGCTCGGCGCAGCGGCTCTTCTGGGCCGCCGTCGCCGCGGCCGCCGGCTTCGCCCTGCTCGCCGTCCTGCTCACGCTCCTCCGGGCCGCCCCCGAGCGCGGCGCGATGCTCGCCCGGCTGCGCACCCTGGGCCTGCGGCCGCGCCAGGGGCTCGCGCTGATCCTCGCCGAGGCCCTGCCCCAGACCCTGGTGGCGGCCCTCGGGGGCGCGCTCGTCGCGCTGGCGGCGGTCGGCCTGCTCGGGCCCGCCTTCGACCTGTCGGCCCTGGTCGGCGCGCCCGTCGGGGAGAAGCTGACGCCCGCCCTGCTGCCCGTGCTGCTGCCCACGGCCGGGCTGACGCTCGTGGTCTGCGCGGGCGTGGTGGCGGAGACCTTCGTCTCCGGGCGGCGCCAGCTCGCCGCCGAACTGCGGGCGGGGGACCAGCGTTGAACGGGCGTGCGCGTGACGTGACCGTCGAGACGACGAAGACGACAGGAGACCAGCGGTGAAGAGCACCCCCCAAGAGCGGACGGCCGTCGCGGTCCCCACCCTCCAGGAGCTCCAGCAGCGGGCCCTCGCCGCGGCCTCGCCCAAGGCGTACGGCGCGGGCGCGGCCATCGTGTGCGACCGGCTGGTCCGCATCTTCAGCGCCGAGGGGATCGAGGTCCAGGCCCTCCAGGGCCTCGAACTCACCATCGCCCAGGGCGATCTGGTGGCCCTCGTCGGCGCCTCCGGCAGCGGCAAGTCCACCCTGCTCACCATCCTGGCCGGCCTCGACGTGCCGACCGCCGGGACGGCCACCGTCGCCGGGTGCGACCTGCTGGAGATGTCCGCGCGCGAACGCCTGCGCTACCGGCGCGAGGTGGTCGGCTTCATCTGGCAGCAGACCGCCCGCAACCTGCTGCCCTTCCTCACCGCCGCCGAGAACATCGCCCTGCCGATGCAGCTGCGCGGCCGTCGCGGGGGCCGGAACTCCCGGCAACAGGCCGCCCGGGTGGCCGAGTTGATGGAGGCGCTGGAGATCGGCGACCTCGCCCACCGCCGCCCCGACGAGCTGTCCGGCGGCCAGCAGCAGCGCGTCGCCATCGCCGTCGCGATGGCCAACAACCCGCCCGTCCTGCTGGCCGACGAGCCCACCGGCGAGCTGGACTCCGAGACCGGCGCCGTCATCTTCGAGGCCTTCCGCACCGTCAACCGCGAACTCGGCGCCACCGTCGTGATCGTCACCCACGACCCGATGGTGGCCGGCGAGGTCCGCCGCACCGTCGCCATCCGCGACGGCCGGACCAGCAGCGAGGTGCTGCGCCGCACCGTCACGGACGAGCACGGCGAGGAGTCGGTCAACGAGCGCG
Source organism: Kitasatospora sp. NPDC059408 (assembly GCF_042751525.1). NCBI lineage: Bacteria > Bacillati > Actinomycetota > Actinomycetes > Kitasatosporales > Streptomycetaceae > Kitasatospora > Kitasatospora sp. NPDC059408. The sequence goes on from NZ_JBHYWI010000009.1 coordinate 8,291, forward strand.
AGTACGTGATGCTGGACCGCACCGGGCGGGTCCAGCTGCCCGTCAAGTTCCTGGAGGCGCTGGGCATGGAGCACCGGGTGGCGGTCGACCTCGCGGCCGACCACATCGAGGTCCGGCCGGACGACATCGCGGGGCACTGAGTCCTCGCGGGACGGAACAGCTAGGTCTCGCCGCCGCCCATGTGCTGGAAGAGTCCGCTCCGCTCGGCCTCCTCGCGGAGGTCGGGCGGCTCCCCGGCGCGTTCGCCCCGGGCGGCCGCGGTGCAGAGGGCGAAGACGAGCAGGGCACTGCCGGCCACGGCGAGGATGCCGAGCGCGGTCAGGACGCGGAGCCAGGTCACGGAGGTGCCTCCTGGGGACGGTGCGAGGGAACGCCGCCGGAGCTTTATCGGCACATCGGTCCGCACGGACGAGTGTCCACCTGCGGTTGTTCCCGCCGAGCACCGCGCGAGAGGTCGCCCGCGCGGGCGCTCGAAGCATCAAGGGGGCGCGTCACACCCCTTCGCGCGCCCCCAGGGCGGCGGACGCGTACCCCGGGGCGCCGTCCACCAGCGCCCGCAGCACCGCCAGGTCCGGCTTGCCCGTCCCCGTCAGCGGGATCTGCGGCAGGACCAGGATCGACGTCGGCGCGCTGAGCGGACCGCTCCGCTCCCGCACCCACCGGTGCAGCTGTTCCTTCGTCACCCGCGCGCCCGGCGCCGTCGTCACCGCCGCGTGCACGCGCTCCAGCAGGTCCGGCCCGGACGTCGCGAACATCACCGCCTCCCGGACCTCCGGGTGCGTGAGCAGCGGCCCCTCGACGTCCCGCGGGTACACGTTGTGCGCGTCCACGATCGCCATCGGCTCGCGCCGGCCGGCCACCGTCAGGTAGCCGGACGCGTCCAGGCCGCCGAGGTCCCCGGTGCGCAGCCAGCCGTCCCGCAGCACCTCGGCGGTGAGCTCCGGGTCCCGCCAGTAGCCCTCCATCACCGTCGGCGTGCGGACGTGGATCTCTCCGGTCCCGCCGGGCGGCAGCGGCGTGCCGTCCTCGTCCAGGATGCGCACCTCGGTGTCCGGGTACGGGCGGCCCGCCGTGCCGAGGAGCCGCGGGTCGAGGTGCTCGTCCGGCGTCAGCCGTGCCACCGGGCCGCACTCCGTCAGGCTGTAGGTCTGGTGCAGCACCCGCCCCAGGCGGCGCGTCGCCTCCGCGAGCCGCCGCGGGGCGGCCGGGCCGCCCGTATAGGTGACGCGGCGCAGGCTGCCGACGTCCGTCCGCGGCAGCATCGGGTGGTCCAGGACCCGGTACAGCAGGTGCGGCGGGAGGTGGACCCGGGAGACGGCGTGCTCCTCGACGGCGGCCAGGACCGCGTCCGCCGAGAAGCCGTCCTGGAGCACCACCGAACCGCCCGCCGCGAGCGCGAGGTCCGCCGACGTCCCGCCGCCGTGGCCCAGCGGCGTGCACAGCAGGAACACCGACGCGGCCGGCAGCTCGGGCCTCGGCGGGCGGGCGAACCGGCGCACCACGCCCTTCGGCCGTCCGGTCGTGCCGCTCGTGAACCGCACCGCCATGACGTCCTCCGGCCGGCCCCGGGGCGCGAGCGCGGCGGGGGACAGCGGCGCGGCGAGCTCCAGGAGGTCCGTCCCGAGGTCCGTCGGGCCGAGCGCGAACAGGCCGGCGGCGGGGAGGGCCCGGGCGATGTGCGCGGCGGCCGTCCCGAAGCGCGCCGGGTCGAACACCAGCGCGTCGGTGCCGGCGAACGCGGCCGTCGCGACCTGCTCGGCCACCGGCCGGTCCAGGTACAGCGCGGCCACCCGGCAGCCGAGCACGTTGGCGGCCAGCCGCACCAGCACCGTCTCCGGCCGGTTCCCGGCCAGCACCGTCACCCCGTCCCCGCGCCCCAGCCCGGCGCCCTCCAGCGCACGCGCCAGGCGGTGGACGGCGTCGAGGCACTCCTGCCCGGTCAGCGCGCGCTCCCCGCAGCGGATCGCCACCCGCCCCGGATCGCGCGCCAGCCCCGCCAGCACCAGCCCGGTGTACGTCGCGGTCACGTTCGGCCTTCCTGGTTGTCGACGACCAGCCGTCGACGACCAGCCGTCGATGACCGGCCGTCGATGAACTGACGCACCATCATGTCGGTAGGCGGCGCGGTGGTGGCGCGCGGGGCTGTTATGGTTCCCGGTCGAGTACGAACGGGGGCCGGATGGGCAGCACGACGGACGGGACGCGGGTGTCGCCGCTCGGGGTGGTCGACCTGCGGGGCGCGGACGGGCCGGGGTTCACGGTGCGGTACCCGGCGGGCGCGGTCGTGGTCGTCTCGGGGCTGCCCGGCGCGGGCAAGAGCACGCTGCTGCGGCGCTGGTCGGCGGCGGCTGCCGTCGCGGTGGTCGATCCGCGGGCCGTCCACGAGGCGTGCGAAGCCGTCATGCCCGCGTGGCTGCCGTACGCCGCCTACCGGCCGTGGGCCCGGTTGCGCCACGTGCTGCTCCTGCGGAGTTCCGTCCGGCGGGGCGGCCCGCTGCTCGTGCACGACTGCGGCAGCCGCGCGTGGATGCGGCGGTGGCTCGCGCGCGAAGCCGGCCGCCGGGGGCGCGAGTTGCACGTCGTCCTGCTCGACGTCGGCGCCGCCGCGGCCCTCGACGGCCAGCGTGCCCGGGGCCGGCACGCCGCCGCCCGGGTCTTCGCCCGCCACCGGGTCGGGCTGGCCCGGCTGTCGGCGGCGCTCGACCACGGCGATCCGGTGCCCGAGGCGGCGTCCGTGCTCCGGCTCGACACGGTCTCGCGCTCGCGCGCCACGGCGGTGCGGTTCGGCGGTTAGGGGCCGTTGCGGAAGTAGCCGGGTTTCACCGGGTTTTCACCGGCCGCTGGCACTGTCGTCCGGTAAATCCGGCCAGCCCTTTTCAAGACCGATGGCACCCGAAGAGCCCCAATCCTGACGGAGAGGTCGTTCAGTTGCTTCCGCGCGCCGAATCAGCCCCGATGACCGTAGCCTGGATCACCGCGAGCTTCCCGCCCGAGGTCAGCGGCATCGCGCTGGGAAACGTGGAGCGGGCCCAGTGGTTCGCCTCCCGGCAGGACGTACGTCTGTGCCTGCTGGTCCCCGGACCCACCGACGGCGGCGCCCTCGCCCTGGCGGGCACACCCGGCCTGGAGCTGTTCCCCTACGCCGCCAAGCCGTGGCTGCCCTATCCGATGCTGCGCGTCCCGCGCCGAGCCGCACTCGCGCAGATCGACGCCGCGCTGGAGAGGATCGCACCGGACCTGGTGGTCGTCATCGACCCCGAACGGTCCTTCGTCTTCGGTTCGTGGGGGATGCCGGGGTACGCGTACGCACGCCGGCACGGCGTGCCCTACGTGGCCCAGTACCAGGGCGACCACTTCAACTCCGCCCGCAGCTACCCGGTCTGGCGGCACCTGGCGACCGCGCTGTTCCCGCCCGTCATGCGGTACGTGTACCGCCACTTCGACACCGCCATCTGTGCGACCCCCCATGCCGCGGACACCCTGGGCGGCCTCAGCGACGTGCGGATCGAGCAGGTTCCCTTCGACAGCGTCGACGTCGAATCCTTCGGCGCCGACCGTGCCGACCCCGCCGTCCTCTCCAGGCTGGCGCCGCGGTACGACGGCCGCGGCAAACGCGTGCTCTACCTGGGCCGACTCGCCCGCGAGAAGCGCCTGGACCTCATCATCGAAGCCTTCCTCGGGCTGAGCGCCGTGCCCGGCAACGAGGACCTCTCGCTGTTCATCGCCGGCGACGGCCCGCGCGACATCACCGCCCGGATCACACGACTGGCCGCGGCCTCGCCCCGGATCCACCTCCTCGGTTTCGTCCGCGGCGCCGACCGCAGCGCCCTCTACGCCTCCTGCCACGCGTTCTGCACGGCCAGCCCCTACGAGACCTTCGGGTGCACCGTCGTCGAGGCGATGGCCTCCGGAATCCCCGTCGTCAACCCCTCCAGCGGAGGCATCACCGGCGTCCTCTCCCACGGCCACAACGCCTACCTCTTCCAGCCCGACAACCCGGACGCACTCCTCGACGCCCTCCGCGCGGCTCTCGACGACAACGGTCGCGTCACCGGCCAAGCACGGGCCGACGCCGCCCGGTTCACCGTGGAGAAGTACTGCACACATCTCCTGGCGGCCTACCAGCGCCTTGCGGGCAGGACCACACGCGAGCGCGAGAGGTCCGAACCGGCCGCCTGAACAGACCCTTCACGTCGGGGCGGTGCACGGGAAGTCGGCGGTGCCGACTTCCCGTGTGCGGCCGGAGGACGGCGGCCCAGCCTGCGGTGTCAGCGCTGGATCTCGGCCCGCGCCCTTTCGGCCGACGCCCTTTTGCCCGGCGTCCGCGGTGCCCACCGCGACGAATCCGCGGCTGCGGCCAACGAGGCGGCGAGGAACCTCTTGACCATCGTGTACCCACTGCTGCGTCCGTTGGTGACCATGGTGGATTCCCTTCGCGGTGACCTCGTGTGCGAACTCCCTCGACGCCATGACGTGCGAGTCGGTCGTTTCCAAGACCAATCGCGTTATCGCACCATGCTCCAGCGGGCATGATCGGCTCAGCCTTCGCTGCGCGCGCGGCGTTCGGCCTCGGCGTGCCACCACCCGGGCGGGGACGGCCCGTTGGCGGTCGCCGTCGGCTGGTCGGGGTGGAGGCCGAGCGGGCGCAGCGCGTCCGCGGGCAGGCGGACGTCGTACCAGCCGTGCCAGCGTCCGTCCGCGTCACGCCCGCAGACCAGGTTCACCAGGAAGTCCTTCGCCGGCCAGGGCATCCAGTCGACGCCCCGCTCGCGCAGTCAAGCGCGGACGGCCGCCATCGGGCGGGGGCTGCCCGGGAGGTTCTCGTAGGCGACGACGGTGATCCAGTCGGGATCGGCTGCGGTCATGTGGTCCAGGGTAGGCTCGTGGCCCTTCGCGGGGGAGGGGATTTCGTGATGGGCGACGGTGATCGACGGCGTTTGCCGGAGCGGGTGATGGCAGCGCGGCGCGGGGCTGCCGCGCACCCCGACCTGGAGGCGGCCGAAGTGCCGGCCACGCCCACGAGTTCGGTGCACCCGGCCACGCGGAAGGACGCTCGCATGGACCGGACGGACCGGAAGGAACGGACCTCATGGTGACGATCGAGACGCCCCGCCTGATCCTGCGCCGCTGGCGGGAGGAGGACGTGGCCCCGATGGCGGCCATCAACGCCGACCCCGAGGTGATGCGGTGGATCGCCGACGGCCGGCCGCTGGAGGAACCGGCCGCCCGTCGCTTCACCACGCTGGTCGAACAGCGGTGGGAGGAGGAGGGATTCGGCCTGTTCGCCGTCGAGGTGCGCGGGACCGGCGAGCTGGCGGGCTTCACCGGCCTCGCCGTCCCGCGCTTCCTGCCCGAGGTGCTCCCGGCCGTCGAGGTCGGCTGGCGCCTGGCCCGCACCTTCTGGGGCCGGGGCTTCGCCACCGAGGCGGCGCGGGAGGCCGTCCGCTTCGGCTTCGAGGACTGCGGCCTGGACCGGATCGTCAGCATCGCCCAGATCGGCAACACGGCGTCGGAGCGTGTGATGGACAAGCTGGGCATGCGCGTGGAACGCGAGACGACCACCCCGGCCACGGGCCGCCGTGTGCGCGTCCACGAGCTGACGCGGGAGCAGTACGACGCCCGCTGAGCGCGACCGCCGACCACGCCCGCTGACCACGACCGCTGACCACGCCTGCCGGGCGTGGCGAAAACCGCTCGCCGCGGGCGGCCGGGCACCCCTACGCTCCCGTGCGACGGCCGAGGACAGGGGACTTGATGAGCAGGGCCGGGATCGTACGCGGGGTCAACGAGCTGGGCGTGCGGTGGGCCGGGCACGCGCTGGCGGAGGGGCGGCAGACGCTGCTCATGCCCGCCGGCGTGTGGCCGCTGCTCGGGCTGGTGGCGCCGGCGGGCAGCCCGGCCGTCCGGCGGGACTTGGAGAACGCGCTCGGGCTGCCGGCCGACGCCGCCGCCGACCGGGCGCGCCAACTGCTCGGCCTGCTGGACGAGTTGCCGGGAATATCCGCCGCGCTGGGGCTGTGGACGGCCCAGGGGGTGCGGCCCCGGCCGGAGTGGCTTGCGGGCCTCCCGGCGGACGTGATCGGCCGCCTGACCGGGGACGGCGCGCAGGACCGCAAGGCGCTCGATGCCTGGGCGTCCCGCCGTACGGACGGGCTGATCGACGCCATGCCGGTGCAGGTCGACGACGACACCCGGTTCGTGCTGGCCGGCGCCCTGACCGTGCGGACCGAGTGGATCCGCCGCTTCGACGTCGGCGGCCGGGTGGACGGCGACGCGTGGGGCCGCGAGGTCGAGTACCTGTCGCGGTACACCTCCCTGCTCGACCGGGCGGCCGTCGCCGACACCCCGGCGGGGCCGGTCACCGAGGTGCGGGTGCTCGGCAGGAACGACATCGACGTCCACCTGCTCCTCGGAGAGGCGGACGCCCCGGCGGCCGACGTCCTCGCCGCCGGCTTCGGCATCCTGGCGCACCGCCACCCCCGGGTCACCGCCGACCGCCTGCCCACCGGCACGCCCGGCCCAGGACTCACGGTCGCCTGGCGGCGCAGCTACGAGCGCGAACCGGTCCTGGGCGTCTGCGTCCCGCAGTTCACCGTCGAGGCCGACCACGACCTGCTGGAACGCCCCGACCTCTTCGGCCTCACCACGGCGTGCCTCCCGTCCGTGACCGAGAGCCGCCTCCCGGGCCTCTCCCAGGACGACGAGCCGCTGTACGTCTCCAGCGCGCGCCAGACCGCCACCGCGTCCTTCGGTCCCCGCGGCTTCCGGGCCGCGGCCGTCACGGCGTTGGGCGTCGCGGCGGGGGGCGCTGCCGCCCTTCCGCCGTACAGCGTCCGCCACGTCCAGGCGGAATTCGGTCGTCCCTTCGGCTTCCTCGCCGTCCACCGCACGACGGGCCTCGTCCTCGCGGCGGGCTGGGTGACGGACCCCGACGCCTACAACGACCCGTGGGCCGACTTCCCGGACCCGGACGACGAGATGCCCGAGTGACCCCTGGGGTCGGCCGGGCGGTCCTGCGAGACTGGGGGTGGCAGAAGATCGTCCGCTGAGAGAGGTCGCCCCGCATGTTCGGTAGTGCTGCTGTCGAGAGTCCGTGGTTCCGGCGGTTCAGTCCGAGTGACTCGGCGCCCTCGCGCGTCGTGTTCTTCCCGCACGCGGGCGGTGCTGCGAGCTTCTTCGTCGACTACGCGACCGCGCTGGCACCGCACGCCGACGTGCTCGCGGTGCAGTACCCGGGGCGGCAGAACCGGTTCGCGGAGCCCGGGATCGACTCGGTGGCCGAGCTCGCGGAGTGCGTGTACCGGGAGCTGCGGGCCTGGGCGGACCGGCCGTTGACGTTCTTCGGGCACAGCCTGGGGTCGGCGGTGTGCTTCGAGGTCGCCCGGCGCTTCGCGCGGGACGGGGTGGCCGGGCCGGAGCACCTGTTCGTGTCGGCCGGGCGGGCGCCGTCGGAGCCGCGGGACACCGAGGTGCACCTGATGTCGGACGACGGGCTGCTCGCCGAGATCGGGCGGCTCGGCGGCACGGACCAGCGGCTGCTCGCCGATCCGGAGCTGCGCGCCCTGATCCTGCCGGCGCTGCGGGCCGACTACACCGCGATCGAGACGTACCGCTGCGCGCCGGGGGACACCGTGCCGCAGCCGATCACCGCGCTGGTCGGCGACGCCGACGACCGGGCGACGGTCGCGCAGGCGCGGCCGTGGGCCGGGCACACCACGGGCGGGTTCGACCTGCGGGTCTTCCCCGGCGGGCACTTCTACCTGACCGACCAGGCTCCGGCGGTGCTGGACCTGCTCGTCGCGCACCTGCGCGGCCGGTCCGGTTCGGGCTGGTGACGGCGCCCTACCGTTCGACTACCGTACGCATCTGACGTCCAGTCGGTCGAGCCGCCCGGGAGGCGTGCATGCGTCGGATCGCCGTCGTCGGAGCGGGCCAGGCCGGGCTGCAGCTCGCGCTCGGACTGGTCGCGGCCGGGTACGAGGTGACGCTGGTCGCCGAGCGCACGCCCGAGCAACTGGTCGGCGGGCGGGTGTTGTCCACGCAGGCGATGTTCGGCCCGGCGCGGCGCATCGAGGCCGCGGCCGGGCTGGACCTGTGGGCCGCCGACGCGCCCGCCGTCGACACGCTCACGATGGTGCTGGCCGTGCCGCCGGGCGTGCGGGCGCTGGAGATCACCGCGACGCTGGACGAGCCCGCGCAGTCCGTCGACCAGCGGCTCAAGCTGGCGCGCTGGCTGGAGCTGCTGGCCGAGCGCGGCGGCCGGGTCGAGTACCGCACGCTCGACCGGGACGGGCTGCGCGCGCTCGCCGAGCGGCACGAGCTGACGGTGGTCGCGGCCGGGCGCGGCGGCCCGGCCGGGGTCTTCGAACGCGACGCGGCCCGGTCGCCGTTCGACCGGCCGCAGCGGTCGCTGTCCTGCCTCTACGCGCACGGCGTCGGTGCCCCCGACCCGACCGTCGAGCCGCGGGCCCGGATGTACGCGCTGCCCGGCCTCGCGGACCTCTACCTCCAGCCGGCCCTGACGCTCTCCGGGCCGTGCGCGATCCTGCTGTGGGAGGCGGTGCCCGGCGGGCCGCTGGACGCGTTCACCGACGCGCCCGCGCCGGACGTCCAACTAGACCGGATCCGTGCTCTGTTGGCGGAGCACCTGCCCTGGGAGGCGGAGTTCTGGCGGCACGCGGAGCCGACGGACGCGGGGGCGGGCCTGTTCGGGGCGGTCACGCCGACGGTGCGGCGGCCGGTGGCCGCACTCGGCGGCGCGCGGGACGTGCACGTGCTCGGCATCGGCGACGCGGTCGTGGTCAACGACCCGATCACCGGCCAGGGAGCCAACAGCGCCGCCCGCGCGGCCGACGCATACCTGCGGGCGATCGTCGAGCACGGCGACGCCGCCTTCACGCCGGCCTGGATGGCGGCGACCGCCGAGGACTTCTGGCTGCAACACGCCCGGCACACCGTGGAGTTCACCGCCACCATGCTCACCGCGCCGGAGCACGTGCAGGGCGTGTTCGCGGCCGCCGCGCGGCACGAGGCGGTGGCCCGCAGGCTCGTCAACACCTACCCGGAGCCGAGCGACCACGCGGAGTGGCTGGCCACGCCGGAGCTGACGGCGGCGTACCTGGCGGCGGTGGGCGTGCACGGTCGGTGACCGCCCGGCGGCACTCGCCGCTGCCCGCCCGCCCGGCCGCACTCGCCGCTGTCTGCTCGGCGCTCTTGCCGCTCCCGCTCTTGCCGCCGCCCGCCCCACGGGTCGACGCTGGGAGGAGACGGCAGAGGAGGCAGGTCGTGGAGAGTGCCGCGAGCGGCCACCGGACCGTGCCGCACACGGCGGACCTCCAGGTGGAGGCGTGGTCGCCGACGGCCGAGGGCTGCATCGGCGAGCTGGTCCGCGGCGTCGTCGACAGCTTCGCCGACCTCACCGCCGCCGGCCCCGCCGGCGAGCGCGCCTGCACCCTCGTCGCGGCGAGCGACGCCGACCTGCTCGCGGGCGTCCTGGAGGAGGTCGTCTACCGGATGGACGCCGACGGCGAACTCCCGACGGCGCTCGCCCTCGGTGCCATCCACGACGCGGACGGCGGCCGGACCCTGGAGGTGCGCTTCGAGATGGCCGACACCGCCACGGCCGCGCTCGTCGGCGCCGTGCCGAAGGCCGTCTCACTGCACGGCCTGGACCTGCGGCCCGGCCCCGGCGGCTGGACCGGCCGGGTCACCGTCGACGTCTGAGAGGCACCGGCCGTGGAGATCACGCTCACCGAGGAGGCCCGCCACCGCTGGCGGATCGACCGGACCCCGCCGATGCGCGTGCCCGGCGTCGTGTTCGCGAGCCGCGAGCTGCTGCCGCAGGCCGCCGGGGACAAGGCCCTCGAACAGGTCGCGAACGTCGCCACGCTGCCGGGGATCGTCCGCGCCTCCTTCGCCATGCCCGACGTGCACTGGGGCTACGGCTTCCCGATCGGCGGCGTGGCGGCGACCGACGTCGAGCAGGGCGGCGTCGTCTCGCCGGGCGGGGTGGGCTTCGACATCTCGTGCGGCGTCCGGCTGCTGGCGGCCGGCGCCGGCCGGGACGAGCTCGACGCGGAGCGGCTGCGCCGGCTGATGGACCTGCTCGACCGGGCCGTCCCGCGCGGCCTCGGGCGCGGCGGCCTGTGGCGGCTGGACGGACCGCGGGAACTGGACGAGCTGCTCGTCGGCGGCGCCCGCTACGCCGTCGAGCACGGCCACGGCGTGCCGCGCGACCTGGAGCGCTGCGAGGACGGCGGGGTCCTGGCGGGCGCCGCGCCGGGCGAGGTGAGCACGCGGGCCGTCGAGCGCGGGCTGCAGCAGGTCGGCAGCCTCGGCTCGGCGAACCACTTCCTGGAGGTGCAGGCGGTGGACGCGGTGTGGGACGCGGAGACGGCGGCGGCCTTCGGGCTGCGGCCGGGGCAGGTCTGCGTCATGATCCACTGCGGGTCGCGCGGCCTCGGCCACCAGGTCTGCACCGACCACGTCCACGCCATGGAGCGCGAGCTGCACCGCTACCGGATCGACGTCCCGGACCGCCAGCTCGCCTGCACACCGGTCGACTCGCCGCGCGGCCGGGCGTACCTGGGCGCCATGATCGCCGCGGCCAACTACGGCCGGGCGAACCGGCAGCTGCTCTCCGAGGCGGCCCGCCGCGCCTTCGCGACGGCCCTCGGGGTCGGCCTGGAGCTCGTCTACGACGTCTCGCACAACCTCGCCAAGCTGGAGACGCACGACGTGGACGGCGTCGCCCGGCGGCTGTGCGTCCACCGCAAGGGCGCCACCCGCGCGCTCCCGCCCGGGGACCCGGACCTGCCCGCCGACCTCCTCCGGGCCGGCCAGCCGGTGCTCGTCCCCGGCACGATGGGCACCGCGTCGTACGTCATGGTCGGGCTGCCCGGCAACGACGCGTTCCACTCCGCCTGCCACGGGGCCGGGCGGGTGTGGAGCCGGCACCAGGCGCTGCGGACGGTGCGGGGCGAGACGCTGCACGGCGAGCTGGAGGCGCGCGGGATCGCCGTCCGGCCCGCCTCCTACCGGGCGCTCGCGGAGGAGACGCCGCAGGCGTACAAGGACGTGGACGCGGTGGCCGCCGTCACCGAGGAGGCCGGGCTGGCGCGCCGGGTGGCCCGGCTGGTGCCGCTGGGCGTCTGCAAGGGCTGAGCGCCGTTGCTGTGCGTGGCGCCGCCGGGCGTCTGCACGGGTTGAGCGCCGCGCCCGTCCGGCGGTGTTGCTCGACACCTTCCGCGGGGAAGGCTTTGATGTCCCGGGGTCGGGCCCGGGACCGGGCCCGTCGAGGGCCGCGGGGCCGCGAGCGGAGGTGCGGGCCATGCCCAGCAGCAGACCGGTGATCGAACTGCGCGAGCTCACCAAGCGGTACGGCGCCACCGTCGGCATCGACCGGCTGGACGTCGAGGTCGCCGCCGGGGAGGTCTTCGGCCTGCTCGGGCCGAACGGCGCGGGCAAGACGACCACGCTGCGCTGCCTGGTCGGGCTGCTCCAGCCCTCCGGCGGCCGGGTGCGGGTGCTCGGCCTCGACCCGGTGGCCGACCACCGCCGGCTCGCGCCGTCGATCGGCTACCTGCCCGGCGAACTGCGGCTCTACCCCGAGCTCACCGGGCAGCAGACGCTCGACCTCCTCGCCGCACTCCAGGGCGCCCCGGTGCCCCGCCGGCGCGAGCTGTGCGAGCGGCTCGCCCTCACCCGCGCCGACCTCGGGCGGGCCGTGGGGGAGTACTCGCGCGGGATGAAGCAGAAGCTGGGGCTCATCCAGGCGCTCCAGCACCGGCCCGGCGTCGTGGTGCTGGACGAACCGACCGAGGGCCTCGACCCGCTCGTCCAGGAGACGTTCTTCGAACTGCTCGCCGAGGAGACCGCCGCCGGGCGGACCGTCCTGCTCTCCAGCCACGTCCTGCCCGAGGTGCAGCGCACGTGCGAGCGGGTGGCGATCGTCCGGCGCGGGCGGCTGGTGACCGTCCGCTCGGTCGCCGAGCTGCGCCAGGCGCGGGCGCGGCGGGTGCGGCTCGTCCTCGCCGACGGGTGGGGCGCCCGGCCGCTCGGCGCCGCCGACCGGTGGTCCCCGCGGTGGGAGGGGCAGCGCGTGGAGTTGGTGGTACCACCGGACGAACTCGTCGAGACGGTCAGGGAGTTGCTCGGGGCGTTGCCGGTGGCGGACCTCACCGTCGAGGAGGCGGGACTGGACGAGGCGTTCCTCGACCTCTACCGCAACTCGGAAGAGCCGGAAGAGGAAGAGCCGGAAGAGGAAGAGTCGCAAGCGGACGAGCCGCCGGCGGAAGAGCCGGAGGAGCGGCCGTGATCGCGCGCACCGTCAACCGCCGCCTCCCGCTGGTCTGGCTCGCCCTGCACCGGCGGCGCCGGATGCTGCTCGGGCTGCTGTTCGGCATGGTCGTCTTCGAGACCCTGATCACCGTGATCACCAGCACCGTCCCGCACGGCGACCTGTTCGGCGCCCGCCGCACCCCGCCCGGCGCGTTCAAGGCCTTCAGCGGTTCCAACGGCGACGTCTCCATCGCCAGCTACCCGGGGCTGCTCGGCGCCGGACTCACCCACCCGTTCTGGATCGCGCTGCACCTGACCGTCATCGGCTCGCTCGGCGCCGCCGCCGTCGCGGCCGACGTCGAGTCCGGCACCATCGAGCTCCTGATGACCCGTCCGCTCTCGCGGCGCCGCCTGCTCGCCGAACGGGCCGGCGCCCTCGTGGCGGCGTCGGTCCTGCTCAACGCGGCGGCGACGCTGACCATCGCGCTCGGGGTCGCGTTCTCGCCGACGCTGCGCGCGGCCGTGTCCGAGGGCGGGGTGTTCGCGGCCGGACTGATGGGCTGCGCACTGGCGTTCAGCCTGACCGGTCCGGTGCTCGCGGTCTCGGCGTTCAGCCGCCGCCGCGCGTACGTGATCGGCGCGGCGGTGGCCCTCGGCGCGGTCGGCTTCGCGCTCAACTTCATCGCCCTGGCGTGGTCCCCCGCCGCGCCGCTGCGGTACCTGAGCCCGTTCCACTACTACGCGCCCGGCGACGTCCTGGCCCACGGGGGCGTGCCGTGGCACTCGTTGGGCGTCCTGGTGGGCGTCGGCGCGGTCGGGCTGCTCGCCGCGTTCCGGCTGCTGGAGCGGCGGGACCTGGCGATCTGACGCCCGGGCTTCATGCCTGTGGGATGGCGCGGGCAATGCCGGCGGTGCCGGGTGCTCCGGCGGCGCCGGGCGCACTGGCGCGGGCGGCATGCGCGGCGATGGCCTCGGCGGCGGTGAGCGGGAGACCGAGGTGCCGCGCGAGGCAGTCGGGGCCGTGGCCCTGGAGCGCGAACAGGTAGGCGGTCTGCACGCGGGCGTCGTACGCCACGTCGGGGGACGTGGTGGCGGCGAAGTCGCGGTGGTCGAGCAGGTACAGGCGCGGGGTGCCGTCCTGCAGGGTCAGCCGCAGCCTGCCGCGGACGATGGGGGCGTCGGCGGGCAGCGCGCCGAGCGGCGGCAGGTGCGGGGACGTGCGGCGCAGGCCGCGCAGCAGGCCGGTGCCGCGGGTGGGGGCGTGCGACGGGGAGAAGCGCGGGAAGGACAGGCGGGTCATGGCGAACCTCCGACGGCCGAGGGCCGGGGGGAGGGCGCGCGCGAGCGGACCGACTGGCGTCAGCGCGCGCCGGGGCGGGGTGCGGAAAGCGGGGAACAGGGCCGACTGTGGCCCGGACTACTACTGGAGTCCATTTCTCTCGCCTCCCTCCCGGTAGGTGCCGCTACGAACCACCAGTAGCGTAGCCCCCCTTTGTGAACTGACCGCCGATCTTGACGGAACCCTGGCGAAGGGGCCTCAGCAGGTGTGCGCGGCCGCGACGAGCCGCTCGCGGACCAGGGCGACGTGCGGATTGGCGGACGCGGCGGGACGCTGCACCAGGTACGCGGTGTTGATCGGCGGGTCCTCCGGCCGGTGCAGCAGGCGCAGCGCGCCCGAGGCGAGTTCGGCGCGGCACAGGTAGCTCGGCAGGACGCTCCAGCCGGCGCCCGCCGCCGTCGCGTTGACGACCGCCCGCAGGTCGGGGGCGGTGAGGGCGGCGCGGGCGTGCAGGCGCTCGCCGAACACGTGCCGCCAGTACCGGCGGGCGATCGGGAGGTCCGCGGCGTAGCTGAGCAGCGGGACTTCCGCGAGGGCGGCGGGCAGCTTCCGGCCGTCCAGGCGCTGCGCCCAGGCCGGTGCCGCGACGAGGACGAACTCCTCGTCGGCGAGCGGTTCCGCGTGCAGCGTCCGGCCGCGCGGGCGCCGGGTGGCGACGACCAGGTCGTGCCGCCCGGCGCGCAGCTCGGCGAGCAGGGGGTCGGTGAGGCCGGTGGTCACGCGCAACTGGACGCCGTCGGCGACGAGCGGTGCGAGCGCGGGGAGCAGGACGGTGCCCAGGTACTCGGCGGGCCCGGCGAGGTGCACGGGCTCGGGGGTGCCGCCCGCCCGCTCGCCGGTGGCGTCGGCGAGCCGGTCGAGGGGGTCGGCGAGGCGGGCGGCGAGGTCGTCCGCGTACGGCAGGGCGGCGACGCCGCGGGCGCCGCGCTCGAACAGCTCCCGGCCGAGCCGCTGCTCCAGCGCGCGGATCTGCGCGGTGACCGTCGACTGGGACAGTCCGAGCCGGTGGGCGGCGGCCGTGAACGAGCCGGCGCGGTGGACGGCGAGGAAGGTCCGCAGCTGGTTCAGGTCCAACGGGCCGGAGCCATGGATTTCCCGATCGCTCATGGCGCGAGCCTACGGGACGGCGATGGCCGGGGCGTGGTCCGGAGCCATCGGATTTCCAATACCGGACATCGTCCGGGCCATTGGTGGGCGATGGTGGAGCGCGTCTAGCGTCGGGCCGTGAGCACTCCGGCGGAGGACCGCCGGAGCGTCGGACCGCACCCCTGGAGACTGCACCATGGCCACCATCCTGTTCGTCGTGACCGGCGCCGACGTCTGGACGCTGAACGACGGCACCGCGCACCCGACCGGCTACTGGGCCGAGGAGGTCCTCGTGCCGTACCGCGCCTTCACCGAGGCCGGCCACCAGGTCACCGTGGCCACCCCGGGCGCCGTGGTGCCGGTCGCCGACCGGGCGAGCGTGCCCGACGAGGCGACGGCCGAGGCGATCGCCGCCGTCGCCGAGCTGCGGCGGCCGGTGAAGCTGGAGGACACCGACCCGGCCGACTACGACGCCGTGTTCTACCCGGGCGGCCACGGCCCGATGGAGGACCTGGCGGTCAGCCCCGAGTCCGGCCGGCTGCTGACCAGGGCGCTCGCCTCCGGCCGCCCGCTCGGCGTCGTGTGCCACGGCCCGGCGGCGCTGCTGGCCGCGCGGACGGAGGACGGCGGGTCGCCGTTCGCCGGCTACCGGATCACCGCCTTCACCAACGACGAGGAGCGCCAGGCGGGTCTCGCGGACAAGGCGCCGTGGCTGCTCCAGGACCGGCTGGTCGAGCTGGGCGTGGACTTCGCCGCGGGCGAGCCGTGGGCGCCGCACGTCGTCGTCGACCGCAACCTGGTGACGGGCCAGAACCCGGCGTCGTCGGCGGGGGCGGCCGAGGAGCTGCTGCGCCTGCTGGGCTGATCCGCCCGGCTGGTCGCCGGAGTTGGCCGGCGATGGGGAATCGCGGTACCGGCGGCGCCCGCCCCACAGCGGTCGGGCGCCGCCGGTCCGCTCCGGCCACCGTATCGAGCCTTCGCGGACGTCGGAGGCACCGACCCGCCGCCGGGGACTACCGGATGTCGCGGACGAAGACGATCGCGTCGGCCTGGCCGGTGGTGGCGGGATCGAGGGCGGCGTAGGTGTGGTCGGCCGGTACGCGCGGCGTCAGGTGCGGTGTGAATCGCGCGAGTTGGGCCGGTTCGAGGACGGACGTGTCGTGCGGGAGCGTCGACAGGAGCCCTTCGAGCGTGTCGGCCGGCGGGACGTCGGAGCCGCGGCTGCCGAAGGTGGTGGCCGCGTAGGCGTACCGGTCGCCGAGGCGGGTGCCGATGATCGCGCCCGCGCTCCACCACCGGGTGAGCCGGCCGGCGAAGCGCATGCTGCTCTCCTCCCGCTGGAGGTGGCCGTTGTGGGCGTAGGCGAGCGTCGGGCCGCGGTGCTCCTCGCGGCGGAGGACGGCGTCGAGGTTGTCGGCCATCATCGCGTCCCGCCGGGACAGGAGCATGGCGATGCGGGAGGGACCGGTGTCGGCCATGGCGGCGTGGTAGCGCAGGAGCCCGATGGTGGTGCGGGCGTGCAGCTCGGCGCGCCAGAAGGCGTCGGGGGAGGTCGCGGTCGTCAGGTGGGGAGCGTGTGCGGTGAGGAGTGCACTCAAGTCATCGGCGATCACGCGCAGTTCACGGGCCTGGGGGGTGCGGCCGATGGATTTGGCCGGGTCGTACATGATGGCCTCGTCCGTCCAGCGGCCGTCGTCGCCGAGGAGGGCGTCGAGGGTCGTGCGGTCGTACGGCGGGTCGAGGTGGGCGGCGACGTAGTCGTGCAGCGCGAGCAGGGACGGGCGCGGGCAGGCGGCGCCGGTGATCTCCAGCGGGCCGTCGAAGCCGTAGAAGCGGACCCGCTCGGCGTACGGGTGCTGCCGGTTGAACTCGCTGATCCAGCACAGGAGTTCACGATTGGCGGGCGAGGCGCCGAAGCCGTGGCTGAAGCCGTGGGCGACGGCGTCGTCGAGCGTGCCGACGCCGTCGGTGACGTACGCGTCGACGACGAGACCGGTGAGGCAGTCGCTCTCGATGGCGATCGAGCGGTAGCCCTCGTACTCGACGAGGTGGCGGAACAGCTCGTTGCGCAGCTCGGGAAAGGCCTCGACGCCGTGGGTGGGCTCGCCGAGGCCGAGGAGGCGGGTGGCGGGGGAGAGGAGCGCGGTGAGGGCGTGGCCAGAGAAGGGACGGGCCGCGTCCCGGATCGATGCGGTCATGGCTTCAACTGTATCGTTCAAGCTCTTGTGTAAACTTTGGTGCCATTTTGCGCGGTGAGAGGGGAGTGAAGTCTCAAAGTGACGCTGCGACCCGTCGATCTGGCGCGCGAGCACGGCCTGTCCACGCAGGCGGTGCGCAACTACGAGGAGGCGGGTTTCCTGCCGCCGGCCGGGCGCACGGCGAGCGGCTACCGCGTCTACGGCCCGCGCCACGCCGCGGCGCTCAGGGCGTTCCTGGCGCTGCTGCCCGGGCACGGCCACGCGACGGCGGGGGCCGTCATGCGGGCCGTGCACGCGGGCGAGGTCGACGAGGCGCTGCGGCTGATCGACGCCGGGCATGCGCAACTGGCCGGTGATCGCGCCACGTTGGACGCGGTGGAGGAGGCGCTGCACGACCTCGTGCCGCCAGTGGGCCCGGATCCGACACGCGCCCCCGAACCGACACCCGACCCCGAACCCGGCGGCACGTTCATCGGCCCGCTCGCGCACCGCCTCGGCCTGCGCCCGGCGACCCTGCGCACGTGGGAGCGCACGGGCCTGGTCGTGCCCCGGCGCGACGCGCGCACCGGCTACCGTGTGTACGCCCCCGCCGATGTGCGCGACGCCCTGCTGGCCCACCAGCTGCGCCGTGGTGGACACGGCCTGGAGCGCATCGCGCAGGTGCTGGAACGCGTCCGGACGGCGGGTGGGCCGGAGCCCCTCCGGGCGACGCTGGGCGAGTGGCGCGACCGTCTGACGGCGCGCGGCCTGGCCCTGCTGGCGGGCGCGGCGGCACTGCACGCCTACCTGGCCGAGTTCCCCGTGGGCGAGTTCCCCGAGGGCGGAGCCTGACCGGCGAGGTCGTACGGGTGGGCAAGCGCCCGGCCCGGCACACGGCCGACCCGGGAGCCGGGGAGCCGGGCCACCCGGCAGGTGAGGGCATGGCAGGCTGGCGGCGTACCACCGACGTACCGCCGAAGCCCGTGACCAGGAGCCCCGCCATGGACCGCCCGACCGCCGCCCTCCGCCTCGACGCCACCGCCTCCGGGCACCCGGCGGGCATCCTGGACGCCGCCGAGCAGGCCGAGCGCCGCGGCATGGACCGGCTGGTCGTCGCCGAGACCGCGTACGACCCGTTCCTCCAGCTCGCCCGCGCCGCCGACCGGACCGAGCGCATCGAGCTCGCCACCGGCATCGCGGTCGCCTTCGCCCGCACCCCGATGACGCTCGCCTACCAGGCGTGGGGCCTGCACGCGGCCTCCGGCGGACGTGCCGTCATCGGGCTGGGCTCGCAGGTCAAGACGCACATCGAGAAGCGCTTCGGGATGCCCTGGGACCGCCCCGCCACGCGCATGCGCGAGTACGTCCACGCCGTGCGCGCGATCTGGGACAGCTGGCAGACCGGCGCGCGGCTGCGCTTCCGCGGCGAGTTCTACACGCACACGACGATGACCCCGGTCTTCTCGCCGGACCCGGTGCCCGGCGGGGTGCCCCGGATCCTCCTGGCCGGCGTCGGCCCGCTCATGACCCGCACGGCCGGCGCCGTCGCGGACGGCTTCCTCGGCCACCCGTTCTCGTCCCCCGCCTACCTGGCCGAACAGGTGCTGCCCGGCCTGACCGAGGCCCGGACGGCCGCCGAGGCGGAGGGCGCCGCGTGGACGGCGCGCCCGTTCGAGATCGCCGGGAGCGTCCTCACCGCCACCGGGCGGACGGAGGAGGAACTGGCCGCCAACCGCGCCGCCGTCCGCGAGCGGCTCGCCTTCTACGCGTCGACGCCCGCCTACCGCCCGGTGCTCGCCCAGCACGGCTGGGAGGACCTCCAGGAGCGCCTGCACCCGCTCTCCGTGCGTGGGCGCTGGCAGGAGATGGCCGCCATGATCGACGACGAGGTCTTCGACGCCTTCGCGGTGTCCGGCCCGGTGGAGGACGTCGCCCGCGAGATCACCCGCCGCTACGCGGGCCTCTTCACCCGGCTGTCCGTCAGCCTCCCGGAGGACGCCGACCCGGCGCTGGGGCTGGACGTCCTGGCGGCGGTGCGGGCACAGGGGTGAGAGCGCGGGGGCGGGTGCAGGGGCCGGGGGTCAGCCGGTCTTCCGCAGCAGCGCGATCTGGGTCACGACGCCCGCCCGGCTGACTCCGTAGTGGATCGTGCCGTCCCGCTCGATGACGAGCGTGCGGCGGTCGATCGCGTCGCCGCCCGTGCACGCGCCGCCGGGCGTGCCCCGCACCAGCCGCGAGGTGTAGGTCAACGAGATCGACGAGACCTCGACGAGCGTCCACACGGCCTCGCAGCGGGTGGTTCCGTTGTCGAGGCGCGATCCCGTGCTCCGGTCGCCGATGCCGCCCGTGCCGACGGTGAGGGTGACGACGCCGGCCGGAGTGTTGTTCGAGTAGAGGGCCTGACCGCTCCAGGTCCCGAGGTAGGCGGCCGGCACGACGTTCCGTCCGGCGCCGCCGCCGGGCACCCCGGGCGCCGTCGCGCCGGTGACCGGCGCGGATCCGGAGGTGGACGTCTGCGCCTCCCGGTGCGTCAGCGCGTACCCCGCGGCGGCGATCAGCAGCACGACCAGCACGACGAGCACCAGGACCAGCCACCCGCGCCGCCGGCGCGGGGGCCGGTACCGCGGCGGGCCGTAGACCGGGATGGGCTGGGGCGGGAGGTGCCGCCAGTGTCTCGTCGGGCCAGGTCTCGTGGGGGCGGGGCGCGTCGGGGCGGTGGGGTGGCGGCGGGGCACGGTCGGGGCGGGGCCCGGTGGCGGCACCGTCGGCCTGCGCGGTGTGGGCGTCGGGCGGGGCGCCGGCTCCGGGCGGGGAGGTGCCGACGTCGGCCGGGGCGGCACGGCGTGGGTCGTCCCGGTCCCGTCCGCCTCCAGGTCGAGCAGCTGGGCGGCCGCCCGTCCGATCGCGGCGGCCACCGGCGCCGGCAGCCAGCTCCCCGTCGCCAGGTCCCTGGTGGCCTCGCGGTCGTCGTCCAGCCAGGCGCGCAGCAGCTGTGGCGACGGGCGCGCGGCCGGGTCCTTGGCGAGGCAGCCGAGGAGGTTCCGGCGCAGCGTCTCCTCCACCAGCAGGAGATCGGGCTGCTCGTACACCGCGCGGAAGAGCACCGCCGGAGCCACCCCCTCCCCGTACGGGAGCACACCCGTCGCCGCGTACGCGAGCACGGCGCCGAGCGAGAACACGTCACTCGCCGGCCCGACCTTGCTCCCCCGGGTCTGCTCCGGCGACATGAAGCCGGGCGAACCGACCGTGTAACCGGGCCTGGTGAGACTCGTGTTGGCGTCCAGGGCGCGGGTGATGCCGAAGTCGATCAGGCGCGGGCCGTCCGGGGCGAGCAGCACGTTGGACGGTTTGACGTCCCGGTGCACCAGCCCGAGCGCGTGCACGTGGGCGAGCGCCTCCGCGAGCCGGGCGCCGAGCGCCCGCACCGACGCCCCGGGCAGCGGCCCGAACTGCCGCACGGCGGCGCTCAGGGACGGTCCGGCGACGTACCCGGTGGCCACCCAGGGCCGGTCGCCCTCGGTGTCCGCGTCCAGCACCGGCGCCGTCCACTCCCCGCCGACCCGCCGGGCGGCGTCCACCTCCCGCCGGAACCGCGCCCGGAACTCCCGGTCCCCGGCCAGTTCCGGGCGCACCACCTTGACGGCCACCGTCCGCCCCCGCGCCGACCGCCCGAGGTACACCCGCCCCATCCCGCCCGCGCCGAGCCGGCCCAGCAGCCGGTACTCGCCCACCCGTCGCGGATCGTCATCCTCCAGCGACTGCATGCGCCACGCTCCCCTCGGCCCGCCCGGAGGCACACGGTACCGGTCCCAATATCCGGGTGTGGCAGGGTTGTTGTCACAGATCGGCGACCACGGCGGGTGCGCCTCCCGGACCTGCCGGTACGCTGGGCCGATGCTGCTCCCCACCGTCCCGCGCACACGCGTGCGGGCCGCCGCCAGGCCCGTCATGGACACACCCTTCGGCGCGGTGGCCTTCACGACGACGATCGGGGACACCGCACTCCCGCCGCTGCCCGACGAGCTGTTCGCCCTGCCGGGCGGGAGGACGGTCGCGCGCTGGAGGCACCACGCGGCGCGCGTCGAACTGCTGCTGACCCCGTACGACCCCGAGCTGGACCCCGAGGTGTGGGGCCCGCTGACCGACTGCCTCGCGGCGGTGTGGCGGATCGACGCCGGGTCGCCGCCGGGAAGGGTGACGTTCTCGGCGGGACTGCCCGCGCGGCTGCCGGACGGCGCCGACGCCGGCTGGGACGGCGGACAGGGCCTGGCCGCGGTCACGGTGGACGACGACACGACCCGCCTCACCCTCGGCGGCCCCGACGAGGAGGGGATCTGCCACGCCGCGGCCACGACGGCCGCGGCGCCCCGTCGCTGGGCGGGTCTGATCGGCGAGGTCTACCGGAACTCCTGCACCACGTGGGGCGTCGACTTCGCCGACCACCACGGCATGACCTGGACCCTCCCCCCGCTGGAGGCCGGCGACCACTGCGAACTGCCGGTCGTGGCCGCCTGGACCTCGGTGGAGGACGAGACGGAGAACACCTGGTACGCCGTCGGCTCGTCCTCGACCGTCCTGCTGCGTCAGGTGGTTGACTCGTGCATGCGCTGACTCAGAGGAAGTAGAGGCGGCTCAGCGGCACCTCCTCGGCCGGGTTGGAGTGGAGAGGGGTGCCGTCGAGGGTGACCAGGCCCGTGTGGGAGTGGACATCGACGGCGCCCAGGCGGGTGTTGTGGATGAGGTCGGCCGGTCCGATGCCCCGGGTGCCGCGGACTCCGACCCGGCGGCGGCGGGTGGTCATGGTGTCGTGGGGGCGGTCGAAGGTGCCGGATTCGGCGGCGGCCTGGCTGGTGAAGGCGACGGAGAGATCGGCCGGGGTGGCGCCGTGGGCGCCGAACAGGGGGCCCAGGACGAGGGGTTGGCAGGTCTCGGTGGCGGCGTTGGGGTCGCCGGTGACGCCGTAGGCGGGGAAGCCGGCCTTCAGCACCATCTGCGGCTTCGCGCCGAAGAACGCCGGCTGCCACAGCACGATGTCGGCGAGCTTGCCCACCTCGATCGAGCCGACCTCGTGCGAAAGCCCGTGCGCGATGGCCGGGTTGATGGTGAGCTTCGCGATGTAGCGCAGCACGCGGGCGTTGTCGTCGTCCGGGCCGTCGCCGGCCATCGGGCCGAGCTCGGCCTTCATCTTCCCCGCGACGGCGAAGGTGCGCCGGACGGTCTCGCCGGCCCGGCCCATGCCCTGGGCGTCGGAGGAGGTGATGCCGATGGCCCCGAGGTCGTGCAGGACGTCCTCGGCGCCCATGGTGCCGGCGCGGATGCGGTCGCGGGCCATGGCGGCGTCGCCGGGGAGGTCGGTCTTGAGGGCGTGGACGGAGACGATCATGCCGTAGTGCTCGGCGATCGCGTCCCGTCCGAAGGGGAGCGTCGGGTTGGTGGAGGAGCCGATGACGTTCGGCACGCCGGCCATCTTGAGGACGTTGGGGACGTGCCCTCCGCCGCAGCCCTCGATGTGGAAGGCGTGGATGGTGCGGCCCTCCAGCACGCTGA
Organism: Kitasatospora sp. NPDC059408; assembly: GCF_042751525.1. NCBI lineage: Bacteria > Bacillati > Actinomycetota > Actinomycetes > Kitasatosporales > Streptomycetaceae > Kitasatospora > Kitasatospora sp. NPDC059408. The sequence continues at coordinate 30,719 of NZ_JBHYWI010000009.1, forward strand.
GGGTGTCCTCGACGGACAGGCACTCGTTCAAACCGTCGGTGTGCAGCGCCACTTGGACGTCATGGACCTCCGCGACACGCAGCGCGGTGTCGAGCGCGCGGGTGTGCGCGCCCATGTCCTCGTGCACCTTGAACCCGCACGCGCCGCCCTCGGTCAGCGCCTCCACGAGCGGTGCCGGGTGGGAGGACGAACCCCGCGCCAGGAAACCGATGTTGACCGGCCACGCGTCGAACGCGTTGAAGGCGTGCCGCAGCGCCCAGGGGGAGTTGACGCCGACGCCCCACGCCGGCCCGATCTCCTGGCCGATGATCGTGGTGACGCCCGAGGCGAGCGAAGCCTCCATGATCCGCGGGGACATGAGGTGCACATGGGTGTCGACCGCCCCGGCGGTGGCGATCAGGCCCTCGCCGGAGACGATCGTCGTGCCGGTGCCGACCACGACGTCCACGCCGTCGAGGGTGTCGGGGTTGCCGGCGCGGCCGATCGAGGCGATCCGGCCCTCCCGGATGCCGATCGAGGTCTTGCGGATGCCCTGGACCGCGTCGATGACGAGGACGTTGCTGATGACGACGTCGCAGGTGTCGCGGACGGCGGCGGCCTTGAGGTGCAGTCCGTCGCGCCCGGTCTTGCCGAAGCCGACGAGGAACTCGTCGCCCGGCCGCTGGGAGTCCGACTCCACCCGGACGACGAGGCCGCTGTCGCCGAGCCGCACCCGGTCCCCGGCGCGGGGGCCGTGCACGGCGGCGTACTCGGACGGTTCGATGCTCATCGCGCGTTCTCCTGGTCGTCCGTGGCCTCGGTGACCCCGAGGTAGCCCTGCTCGGCGGCCCGGCGCAGGGCCTCCCGCCGGACCCGGGGCGAGTCGAGCGGTCCGTCGACGAGCCCCGCGAACCCGATCGCGACGCGCTCGCCGCCGATCGGCACCAGGCCGGCCTCGACGACCGCGCCCGGGTCGAACCGGACCGACGACCCGGCCGGGACGGCCAGGTGCATGCCGTACGCGGCGGCCCGGTCGAAGTCGAGGCGCGGGTTGGCCTCGAAGAAGTGGAAGTGCGAGGTGACCGAGACCGGCACGTCGGCGGTGTTGCGCACGGAGACCGTGCACACCGGCTCGGGGTCGCCGGGGGCGTCGCCGGCGGGGAGCACGGCGCCGGGCGCGGCGTCGGCGAGGGTGGCGCCGTCGAACGGGTCGGCGACGACGGCCAGCCGGGTGCCGTCGTCGAACACCGCCTCGACGTGGATCTCGGTGACGAGGTCGGGCACGCCGGGCAGGACGTCGTCCGGGCCGAGGACGGAGCGCCCGCGCGCGACGGCCTCGGCGAGCCGCAGGCCGTCCCGGGCCGCCTCGCAGACGGTGTCGGCGATGAGCGCGGTGGCCTCGGGGACGTTGAGCCGCAGGCCGCGGGCGCGGCGGGCGCGGGCGAGCTCGGCGGCCGTGAAGATCAGCAGCCGGTCGCGTTCGGTGGGGGTCAGCCGCACGGTGGGTCGTTCTCCTCGGGCACGTGGGTGGGGGTGGGGCGCCCGGCTCCGCCGGGGGTGGGACGCCGGGCTCAGCCGGCGGGCTGGTCGTGGGTGGAGCAGTGGATGCCGCCGCCCCCGGAGGCGATGGTGTCGATCTGGAGCGGGACGATCTCGCGGCCGGGGAAGTGGTCCCGGAACACGTCCTGGGCGTGGTCGTCGGCCTTGGGGTCGCCGAAGAGCGGCAGGTAGACGCCCTTGTCGCCGATGTAGAAGTTCATGTACGACGAGACGAAGGCGTCGCCGCGCCCGGTGATCTTGTCCGGGTTGGGCTGGCTGATCTCGATGACCTTGAGCTTCTTCCCGGTGGCGTCGGTGGCGTCCGCGAGGACGGAACGCGCCTGGTCCGCCGCGCGGGACCACACGTCCGGCGGGGTGCCGGGGAAGGCCCGGTCGAGGAACACGACACCGGGTGCGGCGAAGCGGGCGAGGCAGTCGACGTGGGCGTCGGTGATGTCCTTGCCCTTGACGCCGGCCAGCCAGATCACCTTGGTGATGCCGAGGGCCTGCTTGAGCTCGGCCTCGACCTGGTCGCGGGTGCGGCCGGGGTTGCGGTTGTCGTTGACGACGGAGCTCTCGGTGATCAGCAGGGTGCCCTGGCCGTCGCTCTCGAAGGAGCCGCCCTCGGCGGTGATCGGGGTCTCGATCCGCTCGATGCCGTACCTGTCGAGCACCGCGCGGGCGAGGCGGGCGTCGTTGGTGTGCTCCTGCTTGCCGCCCCAGCCGCTGAAGTTGAAGTCGACGCCCTTGACCTTTCCGCCCTCCTCGACGAACACGGGCACGGTGTCGCGGGCCCACAGGTCGTCGACGGGGGCGGAGAGCAGTTCGACGGCCGACCCGCAGGCCTTGCGGGCGGAGGACTCCTGGCCGGGGCGCACGAGCAGGACCAGCGGCTCGCGCTCGGCGATCGCGTTGGCCACCTCGGCGATGTCCTTGCGGACGCCCCCGAGCTGCTCGCCCCACACGTTCTCGGAGGCGGGCCAGGCCATGAACGTCCGCTCGTGCTTCTCCCACTCGCCGCCGAGCCGGCGCCCGCGCGCGGCGGCCGGGGCGGTGGGCGACGGCTCGACGGGAGCCGCGCCGGTCGGCTGGTCGGCGGCCCCGGAGGACGGGGCGGCGGGCTCGTCCGGGTCACCCGTGGAGGCGCAGGCGGTGGCGCCGAGGGCGAGCAGACCCGCGCCGGCGAGGGAGCGCAGCACCGTGCGGCGCGCGAGGGGGGAGAAGGACACGGTGTACTCCGGTGGGGCTCTGGGCGGCGGATCGGCTTCGGCGGGGGAAGCGGCTCGCTGGGGCGGCTTCTCGACCTCGCCTGGCTCGAACTCTCGCACTGACTGAAAAATCAGTCAAGCCTGCTCGTAGGGCGTGCACGGGAGGCCGACGTCTGCCGGCCGAGACGTCGGCTGTGCGGGCGCGGCCGACTTTCGGGTGTGGTTTCCCCGGAAGTCGTCGCGCGCACACCGCCGACGTGGCATCCTGCCACCGGTCGATCACACTGCGTATCAGAGGAGTTGCTTGCCATGTCCAACGTCCCCGCGGAGCTCAAGTACACCGACGAGCACGAGTGGGTGCGTACGGAAGCCGACGGAACGTTGACGATCGGCATCACCGACCACGCCCAGTCGACGCTCGGGGACATCGTGTTCCTGGAGATGCCTCCGGTGGGCAAGCAGGTCAAGGCGGGTGACGCGATCGGCGTCGTGGAGTCGGTCAAGGCCGCCTCGGACTTCTACAGCCCGGTGAGCGGTGAGGTCGTCGCGGTGAACGCCGATGCCGTCGACACTCCCGAGGACGTGAACTCCGAGCCGTACGACGTCTGGCTGTTCAAGATCAAGCTGGCGAAGGGTGCCACGACGAACGGCCTCCTCGACGCCGCCGCGTACGCGAAGCTGGTCGGCTAGCGCTCCGGCACCGGCGCGGGTGACGGCCCGGCAGCGGCCTCGGCCGGTCGGGCCGTTGCTCAGCCGGTGCGGCGGTAGCGGTCGAGGGAGACGGTGACCGGGCCGTCCGGGCCCGCCGTGGACAGGACGCGGACGATGGCGAGGTCCTGGCCGTCGGCGGAGCGCAGGCAGAAGGCGCCGCGCGGGCCGAGGGCGCCGAAGGGGACGCGGGCGGCGGGGCGGCTGCCGAGGCCCTTGAGGCACTCGGCGAGGCCGAGGCCGGAGTCCCGCCCGATGTAGGAGTCGGCGGTGTCGGGGTAGAGGAACTCGCCGGCGCTGCGGGCGACGTACCAGGTCGCGCTGTCGGTCGGGACGACGGTGCCGGTGGCGAGGTCGAACTCGTAGCCGGAGTCCGCCGAGGTCAGCTCGACGCCGCGGTAGGCGGCGGTGTAGCCGGTGGGTGCGGCCGAGGTGCTGGACGCCGTGCCCGTCGGGGCCGGGGTCGGGGCGACGGAGGTCGGGGCCACCGAAGGCAGCGGCGCGGGCGGGGTGGACGGCGCGCCCGCCACCGGCGGCTCGGCCGGTGCCGCCTCCGTGTCGGGGATGTCGAGCAGGTAGAGCATCCCGGCGGCGCCGACGGCCAGGGCCACCGTGGCTGTGAGCGCCGTCCGTCCGAGCGCGCGTTTGCGGCCGCCCTTGGCCCTGGCCCTGCCCCTCGACTCGGGGGTGACGACAGGAGCGGGGGCGGGCGCGGGCGAGGGCAGGGGCATCGCGACGGCCGTGGGGTTCGGCGGTGTTGCTGGCCCCCGCACCGTTTCGGCCGCGTGCACGCCCGCGCGCGGCACCAGGGCCGTCGGCGCCTCCGCGGGCACCCGGGGCAGATCGGCGTGGCGGGTGATCTGCCCGGCGACCGGGTGCGGCAGCCAGTCCTCGCCGAAGGTGAGGTGCCCGCCCACGGCCGGGTGGCTGCGCGCGGCGGCGATCACCTCGGCGGTGGTCGGCCGGTCCTCGGGCCGTTTGGCGAGGCAGCGTCCGAGCAGCTCGCGCAGGCCCGGCGGGACGCGGCCGAGGTCGGGTTCCTCGTGGACCGTCCGGTACAGCGCGGCGAGGTCGGGCCCGTCGCCGAAGGGCGGGGTGCCGCCGGCCACGTGGACGGCGAGGGCGCCGAGGGCGTGGACGTCGGTGGCCGGGGTCGCGGTGCGGCCCATGGCCTGCTCGGGGGCCATGTAGGCGGGCGAGCCGATGCGCAGCCCGGTGCCGGTGAGGGCGCCGGCGTCGGCCGCGCGGGCGATGCCGAAGTCGATCACCCGGGGGCCGTCGGGGGCGATCAGGACGTTGCCCGGCTTGAGGTCGCGGTGGACGACGCCGCTGGCGTGGATCGCCTGGAGCGCCTCGGCGATGCCGGCCACGAGCAGCAGGACGGTCCGTTCCGGGAGCGGCCCGAAGCGCTGGACCACCTGCTGGAGCGAGGGGCCCGGCACGTACGTCGTGGCCAGCCACGGGGTGGCGGCCTCCACGCCCGCGTCGACGACCTGTGCGGTGTAGAGCCCGTGGATGCGCTGCGCGCTGGCGACCTCCTGGGCGAACCGGGCCCGGAACTCCGGGTCCTCGGCCAGCTCGGGCCGGACCACCTTGAGCGCGACGGGCCGGCCGCCCGGGGTGTACGAGAGGTAGACCCGGCCCATGCCGCCGGCGCCGAGCCGCGCGTACAGCCGGTAGCCGCCGACCTCGCGCGGGTCGTCGCCGGTCAGCTCCTGGAAGGCCGACGGCAGGGCGAAGGGGGATCGGTCAGCGGACATGCGGGCTGCCTCTCTCGGCGGACGGGGCGGACTGCGGCCCGACGGCGGCAAGGACAGCGCGGGTCGGCGCCGCAGAGTTTAGAGGTTCCCTCAGGATCGGCCGAATCCGGGTCCGCCGAAGACGCGCGCTACGGCCGGGAACGCTCCAGCTCCGCCTCGACGGCCCCCCGCAGCAGGCGCCGGGCCTGGTCGAGCGGCAGCGAGCCGCTCAGCCAGCGCACGCTGAGCCCCTCGACGAGGGCGGTGAGCCGCTCGGCGGCGGCCGCGTGGGCCGGGGCGGTGCCGAGCGGGTCGGCGCGGGCGAGGAGATCGGCGACGTCGTGCACCCAGCTGTGGGTGCTGCGTGCCAGCTCCTCGCGCAGGTCCGGCTCGAAGACCGCGGTGGCCCGCAGTTCGCCCCAGGCGATGCTGTTCTCCCGCACGTCGACGGTGTCCTGGAGCTCCAGGAGGAGGACCTGCTCCAGATCGGTGCGGGGGTCCGCGGCGCGCGGCGGTGCGTCCGGGCCACCGGCGTCGCCCGCGGTGTAGCGGTCGGCGCGGTCGCTGATGAACTCCAGCGTCTGCTGGAGGACACCGGCCCGGTCGGTGAAGTGGTAGTAGATCAGCGAGGTGGACACGCCGGCCTCGGCGGCCAGCTCGCCCATGCGCAGCCCGCGTACGCCGCGCCGGGCGATGACGCGGGTGGCGGCTTCGAGTATCCCAGTCCGGCGGTCCGACATGAGTGGTGACTCTACCCGCCCCGGGGCCCGCGTGCCGGAAATCCTGATCGTTTGTTCAGGTTCCCTGGTCCGAGTGCGCTCAGAGGGTTGACTGAATTTTCAGTGCGGTAGAGGATGCGGGGCAACCCCCACACCTCCCACCTCTTCCAGGGAGTGCTGCATGACCATCCCCACGCCCTCAAGACGCCGTCTGCTCCAGTACGGCGCGGCGGCCCTGCCCCTCGTCGCGCTCGGCGCGGCCCTACCGGCCGCGGCCCACGCGGCCGGGGCGGACTTCGATTCCGGTACCGCCCCCGACAGCACCGCCGCCGTCACCCCCAGGCTGCGGATGCCCGCGGAGACCGACCGGCACGACCGCACCTTCATGGCCTGGCCGGCCCTGTCGTCGATCTGGGGAAACCAGCTCTCGGCCGTCCGCGACAGCATCGCCCGCGTCGCCTACGCGATCTCCCGCTACGAACCGGTCGTGGTCGTCGCCCGGCCCGGTCAGGCCGCCGACGCGCGGTACTGGCTCGGCGGCGGCGCCTACTACCCCATCACCGTCCTGGAGATCGCCAACGACGACCTCTGGATCCGCGACTTCGGCCCCACCTTCGTCGTCGCGCCCGGGGCCGTCGCCGGCGTCGACACCAATTTCAACGGATGGGGCAAGACGGGCACGTCCTACTACCAGCGCTGGACGGAGGACGCCGCCGTCGCCGCCGCCCTGCTCGCCGAGTACGGCGTCGACCGCGTCCGCGCGCCCTTCGTCGGCGAGGGCGGCGCGCTGGAGACGGACGGCCAGGGCACCCTGCTGGCCACCGTCAGTTCGCTGGTCAACCTCAACCGCAACCCCGGCATGAGCCAGGACCAGGTCGAGCAGGCACTGAAGTCCTCGCTCGGACTGGACAAGGTGATCTGGCTCGCCGGCCTGGCCGGCCAGGACATCACCGACGACCACGTCGACTGCCTGGCCCGCTTCACCGCGCCCGGCCAGGTGATCCTCGACAAGCCGGGACCGGGTACGGACCGGATCTGGATCGACGTCTACCAGCAGGCCAAGCAGGTGCTGCAGAGCGCCACCGACGCCCAGGGCCGCGCGCTGACCGTCACCGAACTCCCCGGCCCTGACCGCACCCTGATCCGCGGCACCGGGAAGGACTTCCTCTCCAGCTACACCAACTTCTACACCGCCAACGGGGCCGTGTTCGTGCCCCAGTTCGGCGACTCCTACGCCGACGCGACCGCCTACGCGATCCTCCAGGCCGCGTTCCCCGGCCGCGACGTCGTGCAGCTGAACATCGACGCCATCGCCGCCGGCGGCGGCGGGATCCACTGCGCCACCCAGTCGCAGCCCACCCGGCCGCCCGCGGCCTGAGACCCCTGGCGGCCCGCCCACGACCCCACGGAGGGCGGGCCGCCAGGGCCCACCACCCGGCCATGCCGAACATGCCCGGCCATTCCCACCACCCCCAGCCATCCGACCGGAACGAGGTTCCCCGTGACGTACCGAATGCCCGCCGAGTGGACCGACCACGAGGGCTGCCTGATGGCCTGGCCCGTGCGCCTCGACCTCTGGGGCGACACGCTCGCCGAGGTGAAGCGCGAGTACGCCGAAGTCGCCCGCACCATCGCGCAGTTCGAGCCGGTGACGATGGCGGCCCCGCCCGGCCACGGCGACGAGGCGCGCGCGATGTGCGGCGAGGGCGTCACCGTCGTCGAACTGCCCATGGACGACTCGTGGTTCCGCGACTCGGCCCCGATCTTCGTCCTCGACGCCGCGGGCCGCCGCGCCGGCGTGGACTTCCGCTTCAACGCCTGGGGGCGCAAGCACCACCCCTGGGACGCGGACGACCGGGTCAGCGGCCTGCTGCTGGAGCACCTCGGCGTCCCCGCGGTCCGCTCCGAGATGATCCTCGAAGGCGGCGCGATCACCGTCGACGGCGAGGGCACGCTCATCACCACCGAGCAGTGCCTGCTGCACCCCAACCGCAACCCCGGCATGAGCCGCGAGGAGATCGAGGCGGAGCTCAAGGCGCGCCTCGGCGTCACCAAGGTGATCTGGCTGCCGTACGGCGGCCTGCTGGACACCGAGACCGACGGGCACGTGGACGGCGTCTGCGCGTTCGCCGCCCCCGGCCGGGTCGTCGTCCAGCTCCCGGCCGACCCGGAGCACCCCGACTACGCCCGGATGCGCGCCAACCGCGCCGTGCTGGAGCACTCGACCGACGCGCAGGGCCGGCCCTTCGAGATCGTCGACGTCCCGCAGGCCGCGTTCGTCGAGGTCGACGGCCGGGAGGTCGAGGTCGGCTACCTCAACTACTACCTGGCCAACGGCGCCGTCGTCGTGCCGGTCGCCGGCCACCCCGAGGACGAGGGCGCGCTCGCCGTCCTCGCCGCGGCGCACCCGGGCCGCAAGGTCGTCGGCGTCCGCTCGCGGGTGATCGCGTGGGGCGGCGGCGGCATCCACTGCATCACGCAGCAGGTGCCGGCCGCCCGCGCCTGACCGGTGCATCCCGCGCTTGACCGGTACATCCGGACACCGCGTACCCTTCCCGGATCCCACGGACCGCATCCCTCTCCCCGGACCGAACGGACGTAGAACCCTCATGACCCCCACACCCGCGAGACGAGCCGGCGCCACCCCGCGCGGCCGGCTCGCCCTCGCCGGCACCGCCCTGCTCTCGGCCGCGGCCCTCGTCGCCGCCTGCTCCGGCCCGCCCCGCGGCGGCACCTCCGACCAGGCGGGCTTCCAGCTGTCCGCCTCCACCCCGCCGGCCAAGGGCGAGATCCAGTCCTTCACCTGGGCGACCTACGCCGAGCCGCCCACGCTGGACTACGTCCAGGCCTTCGACTACCCGCAGAACACGATCCTGGCGAACGTCTGCGAGAGCCTGATGCGCTGGACGCCCCAGCTCACCCTGGCCCCCGGCCTGGCGGAGAAGGCGTCCAACCCCGACCCCACCACGTGGGTCTACGACCTGCGCTCCGGCGTGCACTTCCACGACGGCACGGTGATGACCGCCGACGACGTCGTCTACAGCCTGGGCCGCCAGACGAACCCGGACAACGCGTCGGCGTGGGCGCAGGTGTTCCAGAACGTCGACTCCGTCACGAAGACCGGGCCGCTCCAGGTCACCGTCAAGCTCAAGCAGCCGGACTCCCAGTTCCCCCAGTACATGGCCACGGCGGCGGGCGTCGTCGCGGCCAAGGCGGGCGTGGAGGCGGCGGGCAAGGACTACGGCACCACCGGCAGCCTGGACTGCACCGGCCCGTTCACGATGGGCACCTGGGCCAAGGGGCAGTCGATCGAGCTCCAGCGCTTCGACGGCTACTGGGGCACGAAGGCGAAGTCCGGGAAGGTGGTGTTCAGCTTCCTCACCGACCCCTCCGCCCGCACCAACGCGATGCTCAGCGGCGACGTCGACGGCGGCTACCTGATCCCCACCGAGAGCTACGACCGCCTGAAGAAGAGCGGCGCCGGCACGCTGTACTTCGGCGAGGGCCTGAGCACCGTCAACGTCAACGTCACGAGCATGCAGGGCGCCCTCGGCGACGTCCGCGTGCGCAAGGCGCTGTCCCTCGCGCTCGACCGCGGCGGCTTCGTCCGCACCGGCCTCGGCGGCTCCGGCAGCGTCACCGGCTCGCTCACCACCAGGGCGGCGTGGGCCACGGCCCCGGACGACGTCCGCAAGGCGGCCTTCGAGGGTCTCACGCCCACCGCCCAGGACATCGAGCAGGCCAAGTCCCTGGTCAAGGAGGCGGGTGCGAACGGCAAGACGCTCGTCATGGCCACCAGCACGATCGGCCAGGACGTCTCCCTGCTCGCCACCGCCGTCCAGGCCGCCGGCGCGCGGATCGGCCTGGACATCCAGCTGAAGACGATCGCCCCGAACGCCTTCACCGCGCTGTTCACCGACCCGAAGGCCCGCGAGGGCATCGACATGTTCCCCGAGACGTACTACGACTCGATCACCGACCCGCTCGACCTGCTCACCAACTTCAAGACCGGCGCGTACCAGAACTTCGCCGGCTACGGCGACAAGGCCTACGACGACCTGGTCGACCGCGCCACGGCCGAGTACGACCCGGCCAAGCGCGCCGCGATCGAGGCGCAGCTCCAGAAGACGGCCTCCGAGCAGCTCCTGTGGATCCCGGTCGCCGAGTGGCCGACCGCCGTCTTCCTCAACAAGCGGATCACCGGCGCCCCGACCACGATCTCGTACATGTACTACCCGTGGGCGGCCGACGTGGGGGCCGCCCAGTGAGCCCTTCCCGCTCGGAGAGCTCCTCCAGCACAGCACGACTCCCCGGTGCGGCGGCCTTCCTCAGGTTCGCCGCCCGGCGGCTGGTGGAGATGGCCCTCACCCTGCTCGGCGCCTCCTTCGTGGTCTTCGGCGCGATGTACCTGGCGCCGGGCAGCCCGGCCAGCTTCCTCCTGTCGGGCCGGTCCGCCTCGCCGGCCGCGCTCCAGGCGATCAACGAGCAGTACCACCTCGACGACCCCTTCATGGTGCGGTACTTCCGCTGGCTCGGCCAGGTGCTCCAGGGCGACTTCGGGCGCTCCATCACCTACCGCACGGACGTGTCGAAGCTGCTCGCCGACCGGCTGCCCGCGACGCTGCTGCTGGTCGCGATGGCCCTGCTGGTGGTCGCCGTCATCGGCGTGGCGCTCGGCTGGGCCGGCGCGGTGCGCGGCGGCGCGACGGACTCCGCGATCCTGGTGTCCACCACGCTCGCCGTCGGCACGCCGTCGTTCGTCGCGGCGGTCCTGCTGCAGGGCCTGTTCGCGGTGAAGCTGGGCTGGTTCCCCACCAGCGGCGCGGGGGACGGCATCGGCGACATGCTCTGGCACCTCACACTGCCCGCGATCGCCCTCGCGCTGTACCTCATCGGCATGCTCGCCCGGGTCACGCGCTCGGCGATGCTGGACGCCCTGGAGGGCGAGCACGTCAGCGTGGCCCGCAGCCGCGGCGTGCCCGAGCGCGAGGTGGTCCGCCGGCACGTGTTCCGCAACTCGCTCGGCACCGTGCTGACCACCGGCGGGCTGATCGTCTCCACCCTGCTGGTCTGCACGATCCTCGTGGAGTCCGCGTTCAGCATCGGCGGCATCGGGCAGCTCCTCGAACTGTCCACCACCACCAAGGACTTCCCGACCGTCCAGGCCATCTCGCTGATCATCGTCGCCCTGTTCATGGCCGTGAACCTGGTCGTCGACCTGCTCCACCCGCTGGTCGACCCCCGGGTCACGCTCGGTTCGAGGAGGTCCGACGCATGAGTACCGGTCTCACCCAACGGTCGGGCCTCACCCGCCGCCCCGGCCTCGGCCGGGTCAAGGCCGCCCGCGCGCCGCTGTACGCGGTGTGCCTCGGCTTCGTCGTCCTCGTGGTGCTCGCCGCGCTCCTGGCGCCCTGGCTCGCCCCGTACGACCCGAACGCCGTCGACCTGTCCGCCGCCCTCGCCGGACCCGCCCCGGACCACCTGCTCGGGGTCGACGCCGCCGGCCGCGACACCCTCGCCCGGCTCCTGCTCGGCGCCCGCACCTCGCTGCTCGGCCCGCTCGGCGTCGTGGTCTTCTCCACCGTCGCCGGCGTGGCGGTCGGCATCATCGCCGGCTGGCGCGGCGGCTGGCTCGACTCCGTCCTGTCCCGCAGCACCGAACTCGTCTTCGCCTTCCCCGGTATGCTGCTCGCGATCCTGATCGTCTCGGTCTACGGGGAGGGCCTGCTCGCCCCCGTCATCGCCCTCGCGATCGCCTACCTGCCGTACGTCTCCCGCCTCACCCGCTCACTGGTGCTGGCCGAGCGCGAACGCCCGTACGTCTCCGCGTACACGGTCCAGGGACACTCCGCGTGGCAGATCTGCCTGCGGCACGTCCTGCCCAACATCGCGCCGATCGTCCTCGCCCAGTCCACCATCAACTTCGGATACGCCCTCATGGACCTCGCCGGCCTCTCCTTCCTCGGACTCGGCGTCCCCGCCCTCACCCCCGACTGGGGCCGCATGGTCTTCGACGGCCAGACCGCGATCCAGCACGGCTACCCGCTCTCCGCGGTCCTGCCCTGCGCGTTCATCGTGCTCACCGTCGTCGCCTTCAACGTCGTCGGCGAGCGCTGGGCCGACCGGGTCGCCCGGAGGACCCCGTGAACGCCCTCGACATCCGCGGACTGCGGCTGCGACTGCCCGGCACCGCACGGCCCGTGCTCGACGGCGTCGACCTCACCGTCGGGCGCGGCGAGACCGTCGCCCTGGTCGGCGAGTCCGGCTCCGGCAAGACGCTCACCTCGCGCACCGCCCTCGGCCTGCTGCCGCCCGGCGCCGCCGCCGAGGGCGAGGTCCTCGTCGACGGCGAGGACGTCCTGACCATGGACGCCGCCCGGCTGCGCGCCCTGCGCACCGGCAAGGCCGCGATGATCTTCCAGGACCCCCGCACGGCCATCAATCCGCTGCGGCGCATCGGCGACTTCCTCACCGAGAGCGTCACCCTCACCGGCACGATGGGCCGGGCGGACGCGCGGCACCGGGCCGCCGAACTCCTCGACGCCGTCGGCCTCGGCCCCGAACTGCTGCGCCGCCACCCCGGCCAGCTCTCCGGCGGCATGCTCCAGCGCGTCATGATCGCCGCCGCCCTCATGGGCGACCCGATCCTGCTGCTCGCCGACGAGCCCACCACCGCGCTCGACGTCACCAGCCAGGCCGAGGTCATCGCCCTGCTCGGCCGGCTGCGCGAACGCTTCGGCACCGGCCTGCTGTTCGTCACCCACGACCTCGGGCTGGCCGCCGCGATCAGCGACCGGGTCTACGTCATGTACGCCGGGCGGATCGCCGAGACCGGGCCCGCCCGGGCCCTGTTCGACCACCCGCGCCACCCGTACACGGCCGCGCTCCTCGCCTCCACCCCGCGCCTGGACACCCCGCCGGGCCGCCTCGCCGCCATCGACGGCCAACCGCCGGACCTGCGGCAGGAGTTGACGGGTTGCGCGTTCGCCGCGCGCTGCCGGTACGCGACCGACGTGTGCCGGGAGCAGGTGCCCGAGGCGCACGGCGAGCAGTCCGCGGCCTGCCACCACCCGCTCGACAGGAGCCGCACCGATGCCTGAGCCCGTGCTGCACGTCACCGGCCTGTGCCGGACCTTCGGCAGCGTGAAGGCCGTCGACGACGTGTCGTTCACCCTCCCGGCCGGCGGATCGCTGGGCATCGTCGGCGAGTCCGGCTCCGGCAAGACCACCACCGCCCGCATCGTCGTCGGCCTCGAACGGGCCGACGGGGGCGAGGTGCTGGTGAACGGCCGGGCCCGGACCGGCCGCGTGCGGGGCAGGGCCGAACGGCTGGCGCGCGCCCGCGAGGTCCAGATGGTCTTCCAGGACCCGTACCTCTCCCTGGATCCCCGCACCAGCGTCGAGGCCGTCCTCCGGGAGACCCTGCGGTTGCACTTCCCGGGCACGGACCACGCGGCCCGGATCAGGGTACTGCTCGACCAGGTCGGCCTCGGCACGAGGGCGGCGGACGCGCTGCCGCGTCAGCTCTCCGGCGGCCAGCGCCAACGCGTCGCCATCGCACGGGCGCTGGCGGTCGAGCCGGCCGTCATGGTGCTGGACGAGGCGGTCGCTGCGCTGGACGTCTCGGTGCAGGCCCAGGTGCTCAACCTGCTCGCCGACATCCGCGAACGGACCGGCATCGGCTACCTGTTCATCACCCACGACCTCGGCGTGGTGCGGTGCGTCACCGACGACGTCGTCGTCATGCGGCACGGACGGATCGTCGAGGCCGGCCGCACCACCGAGGTGCTCGACGGGCCGCGGCACCCGTACACCCGGCTCCTGCTGGAGTCCGTGCCGCGGCCCGGCTGGGACCCGGACGGGATCGCCGCCGCCCGCCGGGCGCTGTAGGCCGGTCGCCGGTCGCCGGTCGCCGTGGGGCCGGGCGCCGGGCCCGCCGAAAGCGTGGCCGCTCCGGATCCCGCCGGGCCGGAGCGGCCACCGGCCGTTTCGCCCGGATGGCGGATGCCTGTCGGACCGGATCCTGACCGTTCCTTCAGTAGCGTGCTGGTCCGTACGCCAGGTACCCCAGGCACCTACCCGAACGAGGCCCCATGGCTCACCCCCGGCCGTCCCGTCGCTCGCTCCTGCGCTCGGGGGCGGCGCTCGCCGCACTGGCCCTCACCGACGCCTGCTCCTCCGGCGGCGGGGACGAACCGTCCGGCCCGGCGCCGTCCGGCGGCCCGTCGGGCGCCCCGGCCTCCGGTCCGGCGAGCGGTCCGGCGGCGTCGGGCAGCTGGGCGATGCCCGCCGAGTCGGGCCCGCACACCCGCACGTTCATGGCCTGGCCGGCCCTGGAGGAGGTGTGGGGCGACCAGCTCCCGGGCGTCCGCCAGGACATTGCCGGGCTGGCCCGGGCCATCGCGGGCTTCGAGCCGGTGGTGCTGATGGCCCGCCCCGACCAGGCCGACCAGGCCCGGCAGGCGTGCGGCTCCTCGGTCGAGGTGATCGAGCTGATGGTCGACGACCTGTGGGCGCGGGACACCGGCCCGACCTTCGTCACCGGCCCGCAGGGCCTGGCGGGGGTCGACTTCGACTTCAACGGCTGGGGGAACAAGCAGACGCACGCCAACGACGGCCAAGTCGCCCGCAACCTCCTCGCCCACTACGGCATCACCCGCGTCCAGGCCCCGATCACGGGGGAGGGCGGCGCCATCGAGGTGGACGGCGAGGGCACCCTGATGGCCACCGAGAGCTCGTGGGTCAACGACAACCGCAACCCCGGCAAGAGCCGCGACCAGATCGAGGCGAGCTTCAAGGACCTGCTCGGCGTGCAGAAGGTGCTGTGGTTCAAGGGCGTCGCGGGCCAGGACATCACCGACTGCCACGTCGACGCCCTCGCCCGCTTCGCCGAGCCCGGCACCGTCGTCCTGCACCGCCCGGCCGCCGACACCCCGCCGGACATCTGGAGCACGGCCTCCGACCAGGCCCTTCAGGTGCTCAAGTCCTCGACCGACGCCAAGGGACGGAGCCTGAAGGTGGTCGAACTCCCCGAGCCCAACTTCGACCTGATCCAGGGCGCGGGCAAGAACTTCCTCGCCACCTACATCAACTACTACGTGTGCAACGGCGGCGTGATCGTGCCGCGCTTCGGCGACCAGAGCGCCGACGACAACGCGGCCCGGATCATCGGCGAGCTCCACCCGGGGCGCAAGGTCACCCAGATCTCCATCAACCACATCGCGGGCGGCGGCGGGGGCATCCACTGCGCCACCCAGCAGCAGCCCGCCATCACCGGCGCCTCCCCGTCGTGAGGCTCCCGGCCCGGCTGCGCGGCAACCGCTTCGCCGTCGTCCTGCTGATCCTCGCCGTCCTGTGCTCGGTCGGCATCGCCCTCTACCTCAACGAGCGCAACACCCGTCAGCAGACCCACGAACTCGCCCTGCCCACCGCGGGCGACTGGGTCGAACTCGACGTCACCTCCCAGGACATCGACCCGGGCACCGGCCAACTCACCCTCTACGTCTCGCCCGTCCCGCACGGCGGCCTCGCGCAAGGACCGGAGTCGTCCGTCTTCAGCCGCCAGATCGACATCACCGTCCGCTCCACCACCAGGACCGACCTGCGGGCCACCCCCGGCGAGGAGGCGCCGCCCCAGCCCGTGCAGGCCAACCTGTACGACGGCACGGAGAGCGACTACCCGTTCGACCGGTACCACTTCTCGCTGGCCTTCTCGGCCTCGGACGGCACCGGCGCCGTGCCCGTCGGCGTCGTGTTCGTGGACGCCGACCCGTTCTTCTTCGTCCGCCCCACCAGCACCCCGTTCGGCGCCGGGGCGGCCGAGCTGGCGGGCCGGGTCAGCCGGGCGCGCAGCACCTTCATCCTCGCCTGGTTCATGATCGCCGCGATGTGGGCCCTCGCCCTGGCCGTCATGGCCGGGGCCGAGGTGCTCTACCGCGGCGGGCAGGGCCTGGTCTGGCCGTCGCTCGGCTGGATGGCGGCGACGCTCTTCGCCCTGATCGGCATGCGCAACGCCGCCCCCGGCTCCCCGCCGATCGGCTCGCTCATCGACTACGTCGCCTTCTTCTGGGCCGAGGGGATCATCGCGGCGAGCCTGACCGTCACCGTCGTCGCGGGCACCCGGGTCGAGCACCGCAAGCGCGCGGAGGCCGGGAGCACCGAGCCCGCCCCCGGGACGTGAGGGCGGGCCCGGGCGCTGTGCACGCCGACGGCGTCACCGGCGGGCCGCCGGCAGGGTGAGGACGAGGACCAGGCCGCCGGCGGGGTTGTCCTCGCAGGTGAGCCGGCCGCCGCAGGCCGGCGGCAGCCGCGAGACCAGCCGGTGCTTCGCCTCGCCGGCCACTGTCGGCCCCCGGTCCGCCACCGTCACGCGGACCGCGTCCGAGCCGCCCCGGCCGGGGACGGCGTCCGCCCGCACCAGTACGCGGGCCCCCGGCGGCGTGCGGCCGAGAGCCGTCCGCACCAGCGCCGTCAGCAGGTCGTCCAGCGGGCCCCGGGCGACGGCGACCGGCGGCAGCCGCTCGGGCAGCCGGACGGTCAGCGATCCCGCCGGAACGCCGGCCAGGGCCTGCCGGACGGCGGGGACGACGTCCGCGCGCGCGGACGTGTGCGCGGACGTGTGCGCGTACGTGTGAGAGGACGTGTGCGCGGCGCCGGCCCGCGGACGCCGATCGGTGGGGGAGGACACCGGTCGGGTCAGCCGACGGCGGGGATGTCGTGCGTGGCGCAGTGGATGCCGCCGCCGCCCGCGGCGATCGCGTCGATCTTCACGGGGACGATCTCGCGGCCGGGGAAGTACTGCTTCATGATCTGCTGGGCGCGGTCGTCGGCCCGGCCGTCGCCGAACCTGGGCAGGTAGACGCCCTTCGAGCCGACGTAGAAGTTCATGTACGAGGAGACGAAGGCGTCGCCGCGCCCGGTGATCTTGTCCGGGTCGGGCTGCTGGAGCTCCACGACGGTGAGCTTCTTCCCGGTCGCGTCGGTCGCCTGGGCGAGGACCGTGCGCGCCTGGTCGGCCGAGCGGGACCACACGTCCGGCGGGCTGCCGGGGAAGGCCTGGTCGAGCAGGACCACGCCCGGGGCGACGAACCGGGCCAGGCAGTCGACGTGGGCGTCGGTGATGTCCTTGCCCTTGACGCCGGCCAGCCAGATCACCTTCGTCACGCCGAGGACCTTCTTGAGCTCCGCCTCGACCTGGTCGCGGCTCATGCCCGGGTTGCGGTTGTCGTTGACGACCGAGCTCTCGGTGACGAGCAGCGTGCCCTGCCCGTCGGTCTCGAACGAGCCGCCCTCGGCCACCAGGCGGGTCTCGATCCGCTCGACGCCGTACTTGGCGAGGACGGTGCGGGCGACCTTGGAGTCGTTGCCGCGCTGCTGCTTGCCGCCCCAGCCGTTGAAGTTGAAGTCGACGCCCTTGACCTTGCCGCCCTCCTCGACGAACACCGGCAGGGTGTCGCGGGCCCACAGGTCGTCGACGGGGATCGGCACGACCTCGACGGCCGGGCCGCAGGCCTTCTGCGCGGCGTCCTTCTGCTCGGGGCGGGCCATCAGGACGACCGGCTCGCGGGCCGCGATCGCCTGGGCGAGACCGGCGACGTCCCGGCGGACGTCCGGGAGCTGGTCGCCCCACACGTTCTCGGACGCGGGCCAGGACATCACCGTGCGGACGTGCTTGTCCCACTCGGCGCCGAAGCGGCGGGCGCCGGTGCCGCCGCCCGGCTGCTGCGTGGGGGAGGAGCCGTCCCCGGGGTTGGCGCCGCCGCCGGTGCCACCGGAGCCACCGGAGCCACCGGTGCCGTCGGGGTCGTCGAGGTCCGAACAGGCGGTCAGGCCGAGGGCGAGGACGCCCGCACCGGCGAGGGAGCGCAGGAGGATGCGGCGGGACAGGTCGGTGGGCATGCGTGATCTCCGGCTGGGGTCGGTTCTTCCGTACGGGCGGTCGAGCGGGGCTGGGGCGGAGGGCTACGGCAGGGGCTCGTGCATGGTCGAGCAGTGGATGCCGCCGCCGCCGGTCATCAGGCGGTCGACGTCGATCTGCACCACCTCGCGGCCGGGGAACGCCGCGGCCAGCGCCTCGCGCGCGGCGGCGTCCTTGTAGGCGTCCCCGAACTGGGCGGTGATGACGCCGCCGTTGACGACGTGGAAGTTGAGGTAGGAGTCGACGAAGTTCGAGCTGCGCGAGCGGACGGTGTCCGGTCCGTGCACGGGGATCACCTGGAGGCGGCGGCCCCGGGCGTCGGTGGCCGAGGAGAGGATCGCGAACTGCTCGCGCGCGTCCTTGGCCCAGGCGTCGTTACGGTCCGCGGGCGGCAGCTGCACCATGACGACGCCGGGGCGCACGAAGCGCGAGGTGACGTCGACGTGGTCGTCGGTGATGTCCTTGCCCTTGATCCCCGGCAGCCAGATCATCGTGTCCGCGCCGTAGGCGTCCAGGACGGCGTCCTCGATCTCGTCCCGGCTCATGCCGCGGTTGCGGTTCTTGTTGACCAGGCTGCTCTCGGTCGCCATCACGGTGCCGTCGCCGTCCGTCTCCACGGCGCCGCCCTCGCCGACGAAGTCCGCGTAGGTGTGGCGCAGGCCGCGGCGCACGGCGATGCGTTCGGCGGCGAGGGCGTCGTCGTCGTGGATCTGCTTGTTGCCCCAGCCGTTGAAGTTGAGCACGACGGCGTCCAGGCCGCCGTAGCCGTCCCGGCGGAACACCGGGGCGATGTCGCGCATCCACAGGTCGTCGGTGGGGATGGCGGTGGTCACCTCGACGGCGGGGCCGCACTTCGCGCGGGCCTTGCCGGCCGTGTAGTCGTCGGGGGCGCACATGACCACGGGCTCGAACTCGGCGATCGTGCGGGCGATCAGCGCGATGTCGTCCTGCACCCCGCCCAGGCGCAGGCCCCACACGCCCCGGCGGGACGGCCAGGACATCCAGGTCCGCGCGTGCGGCACGTCGTCCGCGGGCACCCAGGGGAAGGTCCCGGTGGAACGGTCATCACGGTAGTGGCTCATGAGGGTCTCCAGATCGCGCGACGGTGCCGAGGGAGGGGGCGGGGGCCGCCGGGTCCACTCTTCGCGCCGCAACGCACCGGCGCACCGCGGAGCGGCCGGCGGCAGCACCCCTGCCTGCGGGTTCAGGCTCGCACTGACTGAAAAATCAGTCAAATCTTTGGGCAAATCCTGACGCAAAGGGACACGGTGGTGCACGCAGTGCGACGGCGGGCCCCGTCGCCGGGCCCTCGGCGCGGTCAGGACCTCAGGAACCGAGCCGGGCCACCTCGGCGTCGATCGCGTCGACCATGAGCGTGCGGGCGTGCGCCAGCGGGAGGCTCCCGCTGAGCCAGCGCACGCTCAGGCCCTCCAGCAGCGCGGTCAGCCGCTCGGCGGCGCCGGCCAGCGCCACCGCCGACGACATCGGCCGCACGGTGCCCAGCAGTTCGGCGATCTCCTGCACCCAGATCCGGGTGGCCCGCGCCAGGTCCTCGCGGAGCGTCTCGTCGAACACCGCGCTCGCCCGCAGCTCGCCCCACGCGGTGCTGTTCTCGCGCACCTCGACGGAGTCCTGGAGCTCCAGCAGCAGCGTCTGCTCCAGCTCCTCGCGCGGCGTCAGCGGCGGCGCGTCCGCGGCCCGTTCGGTCGTGTAGCGCTCGGCCCGGTCGTTGATGAACTCCAGGGTCTGGCGCAGGATCCCGGTGCGGTCCTTGAAGTGGTAGTAGATCAGCGCCGTGGACACCCCCGCCTCCGCGGCGAGCTCCTCCACGCGCAGTCCGCGCACCCCGCGCCGCGCGATCACCCGCGCGGCTGCTTCCATGATCGACGTTTTACGACTGGCCACGACCCACCACCTTACCCGGGCGCGGCCGCGCGGGACCCACCCCCTGAAAAGCGCGTCAGTCGGACCGCCTGCCGAGCGCCCGGTCCAGGATCCAGCAGCAGCGGCGCGCGACCCGGCACCACGTCCGGGCCAGGCCTCCGACGACGCGGTACCACCCGGTCCCGAAGGGGAGCGCGATGGCGAACCACGACGGCGGCGCCATCTCACCCGGCCGCCGCGCGCCCTCCCTGGCCCACGCGCGGCACCGCTCCACACCCCGGCGCGTCCAGGCGGCGCAGCGTTCGGCCCGGTCGGCCCAACGGGCGGAGGCGAGCAGGAGCCGGGCGTGCAGGTCGTCGCGGCGGCCGGTCATGCGGGCGGCTCCGGGTGCGGCTCGGGGACGTGTTCCTTGGGTGTCCTGGGGTGTCCTGGTTCCAGCCTGCCACCGCCTGGGCCGCCGTTCCCTGCGGGTCCGGCCGCCGCGTGGGACTCTGGGGGGAGTGACGACGGACGGGCGGTGACGGCTCGGCGCGGTGGTCGGTGGTCCGTGAAGGAGGACCTGATGTCGGACGAAGCGTTGATGGGCGACCAGGTGTACCAGCCCGACGGCTCGGAGGTGCAGGACGACGTCGGCCCCCTGGAGCCGGAGGACACCCTGATCGACCGCGGCCTCGAATCGGCGCTCGACGAAGGCTACGCGCCCCCCGAGCGCCCGCTCGCCGTGGAACGCCACGGCGTCACGGCGGCGGAGCAGCACACCCGCGAGAGCCTGGCGCAGCGCCTGGCGGAGGAGCTGCCGGACGTCGCCGCGCCCGACTGGGACGGCATCGGCGACGCCTACGGCATGGACGGCGAGCCGATCGACACCGAGGCGGGCGAGGTCCGCTCCGGCCGGCTGATCGCCTCCTCCGGCTCGCGCAGCGACATGATCGCCGAGGACGTGGGCATCTCCGGCGGCGCCGCGAGCGCCGAGGAGGCGGCCATGCACACCACCGACGACCCCGAGGCGCTCATCGACTGAGACGGCCGGGGGCGTCGTCCGCCGTCTCCCGCAGCGTTTCGCCGTCCTCCG
This sequence comes from Kitasatospora sp. NPDC059408, assembly GCF_042751525.1. Taxonomy (NCBI): domain Bacteria; kingdom Bacillati; phylum Actinomycetota; class Actinomycetes; order Kitasatosporales; family Streptomycetaceae; genus Kitasatospora; species Kitasatospora sp. NPDC059408. The sequence continues at coordinate 51,484 of NZ_JBHYWI010000009.1, forward strand.
CCGTGTTCCGCCGTGTTCCGCCGTCTTCGACCGAGTGCGCCGATGACAGCGCCGTGGCCCGTGCGCGAGCATGGGGCGATGCCCGAGACGTCGCACTCCCCTCGCCGGATCGCCGACGACCACGTCGCGCAGGTCGCGGCCCTCGACCCGTCCACCGCCACCCGATTGGGCCTCCACCCCGAGGACGACCGCCTGCCGGACCTCTCCCCGGAGGGCCACGAAGCGCTCGCCGAACTCTCGCGGCGGACGCTCGCCGTGCTCGACGCCGCCGAGAAGGAGGCCGCAGAGAAGGAGACGGGCGCGCAGGAGCCTGCCGACCGGGACTGCGCCCGCCTCCTGCGCGAGCGCCTGACCGCCGAACTCGCCGTGCACGACGCCGGCGACGGCTTCCTCCAACTGCGCAACGTCAACTCCCCCCTCCACCGCGTGCGGGGCGTCTTCACCCTGATGCCCACCGACACCGACGAGCACTGGGCCGCCGTCGCCGGCCGCCTGCGCAACCTGCTCGGCACGCTGGACGGTTACCGCGCCACCCTCACCGAGGGCATCACCCGCGGCCTGCTGTGCGCGCCCCGCCAGGCGCGCGCCGTCATCGGCCAGCTCGACGCCTGGACCGGCCGGTCCGACGGCGGGGCGGGCTGGTTCGCCGGCTTCGTCGCGGACGGCCCCGCCGGGCTGCGGGCCGAACTCGACACCGCCGCCGAGCGGGCGACCGCCGCCGTCGACGTCTTCCGCGACTGGCTCCGCACCACCTACCTGCCCGCCGCCGACGGCACCCCGGACGCCGTCGGCCCCGAGCGCTACCAGCGTTCCGCCCGCTGGGCCAACGGCGCCGACCTCGACCCGGCCGAGGCGTACGCGTGGGCGTGGGAGGAGTTCCACCGGACGGCCGCCGAGATGCGGGCCGAATCCGAGCGCGTCCTCCCCGGCGCGGGCGTCCGCGCCACCATGGACCACCTCAACGAACACGGCCACGCGATCGAGGGCGAGGAGAACATCCGCGCCTGGCTCCAGCAGATCATCGACGAGGCGATCGACGCGCTCGACGGCACCCACTTCGACATCCCGGGACCGATGCGGCGCGTCGAGGCCAGGATCGCGCCCCCGGGCAGCTCCGGCGCGCCCTACTACACGGGCCCGAGCCTCGACTTCACCCGCCCCGGCCGCACCTACCTGCCCACCCTCGGCCAACGGACCTTCCCCACCTGGGAGATCGTCAGCACCTGGTACCACGAGGGCGTCCCCGGCCACCACCTCCAGACGGCCCGCTGGACCGCCTCCGCCGACCGCCTGAGCACCTACCAGATCACCCTCGGCGCCGTCAGCGCCAACAAGGAGGGCTGGGCGCTCTACGCGGAGCGGCTGATGGACGAACTCGGCTTCCTCACCGACCCCGCGCGCCGCCTCGGCTACCTCGACAAGCAGATGCTCCGCATCATCCGGGTGATCGTCGACATCGGCATGCACCTCCGGCTGGCGATCCCCACCGACTCGGGCTTCAGCCCGGGGGAACGCTGGACCCCGGAACTGGCCGACGCGTTCATGGCCGCCCACCACGGCAGCGAGGCCCCGCGCCGCACCAGCGAGATCGACCGCTACCTGGGCTGGCCCGGCCAGGCCATCGGCTACAAACTCGGCGAACGCGCCTGGCTGGAAGGCCGCGAGGCCGCCCGCCACCGCCGGGGCCCCGCCTTCGACCTCCGCACCTGGCACATGCACGCCCTCTCCCAGGGCTCCCTGGGCCTGGACGACCTGACCGCCAACCTGGCCGCCCTGTAGGCGACTTCGCAGGCGACCTCGTAGGCGAGCGAGGAGTGGGAAGTCGGCAGGTCCGACTTCCCGCTCCTCCCCGGACCTCACGGCGCGTAGTCGTACCCGATGGTGAAGCGGGTCGGCAGGCAGCACTCGGTGTACTCGATGACGGTCGATCGGCGGTGATGGCGCGGTGATGGCGTTGGCGCGGTCGTCGACGAGTGCTCATCGACGACCGCGGGTACTCAGGGGGTGAACGACTCCAGGTGGTCGAGGCGGACGAACCGGGCCTCCGGGCTGGCCCGGTGGACGGCGGCTTCGAGGGCGTCGAGGCCGCCCCAGTCCACGGCGGGTTCGGTCAGGGGGTGGTCGAAGTCGTCCCAGTGCGTCGGTATGACGTACGGCGGGTGGTCGAGGACGTCGAGCAAGCGCGGCACGTAGTCCGGGACGGAGCCCCCGCCGGGCTGCATCAGCAGGACGTCCGGGGCGAGGCCGGTGAGGTGGCGGGCGTCGTAGTTGGCTCCGCCGCTGTCGAGGATGCGCAGCCGGTCGTCGCCGACGGTGATCAGGTAGGCGAGGGTGCCGCCCTCGACCAGGTCGGAGATCACGCGCGGGCGGGGCGGCGGCGAACCGGGCCGGGTGCCGGGGAAGGGCACCTTCGAGCGCGGGCCGGTCATCGAGTGCAGGGAGTCGACGACCCGGATCGTGTAGCCGTCGAACTGCAGGTACTCGCCGCCGCGCACCACCGACAGCTGGTCCTGCGGCGCGCCGAGCGCGGTCAGCAGGTTGGCGTGGCTCTCGGTGCCGAGCACGGTGGCGCCCGTGCGGGCGGCGAGGTGTGGGACGTCGGGCAGGTGGTCGTAGTGGCCGTGGGTCACCAGGATCTGGTCGGCGCGCAGTCCGAGGCGGTCGATGGCGGCGGTGTCGACGCTGAGCGGGGTGGCGGGGTCGGCGCCCTGCGGGGTGTAGGTGCCGGTGCGGAAGCGGGTGATCCACGGATCGATCAGGATCGTCGTGGGGGCGGCCGGGTCGCCGAAGGTGATCTCCCAGCCGTTGTTGCCCAGCCAGCGCAGGGTGACCCCCGAGGAACCGGGTGGTCCGGGGCGGCGGCGTCGGCGGTCGGACGGCCGGGCTTCAGCGGGGGGCGTGGCGGTGCCGAGTACGGCGGCGCTTGTCGCCGAGGCGGCCAGCAGGCGGCGGCGGGACAGGGGCATCGTCAACGGTCTCCTCTGGTCGGTGAATCGGGGGCGGGTCAGCCGAGCGTGCCGACGACCGCCTTCGTCGCCCGGGCGATCAGGGCGTCGTCGGAGGTGGCGCCGGCCTTGCCGCGGTCGGAGAGGACGACGATGACGATCGGGCTGCGACCGCCGGCCGGCCATGCGAGGGCGACGTCGTTGCGGGTGCCGTAGCCACCGTTGCCGGTCTTGTCGCCGATCTTCCAGTCGGAGGGCACGCCCGCGCGGATGTACGGCGCGCCGGTCGTGTTGCCGGCCAGCCAGTCGGTCAGGAGCCGGCGCCGGTCCTCGGTGAGGGTGTCGCCGAGTGCGTAGCGGCGCAGGTCGGCGGCGAAGGCGCGGGGCGTGCTGGTGTCGCGGGTGTCGCCGGGGGTGGCCTCGTTGAGGGTGGGCTCGGTGCGGTCGACGCTGGTGGTCGTGTCGCCGAGCTCGCGCAGGGACTGCTGGACGGCCGCCGGGCCGCCGAGTTCGGCGGTGACGAGGTTCGCCGCGGTGTTGTCGCTGTACTGGATGGCGGCGGCGGCCAGGTCCCGTACCTTCATGCCGGTGGCGACGTGCTGCGACGTGATCGGCGCCCACGCCAGCACGTCCTCCTGGCGGTACGCGACCACCTTGTCCAACTGCTCGTCGGAGGCCTTGCGCAGCAGGGCCCCGGCGGCGAGCGACTTGATCGTGGACGCGAACGCGAACCGCTCGTCGGCGCGGTAGGAGACCTCCCGGCCGCTGCCGGTGTCCAGCGCGTAGACGCCGAGGCGGGCGCCGAACTGCTGCTCAAGTCCCTTGAAGGACTCGTCGGTTGTGGCCGCGGCGGTGGCTGTGGCGGCGGCCGTCGGGGCTGCGGCGTACGCGCTGCCGCTCGTGCCGCTCGTGCCGCTCGCTGCGCTCGTGCCGCTGTGGCCGCACCCGCTCAGCAGGGCGACCGCGAGCAGGGCCACGGCGGGCAGGGCGGTGCGGGGGAGGCGTCGGATCGTCGGTGGCATGGGTGGTCTCCAGTGCGGGTGGGGCGGCGGGCCGTCGCCCTCAGCCAATCAGCCCGTCAGGTCTCCAGTCCAAGACCATGATGGTGAAGGGATCGATACGAAATTGCCTATGATTGCTGCCCATGGACCTTCTGGGGCACCTCCGCCACTTCCGCGCCGTCGCCGAGGAGCGGCACTTCGGCCGCGCCGCCGAGCGCCTGCGGATCGCCCAGCCCTCGCTCTCCCAGCGGATCCAGCGCCTCGAACGCGAACTCGGCGTGACCCTGTTCGACCGCGGTCCGCGCGGGGTCGACCTCACCCCGGCGGGCCGGCTGCTGCTCGCGGAGGCGGAGGAGGTGCTGGAGGGCTCCGCCCGTCTGCTCGCCGTCGCCGCCGACCTGCGCAGTGGCCGGGCGGGCACCCTGCGCGCGGCCGTGCCGCCCGAGCTCGGGTCGGCCGCCCTGGCCGCGCTGCTCACCGGTTTCGAGGGCGCGTCCCCGGGCACCCGGCTCGAACTGCGGGAACTGCCGGTCGCGGCCGTCGTGCGCGAACTCGCCCAGCACACGGTGGACGTCGCCGTCGTCCGTCACCCCTGCCCGGCCGACGGACTGGCCTTCGGGCCGGTCCTGCACCAGCCGCTCGGCGTCCTGCTCGCCGCCGGGAGCCCGTACGCCGACCGCCCCGAGCTGGCGGTGGCCGAACTGACCGGCCGGCGTCTGGTGCTCTTCCCCCGGGCCACGGCCCCGGCGCTGTACGACGAGGTGCTCACCACCCTGTCCCGGCACGGCTGCACCCCGGAGGCCGTCGTCGACCCGCCGGGACCGGACGTCGCCGGCGCGCTCGTGCTCACCGGCAGCGCCGTCGCCCTGGCGCCGCGCACCGCGCCGCCGGCGGGTACAGTCTGGCGTCCGCTGACCGGCACCCCACTGGCCTGGCGCACCTCCACGGCCTGGCCGGCCGGGCGCGGCGGGCCCGCCGTCCGGCTGTTCGCCGAGGCCGCCCACGCGGCGCTGACCGGACCCGGCGGCCTCCTGCCCCAGCCGCCCAACCGTCCGCTCCACCCCCGGCCCGCAATGGAGTTCACGCTGTGACCAGCGACCGCGTACCCAGCGACCGTACGAGAGCCGACCGCCCCGCCGGTGACCGCAGGGCCGACGACCGCCCCGCCGGCGCCCGTGCCGCGCGCGCCCGCATCGCCGCCGCCTTCGCCGACGCCGGCGTCAGCGGCCTGCTGCACGCGCGCGACCTCGACACCGGCGCCGAGATCGCCGTGGGCGCCGACACCGCGGTCAGCACCGCGAGCGTCCACAAGCTCTGCCTCCTGGTCACGCTGTTCCGCGAGGCCGCGGAAGGCCGGATCGACCTCACCCGCCAGGTGGACGTCCCCGCCGCCGGCCGCACCCCGGGACGGACGGGCCTCGCGGCCATGCTCGACGCCGCCCGCCTCTCCCTGCGCGACCTCGCCTACCTGACCGCCGCCGTCAGCGACAACGCCGCCGCCGACGTGCTGTGGGCCGAGGTCGGCCTGGACACCGTCAACCGCACCATGGCCGACCTGGGCCTCACCCGGACGGTGGCCGTCCACACGCTCGGCGGCATGACCGCCGCCCTCGTGGAGGACACCGGCCCCGACTCCCCGGTCGACCCGGCGGTGGTCGCCCGGCTCCGGGTCCTCGACCCCGCCTTCACCAACCACAGCACCCCGCGCGACATGACCGCCCTGCTCGCAGCCCTCTGGCACGGCGACGCCTGCCCCGGCGACCACGGCGCCGCCCTGCGCCGCCTCCTCGGCCTCCAGGTCTGGCCGCACCGCCTCGCCGCCGGCTTCCCCTTCGACGACGTCCGCGTCCACGGCAAGACCGGCACCCTCCCGACCCTGCGCCACGAGGTCGGCGTCGTCGAGTACCCCGACGGCGGCCGCTACGCCCTCGCGGTCTTCACCCGCGCCGCCGCCACCGCCATCACCCTCCCCGCCGCCGACGCCGCCATCGGCACCACGGCCCGCCTGGCCGTCGACGCCCTGCGGGCGACGGCACGCCCGGGGGAGTAACCCGGCCCGCCTACCCGAGCGCGCGGGCCGCGGCCAGGGCCGCCGTCACGCTCCCCGCGACATCGGTGACCGGGTAGAGGACCTCGCGGACGGTGCGGGTCCGGTCGACGACCAGGGTGAGGCGCTTCAGACGGGTGGTGCCGGCGGCGCGGAGGGTGGGGAGGCGGAGGGCACCGGTGAGGTCGAGGGCGAGGTCGGAGAGGAGGGGGAAGGCCAGGCCCTCGGCTTCGGCGAACGCGCGCTGCTCGTCCGGGCGTTGGGTGGAGATGCCGCGCACCGCCGCGCCGGCGGCGGTGAAGTCGGCGAGGTGGTCGCGGTAGGTGCGTGACTCCAGGGTGCAGCCGGACGCGCCCGGTACCGTCGACCAGCCGGGCGGGTAGGACTCGGCGCGGACGAAGGCGCCGGGGAAGCAGTACAGGACGGTGGTGGCGTCCGGGGCGACGGGATCGTGCGCCCGGCCGTCCGCGCCCGGGAGCAGCAGGTCGGGGATCCGGGTGCCGCGCAGCGCGTGGACGCGTTCCGCCTCCCGGGAGTGCTCGGTTGCGGTGGCCGTGGGGGTGCCGTCGCCCAGGACCCAGCTGTCGCCCCAGTCCTGGAGGGCGACCAGGACGGGCAGCAGGGCGCGCCCGCGCGGGGTGAGGCGGTACTCGTGGCGCGGCGGGCGGTCCTGGTACTGCTCGCGGGCGAGCACGCCGGAGTCGACGAGCAGGCGCAGGCGTTCGGCGAGCACCTTGCGGGAGAGGCCGAGCTCCTGCTGGAGCTGCTCGAAGCGGTGCAGCCCGCGGGCCGTGTCGCGGACTATCAGCAGGGTCCAGGTGTCCCCGACCACGTCGAGGGCCTGGGCGATCGCGCAGTTGTCGTCCGCCGGGCCGCCGCGCCGGACCATCGTGGCCTCCTTCCGGGGGTGATCACCAGCGTTGACCTTAGCCCCGTCAGCCTGACATAGTCCGTTCCGAAAAGGAACTGACTACGGGGGTGGCCGGGTGGCCGAGCGGAACGGGACCGGGGACGGCACGGGGAACAGGGGCGCGCTGCGGGCGCTGCCGAGGACCGTCTGGCTGCTGGCGGCCGGCGGCTTCGCCAACATGGTGGTGTCCTTCACCTTCGTCTACCTCTTCGTCTACCTGACCGGCCCGCGCGGGCTGAGCACGGCCGCCGCCGGCACCATCGCCGGCGCCGGCGGCCTCGGCCTGGTGGCGGGCAACTTCACCGGTGGCTGGTTCGGGGACCGCTTCGGCCACCGCCGGACGCTGCTCACCGGGTCCGCCGTCTCCGGCGCCGGACTGCTCGCCCTGCCGGTGCTGCCGACGTCCGTGCTGCTCCTGGTGCTGCCCGTCTTCCAGTACGCCGCCGGCACCGTGCGCGCCTCCAACTCGGCGCTCGTCGCGGTGGCCGTGCCGCCCGGCGACCGGCGGCAGGGCTTCGCGGTGATGCGCTTCGCGGGCAACGCGGGCTTCACCATCGGCCCGGTGCTCGGCGCGTTCATCGCGACCCACTGGTCGTACGCGTGGCTGTTCCGCATCGACGGGCTCGGGTCGCTGCTGTTCGCCGCGTACGCCGCCAAGGTGCTGACCGCCGACGGGCCGCGCAGCGGCCGGACCGTCACCCGCGGCGGCCTGTGGGCGACGCTGCGGGAGCGGCCCGCGGTGCTGGTGCTGCTGCCCGCGATCGTCGTCGTGGACACCGTCTACCGGCAGCAGTACTCGGTCCTGCCGGTGTTCCTCGCCGACCACGGCATCGGCACCGGCGTGTACGGCGCCGTGCTGGCGATCAACGGCGGCCTGATCCTCGCGCTGGAGGTGGTCGTCACCATGGCGCTGCGCGACCGGGCGCCGCTGCGCATCATCGGCACCGGCCTGCTGCTGGTCGGCGCGGGGTTCGCGGCGCTGGTCGCGGGCGCGTCGGTCGTCACCACGGTGGTGATGATGGTCGTGGTCACCGCGGGCGAGATCCTCTACAAGACCCCGGCGACGGCCTTCGTCGCGGACAGCGCACCGCCCGAGTACCAGGGCCGCTTCCAGAGCCTCTACGCCGGGGCCTCCACCAGTGGCACCGTCCTCGCACCCCCGCTCGGCGGCGCCCTCTACCAGTCCGCCCCGGGTCTGCTCTGGCCCGCCTGTGCCTGCCTGGCGGTCCTCGCCGGCCTGGCCGTCTTCGCCGCCGGCCCGCTGACCGCCCCGCGCTCGGCGAAGGGCTCACCCGTACCGGAGGCGGTCGGGGGCTGAAGGGGCCCGCTGTCACCGCCTGTTCGTCGCGGACGACGAGCGGACGGCCAGGTAGTCCTTGGCCGCCTGGGGGGCCTTGGCGTAGGAGCCGGCGTCGAACGGGGGTTGGGGGTCGTACTCGATGGCGAGTTGGAAGGCCTCGGCGGCGGTGCGGCCGGCGGTCAGTTCGGCGAGGCGCAGGGCCATGTCGATGCCCGACGAGACGCCGGCGGCGGTGAAGACGACGTCGGCTTCCGGGAGCATGCGGAGGACCTCGTACGGGCCGACGGCGTCGAGTGCGGTGAAGCCGTCGAAGATCGGGATGGCGATGCGCATGGGGTGCCTTCCGGGGAGGGGCGGTGTCGTCCCCGGTCCGGCGCCCGGCCCGGGCGAAGAGCTCGGGGAAGAGCTCGGGGAAGAGCTCGGGGGAACTGCTCACCCTTCCAGCGTGACCGGGCCCGGGTGCAGCGGCACGGACACGGATATGACGAGGTCCGTCATCGCGTGGGAGGGGGTTATCCCCAGGCGAGGTCGGAGGCCAGCCCCAGGGTGTCGCGGACGGATCGTGGGCGATCATCAACGGCAGGAGCAGGAAGCCGAGTCGGGGATGGGTGATCGTGCATGGGTGGGCTGATCGGGCGGCGTTCGTTGCTGCGGGCGGCGGCAGCGGCCGGGGCGGGGGCGCTGGCGGTGCCGGCCACGGCCACGGCCGCGCGTGCGGGGGAGGAGCAGGAGCCGGTCCGGGCCGCGCTGTTACGCGCCTCGCGGCCGCTGCGCTCCACGGTGCCGGGGGCGGACCCGTCCGACCTCCGGGCGTTCGGGGCGATGGTGGGGGACGCCCGGGTCGTCGGCCTGGGGGAGGCGACGCACGGGTCGCACGAGTTCTTCGCGATGAAGGAGCGCGTCTTCCGGTACCTCGTGGAGGAGAAGGGCTTCGGTGCCTTCGCCCTGGAGATGAGCTGGCCGGCCGGGCTGCTCGTCGACGAGTTCGTCCAGGGCGGACCCGGCGACGCGCGCCGGGTCGTGCGGGCCGCGCTGGGCGGATCGCCGTGGGAGCGTGAGGAGTTCCTGCACCTCGTCGAGTGGATGCGGGACCACAACCGGCGCAACCCCCGCCGCCGCGTCCACTTCATGGGCGACGACATCGGCGCCCCGCGCGTCGGGGACGCCTTCTTCGAACGGGTGACGGGCTACGTCCGGCGCCGGCACCCGGAGCTGCTGCCGCGCTTCACCGAGCTGTACACCGGCCTGCGCCCCCTCGACGACAGCTTCGCCTACCTGCGCCGCCCGCTCGCCGAGCGGCAGCGCCTCGCGGGCAACGCCGAAGCGGCTTTTAAACTGATGGAAAGTCAACATGGTCAGATCGGTGAGGAGTTCGAGTGGGCCGTGCAGCACGCCCGCTCCATCGCGCAGACCGCGGTGTTCCTCGGGGTCGACCTCCAGGACGAAGGCGCGCTGCGCGCCGCGATGCTCCACCGCGACCGGGTGATGGCCGACAACGTCGTCTGGTGGCACCGGCAGACCGGCCACCGCATGCTCGTGTCGGCGCACAACGGCCACGTCGCGTACGTCCCCGACGACCCCGACCAGCACCCGAAGGCGCAGGGCGGGTTCCTGCGCGAGGCGCTCGGCGGCGGGTACCTCCCGGTCGGGTTGACCTTCGGCCAGGGCTCCTTCCTCTCCCAGGATTCGCAAGCGTCGTCCGGGCTCCCCGACCGCGAGTGGACGAAGTTCACGGTGGGCCCGCCCGCGCCCGGCACCACCGAGGAGACCCTCGACCGGGTCCGCGGCGGCGACTTCTACCTCGACGTCCGCAGTGCCCCGCCCGCGGCCCGCGCCTGGCTGGACACCGCCCGACCGCTGCGCAGCATCGGCACCGGGTACCCCGTGCCGCTCAGCACCGTGCGGATCGCCGAGTCCTTCGACGTGCTCGTCCACCTCCACCGGGTCCGGGAGGCGGACAAGCTGGGCTGATCGGAACCCGGTCGGCGGCCGGGGCGTGTACGGCCGCTCCAGGGCGGCCGTCTCGTCCTCCGTCAGCCGCACGCCGAGCGCCGCTCGTGCGCGAGACCCTGGACCTCACGGCCGACGCACAGCAGTTCCTCGTGCTGCTCCCGGCCGACGCGGAGACCGCCGCGCACGTCGACCGGCTGACGCGGCCGACTCCGGGGCGGCTGCGGGTGGTCTCGTGACGTCCGGGCGCAGGGCCCGGACTCCCGTACCGGGCGTCACGGAATTTGGTGCGAGAATTCCGGAATGAAAGCCTGGAATTCCTGGGTCGCAATGCCGTCATGCCATATGAATATCTGACGAGGCTACTGATTACTCTCTGCTCGCAGCGGGAGTGCGGCCTGCCTTACTGGTGGCTTCTGACCTGCGTAATGCTTGTGCGGGTGATAGTTTTCGGTAAGTGCAGAAAGAATTCCTGACGGCAGGAAATACCTCATGAGAGCGAATCGAGGTCGGGCGCTCGTGGTCGCGGCGGTCACTGCGGGCGGCCTGCTGGCCACCGCCGTCCACCCGGCCGCAGCCGCCCCGGTGTACCCGGTCGAGTACCACTTCGCATTGGGCTTCCCGGCGGGCTTCCTCACCCCCGACGCCGCCCCGCCCGGCGCGAACGACTGGTCCTGCCGGCCCGGCGCAGCGCACCCGGAGCCGGTCGTCCTCGTGCACGGCACGGCCGAGAACATGAACGACAACTGGCGCGGCGCGGCCCCGCTGCTCGCGAACGCCGGGTACTGCGTCTACGCGTTCGACTACGGCGGCGCCCCCGGTGCGCCGATGCAGGGCCTCGGGCCGATCGAGGACTCCGCCCGGCAACTGTCCGCGTTCGTCGACCAGGTCCTCGCCGCCACCGGGGCGGCCAAGGCCGATCTCGTCGGACACTCCCAGGGCGGCGGCGTGCTGCCGCGCTACTACCTGAAGAACGACGGCGGCGCCGCGAAGGTGGCCAAGCTCGTCGGCATCACCCCCCTCAACGAGGGCACCACGTTGGACGGCCTCAGTGTGCTCGCGACCGAGTTGCACATCCTGGAGCCGGCGAACGCGGTGCTCGACACCGCGTGTCCGGCCTGCGTCGAGCAGGAGGCGGGTTCCCCGTTCATCGCCGCGCTCGACGCGGGCGGCGCGACCCTCCCGGGCGTCGAGTACACCGTCATCGCGTCGAGGTTCGACGAGGTCGTCACCCCGTACACCAACTCCTACCTGCCGGCCGGGCCGCACGTCACGAACCTGACCCTGCAGGACCAGTGCGTGGCCGACGCCGCCGACCACCTGGAGGGCCCGTACGACCCGGTCGCGCTGGCCGACGTCCGCAACGCGCTCGACCCGGCGCATCCCGTCCCCGTGCCGTGCAAGCCGGTGCTGCCCGTCCTCGGCCCACTGCTCTGAGGCCCGGCTCGTCCTGGGCCCGGCTCGTCGCAGGCATCGCCCGTCCGACGTATCGCCCGGCGCCCCGCCCGTGGTGGCGGCGCGCCGGACGACGGGCGCTACGTCAGCTGTGCTTCCACGTCACCGAGAAGGCACTGCCCCCGCTGAGCCCGGAGGTGGTGGCCTTGGTGGTGCTGCCCGAGGCCATCGTGATGCTCGACGCGCCCGCGGCGCTCAGGCTCTGGCCGTTGGCGGTCGCCCCGCTGAAGCCGACGGTGCCGAAGTTCGAGAGCGGCAGGACGCCGGTGGAGCTCGACGGCGCCTCCGCGATGACCTCGGCGGAGGCCAGGGCCGCGCTGCGCAGCGTCTTGTTGACGCTGCGCTTCCAGCCCTGGGTGGTGTCGGAGAGCGTGAGCGTGAACGACCCGGAGCCGTTGGTGGTGACGCTCGCGGTGAAGTGGTCGCCGGGCCGCACGGAGTTGGAGAAGTTCACCGGGTACGCCGGGTACATCTCGTACCAGGACGAGTACACCGGCGATCCGCCCGAGCAGTCCGCCTCGGTGCCGAGCTGCTCGACCGAGTTGCTGCCGTCCCCGTCGATCCCGACCCAGAAGCTGGACCAGGTGTCGGAGCCCGAGCAGGACACCGACGGCTGCACCCAACTGGCGCTGACGCTGGTGAACTTGCCGCCGGTCGCGGCGTACCCGGCCCAGTTGCTGCTGGTGCTGCGCAGCACGCCGCCGCCGTGGTGGCCGAGCGGGGCCTGGACGATGGCGGGGGCGGTGGCGGCGAGGGCCGGTGCCGCGCCGCCGAGGACGGTCAGCAGGGCGGCGGAGGAGGCGACGAGGGCGCGTCGAGACGTGCGTCGACGGGCTATGGACATGGCTACTCCTGTGTGAGGGGGTGGAGTTGACCAAGCGTCGACAACGGTACGGCCGGCGGTCGGCGGTGATGAGTCACCGGGCGGTAAAGAAATCCTGGGGATTCCTTGGGCGTTCCTGGACTTCCTCGTGGCGGCCGCATGGCCTACCCGGTCGCATCGTGGCCACGAGTCACGCTCGATCAGGCCACCGGCGATCAAGTTCGGCCAGTTTCAGACTGTTTCGGATATCGACGATTCGGTGGCGGGCGCAGGCGGGATGATCGCGGGCGGGTTCGGGTGTCATGGCCTGGCCACCTGCCGGTGACTGCATGGGGGTGCCCGCTTGAGCGTGGACAACGACTTCGACGACCTTGACGGGACCGAGGGCCGCCTCGACGACCTCGACGACCTCGACGACTTCGAGGAACTGGACGAGCTCGCCGACTTCGACGAGTTCCTCCGCGTCTGCGCCGGGCTGACCGGCTTCGACGAGCCGGAGCTGCGGGCCACCGGGATGGCGCACGAGCACCACCGGACCGTGCTGGCGCACCGGGTGCGGGACGAGCACGCGCTCGTCCACCTCTGGTACGTCGGGGCCTGGCCGGGGGAGTCGCCCGGGTCCGCGCGGGCCCACGACGGGGCGCTGGTGTGGCGGACGTTCCACGCCGACCCGCCCGGCGCCGCCGCACCGGGCCACGGGAGTTGGGGCGACACGCCCCGGGGAGGCGAGGAACTGTGAGCACGCGCTGGGACGCGGTCGTCGTGGGGGCGGGCATCGCCGGCTCGCTGGTCGCCCAGCGGCTGGGGGCGCAGGGCTGGCGCGTGCTGGTGCTCGAAGCCGGCCGCACCGTCCCCGGCGCGGCCGAGACCGCCGCCGCCCACCGTGCCGCCGGCGGCGGCCCGCCCACCTCGGCGTACCCGCACAACCCCGACGCGCCCTCACCCGACGTCGGCGACCTCGCCGGGCCCGGCGGCCACCTCGTCCAGCACGGCCCCCTGCCCTACGCCAGCGGCTACCTGCGCGCCAACGGCGGCACCGGGCTGCTCTGGACGGGCCTCACCCCGCGCATGCACCCCGAGGACTTCCGCACCGCCGACCTCGGGCACGGCCGCAACTGGCCGATCGGCTACGACGACCTGGAGCCCCACTACCGCGACGCCGAACGCGAACTCGGCGTCGCGGCCGACGCGGACGACCAGCGCACCGCCGTCGGACTGCCCCTCCCCGACGGCTACGAGTTCCCGATGCGCGCCATCCCGCCCTCCTACCTCGACCGCCGGCTCGCCCGCGACCTCGACGGCCGCACCGTCCGCGACCCGGCCGTGCCCGTGCCCGCCCGCCTCGCCGTCACCGCGACCCCGCACGCCCGCAACGGCCGGCCGACCCGGCCCGGCGACGCCACCGGACCGCTCTGCGTCGGCAGCGCCAGCTGCGTCCCGGCCTGCCCGACCGGTGCCAAGTACACGCCGCGGCGCACCCAGGCCCGCTGGTCCGCGAGCGTCGAGCTGCGCACCGGGGCCGTCGTCAGCCGCGTCCTCGCCGACCCGGCGACCGGCCGCGCCACCGGCGTGGAGTACCTGACGCACGGCGGCGAGGCGCACCGCGTGGACGCCGGCCTCGTCGTCCTCGCCGCGCACGCGATCGAGAACGCCCGGCTGCTGCTCCTGTCCGGTCTCGCCAACCGCAGCGACCAGGTCGGGCGCAACCTCATGGACCACCCCGCCCTACTCACCTGGGGCCTGATGCCGGGCCCGGTCGGGCCCTACCGGGGGCCGGGCTCCACCAGCGGGTTCGAGGCCTTCCGCTTCGGCGCCGGACGGGAGCGGCGGGCGCCGTTCCGCATCGAGATCGGCAACTGGGGCTGGTCCTGGGCCGGGGGAGACCCGCAGTCCGAGGCCCGGGCCGCGCTGGCGGCGGGACTGCGCGGCAAGGAGCTGCGCGAACGCCTCGGCGACCGCCTGGGCCGGCAGTTCTCGCTCCAGTTCGAGCTGGAGCAGCCCGCCGACCCGGCCAACCGCGTCACCCTCGACCCCGACCGGCGCGACCCGCTCGGCCTGCCGCGCCCGGCGATCCGCTACGACCTCACCGCGTACGTCCGCGACGGCATGGCCTCCGCCCGGGCCGTGTCCGACCAGCTGTTCGCGCTGCTCGGCGCCGAGGACCACACCGCCTACCCGGCCGGACCGGGCTGGCCGGGCCGGGTCGAGCACGGGGGAGTCGCGTACGGGTACCGGGGAGCGGGCCACGCCGGCGGCACCCACGTCATGGGCGACGCACCCGGCACGTCCGTCGTCGACCAGTGGCAGCGCAGCTGGGACCACCCCAACCTGTACGCCGTCGGCTGCGGCTCGATGCCCTCCCTCGGGACCTCCAACCCGACGCTCAGCATGGCCGCGCTCGCGCTGCGCAGTGCCGAGCGGATGCACCTCGACCTGCTGGACCTGCGCCGCCCGCTCGCGGTGGGCGCCGAACGCGCCGGACCGTCCTCCCCCCTCCTCCCCGCATCGAACCCGGAGACGCCATGACCGGCCTTCCGCTCCCGCCCGTGCCGGAGCCGTACTACCTCCCCTTCCACTACGGCGCCCTGCACAACATCGGCGTCGATTACCTGGTCGGGCCCGAGCGGGCGCGCGAGCTGCTGCGCAAGCGCCACCCCGGGCTCGTGCCCGCGCTGTTCGACGGGCGGGCCTGCGTGTCGCTCAACTACCAGCTGTACTTCGCGCAGTACCCGGGCGGCGGCGGGATCACCCAGGAGGTGGAGATCAACCTCGTCGCCCACCCGGAGTTCGCCGAGGAGCGCCTGCCCGAGCTGAACTACGGGCAGTACGCCCGGGGTTACGACCAGACCAAGCTGCTCGGCATCGCCCGGCTGCACGTGCTGTGCGACAACCCGCTCGCCATCGACGCCGGGCGCCTCCTCTACGCCGAGCCCAAGCGGGCGGGCTGGTTCGAGACGTTGATGCCCTCCCTCAACGCGCCCTCCGTGAACGAGCGTTGGTCCGTCTCCTGCCGCCGGGCCACCGTCGACGACGGCGGGCTCCAGCGTCACGAGGAGGAATTGCTGTCGCTGGAGGCGGACTTGGCCGGCCTCGCGTCCGAGCCGGTCAACAACACGCCGATCACCGGCTACGGCACCGACGACGAGGGGCGGCTGCTCGCCGGGCCGCTCAACGTCTACCAGCCGTACCGCTTCTTCGCCCTGGACGACCGCTCGGCCGACCGCGTCCGCCTCGACGTCGGCAACCCGGCCGAGGAGCCCGCCCGCGACCTCGCCCACCTCGTCGCCGACGCGCCGGCGGCGGGCGTGTGGACCTACCAGTCCGCACCGGTCGCCGCCCACAACCGGCCGTACTACATCCGCTGACCCGCCCCTGCGAGGTCGTCGGCGAGCAGCTGCTCCGAAAGGTCCCACAGCCGCCGGGCGTTGTCCGCGTCGAGGGCGTAGCGGGCGACGCCCTGCAGCGGGGCGCCGCGGCGGTCCAGGACCTCGGCCTCGTTGCAGTCGGCGAAGTAGCGGCCGCCGACGCCCTCCAGGAGGGGTGAGACGGCGAGCAGGACGGAGGTGGCGGCGCCCTGCTCGACCGTCTTCACGAGCTCGGGCGGGACGGAGCCGCTGCCGCGGCCCTCGGTGTGGCGCCGGAGGTTGGTGAAGATCGCGCCGGGCATGACGGCGTTGGCCGTGATGTTGTCGCCCGCCCAGCGGCGGTCGGCCTCCACGGAGAAGAGGACGTTCGCGGTCTTCGACTGGCCGTAGGCGAGCCAGGGGTCGTACGGACGGAAGGCGAAGTGGACGTCGTCCCACACCACCGGGGACAGCTGGTGCCCGCTGGAGCTGACGGTGACGACGCGCGCGGCGCCGTCGGCGGCGAGTGCGCCGTGCAGGCCGGTGGTGAGGGCGTAGTGGCCGAGGTGGTTGGTGGCGAACTGCCACCGGCACCGTGCGGCTCGGGTGGGTCGCCACCGCCGGGACGACGCTGGTGCCGCAGGCGCTGGCCGCCCTGCGGCGCGGCGACCCGGGGGTGCACGTCGTCAGTCGTGAGGGCGGCACCCCGGCACTGGTCCGGGCGCTGTGGGCGGGCAGCATCGACCTCGCGCTGCTGTCGTCGGCGCCGCCGTTCCGCGCGCCGGACGCGGAGTCGCCGGCGCTGGTGGTGCAGACGCTCACGGAACGCCCGCTCTGCTTGGCCGTGCCGGCGAACCACCCGCTGGCGCGCGGTGCGTACGTCGACGCGGCCGACCTGCGCGGGCAGCGGTGGATCGCCGGATCGGCCTCCGGTGCGGACCGGCTCATGGGGGTGTGGCCGGGCCTGGACGAACGACCGGAGATCGTGCACACCGCCCGCGACTGGCTGGCGAAGCTGCACCTCGTGGCCGCGGGCTGCGGCCTGACCACCGTGTCCCCCGCGATGGCCGCCGCCGCGCCGCCGGGGGTGCGCGTCCTGCCCGTTCGCGGCGGGCCGCAGGAACTGCGGCGCCTCCTGCTGGCCCGCCTCCCCGGCCGCCCGAGCGAGCCCCTCGTTCGCCTGGCCGCCGCCCTGCGGTCGGCCGCACTGGGCACCGGCGCCGTCCCGGAGCCGTGAGCGCGGGCAGGCCCGGCCACCGGAGCGGTACCACGCGGTGCCGCCCCGGCGCTCAGCCCCGCGCCGCCGACGTGGTCGGCTCCGGGGCACGGGGTGCCGGTGCCCGCTCCGGGGCGCGGGACCACCGGCCCGCCAGGATCGTGCCGACCACCAACTGGAGCTGGTGGTAGAGCATCAGCGGCAGCACCATCAGCCCGGCCTCGGAGCCGAACAGCACCGTGGCCATCGGGAGGCCGTTGGCCAGGCTCTTCTGCGAGCCGCACAGCACGGCCGCGACGACGGCCGGGCGGCCGAGCCCCAGGGCGCGGGCGCCGAGCCGGGCGGCGGCCAGCGAGGCGGCGAGCAGGGCGAGCAGCACCGCGGCCAGGCCGAGCAGGGCGCCGGGCGTGGCGAGGTGCCAGATGCCCTGGGCCGTCGCCGCGCTGAAGGCCGTGTAGACGACGAGCAGGATCGAGCCGCGGTCGACCGGCGCCAGCACCCGTTTGTGCCGCCCGAGGAACCCGCCGATCCGCGGCCGCAGCACCTGCCCGAGCACGAAGGGCGCGAGCAACTGGGCCGCGATGCGCAGCAGTCCTTCGGCCGAGAGCTCGGCGTGCGAGCCCAGTAGCCAGGCGGCGAGCAGCGGTGTCAGCACCAACCCGGCCAGGCTGGAGTACGTGCCCGCGCAGATCGCCGCCGGGACGTCGCCCCGCGCCGCGCCGGTCAGCGCGACCGAGGACTGAACCGTCGACGGCACCAGGCACAGGAACAGCACGCCGGTGCGCAGTTGGTCGGTGAGCGGGACGGGCGTCAGCACGGCCGTGGCCAGCCCGAGCAGCGGGAACAGGACGAAGGTGCAGGCGAGCACCAGCCCGTGCAGCCGCACGTGGCGCAGCCCGGCCAGGGTCTCGCGGGTGGACAGCCGCGCGCCGTACAGGAAGAAGAGCAGCGCCACCGCGACGTCACAGGCCACCGCGGCCGAGCGGGCCGCGGTGCCCGTCGCCGGGAACAGGGCGGCGAGCCCGACGGTGCCGGCCAGCGCCGCCATGTAGGGATCCACGCCGCGCCGCCGCAGCCACTGCGGGCTCATCCATCACCTTCCTTCGTTCCGGGCCCCACCAGCGCGCCCACTCCGTCGACCACCGACCCGCCTCCCAGTGCCCCGCCGACCACCGACCCGCCGACCACCGACCCGGCACCGTCGTGGTCGCTGCCGGCCGAGCCGCCGCCCTGCTGGACGTTGGCCGTGCGGTCGACCTCCACCCAGGAGTCGGCGTGCGAGTTGTCGATGACGGTGATCAGCCCGCCCGCCGCCGCGGGCGGCGCACCGCCCGCGAGCAGCGCGCACGCCCCGGCGAGTCCGGCGGCGCCGGCCCGCCACCGGGCGGATGCCCGATGGCGGACCGGACCGGGTGACCCCGACGTCACGCCGTGACCTCCACGAGCCCCCGGGCGCGGGCGATGTTCCGCTCCAGCAGCTCGGTGGACTCCTGCACGCCCACCGGCCGGCTGTTCGCCGGGGCGGCCGGGAGCCGCCCGTCGTCGACCTTCAGCCCCGCGAGCGCCTCGTCCATCGCCCGGTGCGCGGCGAAGAGGCACGGCGTGCTGTAGATCGCGACGTCCACCCCGAGGTCGCCGAGCTCCGACAGCGACAGCCGGGGCGACTTGCCGCCCGCGATCTGGTTGAACAGCAGCGGCTTGTCGCCGACCACGCGGCGGATCCGCCGGATCCAGTCCTCGCTGCGCACCCCGTCGACGAGGACGACGTCGGCGTCCGTCTCGGCCAGGGCGCGGGCGCGGCGCAGGATGTCCTGCTCCTCCGTGGCGTCGGTGCGGGCGACGACCACGAGGTCGGTGCGGTTCTCCAGGACGAGGTTCAGCTTCTCCAGGTACTCGTCGAGCGGCAGGACGAGCTTGCCGTCCGCGTGGCCGCAGCGGCGCGGGCGCTTCTGGTCCTCCAGGATCACGCCGGAGGCGCCGGTGCGTTCGAGCCGGCGCACGACGTGGCAGGCGACCTCGGGATCGACGTAGCCGTCGTCGATGTCGACCAGGAGGTGGTGCTGCGGGAAGGCGCCGCGCAGCCGTTCGACGAAGGAGAGCATGTCCGGCCAGGCGATGAAGCCGATGTCGGGCAGGCCGTAGTAGGAGGCGGCGAACCCGAATCCGGAGACGAACATTCCGTCGTAGTGTTCGGCCGCGATCGACGCCGAGTACATGTCGTACACCCCGATGAGCGGCGTGGTGCCCGTCCGCGCGATGTCCTCGCGCAGGCGCTGACCGTATCCAGCCGCCGTGATTCCGTGGAACAAGGCCTTCTCCTTACTCACGATTCACTCACGATTCACCCAAGATTTTGCCTGGACTTGGCTACCCCTAGACCAAATCGAGGCGCCCTCACTATGTGCTCTTTAACGTTCCTTGGGCAAACCTTTTAAGGTGATTCACTCGTGTGGGTGATGCAGAATCAGCCAATACGAAAATATGACCACGTAAGGTGGCGCACGCGAACGGGGCCGGACGCCGCTGCGTCCGGCCCCGTGGGGGCGCTTTCCCGTCCGGCCGTCAGACGGCGCGCACCGGCTGGACGGCGCGGCGCTCGCGCAGCGTCCGGAGCACGCGCCGGGTCGCGCGGGTGGCGACCGGGGGCAGGAGGTCCAGGGCGAGCCGGCGCGGCGTGGAGCGCTGGACCGGCGCCTTGACCTGGTAGTTGAGCCGCAGGACGCGCGACCCGCCGATGGTGTCCTCGTCCACCGTGTAGCCCTCGGCCCGCCAGTCACGGCCGAGCAGGACCTCTCGCGCGGCCGCCGCGTCGCCCCACGTCCCGTAGAACTTCATCGGGGTCAGCAGCACCGGCCGGAGCCCGCCCGTGAACACCGCCTCCCAGACCGCCGCGGAGACGCCGGGGGTGTGCTCGGAGCGGTAGTCGTCGAGGGCGACGAGGCCGTCGGCGGCGAGCGCCGCGCGGGCGACGGCGATGTCCCCGGCGACGTGCTCGTACAGGTGCGAGGCGTCGACGTGGACGAACCGGCAGCTGTCCGCCGGGATCCGGCCGTCGGCCAGCGCGGACGTGGGGGCCTGGACGATCTCCGGCAGGGCGTCGTGGAAGGCGAGGTAGTTGGCCTCGAACGCGCTGCGGGTGAGGGTCCTGCGGTAGGACATCGCCATCTCGGCGGCGTTGTCGGCGTCGCCCGCGTCGGAGTCGAACAGGTCGCAGACGGTGAGCCGTTCGCCGGGCCGGAGGTGGTCGCCGAGCAGGACGGCGCTGCGGCCGAGGTAGCTGCCGAGTTCGAGGATGTCGCCGGCGACCCCGGCCGCGCTCTGGGTGGCGAGCAGGTGCCCGAAGGCCGCCCGGTCGAGACTGAAGAACCAGCCGGGGATGTCGTCCCGCCGCAGCGGGGCGGATTGGACGGCAGCGGTCTCGCACGTGGTCACGGCGGCCTCCAGGGGAGCGGGCGGGGCCCGGTGGCGGGTTCACGCCGCACCGGTGCCCCGCGGGCCCGTCGGACGTGAGGCGGATCATCATAGCGACGGGTGGGCCCGGAGGGACCAGGTGTCGATCGGGGTAATTCCGCTTCCCCACCCTGCCGTTCGGTCCCGTTCGGTCCGGTTTCGGTGCTGTTTCTGTGCTGTTCGGCAGGGGAGCGGGGCAGCCCGGCCTACGCCCCCGAAGCTCCTGTGTCCCCCGAAGCCCCTGTGTCCCCCGATGTCCCCGAGCCCCCCGCGTCCCCGGCTCCGGCGGCTCCCGCCCCCGTCAGCTGCGCGATCGTCTCCGCGAGCCACGCCCGCTCCGCCGCCCCGGAGGCCCGGGCGACCAGCAGCATGCCCCGGCGGAACGGGTTCGGCTCGCGCTCGGCGGTGACCGGCCGGCCCTGCCCGTCGTAGAAGAAGCTGCTCGGCGCCTCCAGGAAGTCGAGCCTGTGGCGCAGCACGGCGGCCTGGCGGGCCGGGTCGGCCAGGTGGTGGAGGAAGGCGGCCAGGGCGAAGAAACGGATCTGGTCGGTGATCTCCGCCTGCTCCGGGTCGCCGAGCCGGCGCCGGAGTTCGGCCCGGCCGGCGGCGGTCAGCTCCAGCGTCTGGCGGGGGACGGCGCCGCTGCCCGGCTCGGTCCTGCGGTGCAGCAGGCCGGCCTTCTCCAGCCGGGTGATGGCGGGGTAGAGCGCGCCGTCGCTGACCGGCCGGACGTGTCCGGTGAGGCCGGTGATCCGGGACTTGAGCTCGTAGCCGTGCAGCGGCTGGTCGTAGAGGAACCCCAGGATCGCGAGCGTCAGCACGATGAAGCCCTTTCGTCGGAGTGCGCCCGGTGCGCGCGCCACTTTACCTCTTGTCGATGTGCCTCGATCCGATGTATCTCTATTCGAGGCAGACGGGGGGCGGCTCAAGGGAGCGGCCGTGGCGCTGCCGGGAGAGGGAACATGCGCACACACCTGGCACGACTGGCCGCACTGGCCGGACCGGTCTACGCCGAACTCCTGTCCGGCGTCGTGGCCTCCGTCATCGGCGCCTACTGGGTGGCCGGGCTCGGCGGCGCGGCCGTCGCCGCCGTCACCCTCGCGGGCACCGTCGAGAACCTGCTGCTCGGTCTCGTCCTCGTGGTCGCCTCCGGTACGAGCCTGCGGCTCTCGCGCGCCCTCGGGGCCGGGGACGCCGCCGGGGCCGCCCGCACCACGCGCGCGGCGTGGCGGCTCTGCGCGCTGGTGACCGTCGCGCTCGCCGTACCCGGCTTCCTGCTGCGCGAGCACCTCGCGGCAGGGTTCCTCGACGGCCCCGCGGCCGGGCTCGCCGCGGGCTACTTCGCCGTCGTGTTCCCGGCGTTCGGGCTGTTCTCCGGCCAGCGCGTCGCCGACGAACTGTTCAAGGGCGCCGGCGACACCCGGACCCCGATGCGGATCGCGCTGCTCTCCAACGCGCTGCTCCTCGCGCTCGACCCGCTGCTCGTCCTCGGCGCCGGACCCGTCCCGGGCCTCGGCGTGACGGGTGCCGCGCTCGCGCTCACCGCCTCCCGGGCGGTCGCGTTCGTCCTCACACTGCGGCTGCTGGCCAAGCGCCGGACGGGCGGGCCCGCCGGAGGAGCCGGCCCGGAGCTCGGCCCGGAGCTGCGGCGGATCGTCCGCGCCGGGGCACCGTTCGGCCTCGACTTCACCGCCCGGATGGCCGTCGGGACAGCCCAACTCGCGCTCGTCGCGGGCTTCGGCGTCGCCGCCGTGGCCGGGTACGGCGTCGGCTACCGCGTGCTGCTCGTCGTCACCATGGCGTTCTACGCGCTGCGCCAGGCCGCCGCGATCGGGGCCGCCCGTCTCGCCGGGGCCGGGGAGGAGGCCGAGCTCCGTCGATTCGCCCGCGCCACCGGCTGGTTCGCCGCCCTCCTGGGAGCGGTCGCAGCCGTGCTGTGCGCGGCGCTCGGCGGACCGGTGACCGGCCTGTTCACCGACGACCCGGCGGTGGCCGGGCAGTCCGCCGGCTTCCTGCACCTGGCGGCGCCCTACCTGCTGCCGTACGCCTTCGTCGTCGCGGTCGGCGGCGTGCACCAGGCCGTGGGCGCGGGGCGGGCGCTGGTCGTCTCCGTCACGGCCGGTCTCGGCGCCCAACTCGGTTCCGCCACCGTGCTGTCGGGCCCGCTCGGCGTGAACGGCGTGTGGGCCGGGCTCACCGTGGGTGCGGTCGTCCAGCTCGCGCTCCTGGTGGCGCTCACCCGGCCCAAGCCGGCCGGGCCGCCCGTCGGGTCGCCCGTCGAGCAGGTCGCCGAGCAGGTTGCCGACCAGTCCGACGATCAGCCCATCGAGCAGGACGTCGAGCAGGTCGTCGAGCAGCCCGTCGATGCTCGGCGGCCGTCCCGTCCCGTCGCCACCGGCAGCTGAACGGCCCGCCCACGCTCCGGGCGGGCGCGGCTACCGGCCGCCGTCGTCGGGGGGCAGCCACTGGCTGGTGTCCGCCTCGCCCGGGGCCAGCCGGTTCACCACCTCGGCGAGTTCGACGCAGGCCTGCTCGATGCGGCGGTAGGTGTTGCGCTGCTCGGCGATGATCGCGGACAGCAGCAGGCCCGTCAGCGCCGCGCACGCGTTGAGGGCCTGGAGCACCACCATGTCGGCGACGAGTCCGTGGCGGGCGAACGGTCCGCTGCGGTCGGTGGCCGCGACGATCGCGAGCACCGAGATCAGGAGCACGCAGGGCGCCGCGCCGATCAGCCGGAAGCGCAGGGCCGCCCAGATCAGGAAGGGGAAGACCAGGAAGAGCAGGTTCACCGTGGTCGAGGTGGCGATCAGGGTGGCGGCGGCGGTCCCGGCCAGCAGCAGGACCGGCTCCACCCAGTCGAACGGGCCCGGATCGACGGGCGGCCGGGCGGTGCGCAGCGCCAGCAGCAGCGGGGTGACCACCAGGACGCCCATCGCGTCGCCGGTCCACCAGGCCGACCAGGTGGACCAGAATCCGTCCGCCGGCAGCGAGCCGTTCAGGACCAGCACGGTGGTGCCGATGGTGGAGCTGACCAGCATGCCGGCGAACGCGCCGAGGAAGACGAGGGCCACCCCGTCGCGGAGCCGGTCCAGCTCGATCCGGAAGCCGACCCGGCGCAGCATGAGGTACGCGGCGACCGGCGCGAGCGTGTTGCCGGCGACGATGCCGAGCGAGCTCCAGTGCGCCGGCCCGATGGTGACGACCACCAGGTAGGCGCCCAGCGCGACGGCCGGCCAGATGCCGAGCCCGAGGAGCAGCAGGCAGGTCAGCGCGATCCCGGTCGGCGGCCACAGCGGGGTGACCTTGGCCCCGGCGATCACCACCTGGCGCAGCAGGCCGAGCCGGCCGGCGGCGAGGTAGACGGCGGTGACCGCGAGCAGTCGTATGGCGGTCACCGCCAGGTCACGGGGGGAACGGGGGCGGAACGGCGTAGTCAGCGGCACGGCAGCATCTCACTACGCCCGGTCGGCGATGCGGGGTGTGACACGCGTGGCCTGCCCCGGGGCCCGGCCGGGAGCCGCTAGCGGTCGTGGCGCAGGACCAGCACGGCGGCGTCGTCGGCGTGTCCGGTGAGGTCGGCCACCCGGAGCACGGCGGCGGCCAGTTCGTCCGGGTCGGCCCCGACCCGCTCCCGCAGGACGGCCGCGACCTCGTCCAGCCCGGCCTCGATGGGGAACGCGGGGCCCTCGACCACGCCGTCGGTGACCAGCGCCATGACCCCGCTCCCGGTGAGCCTGTGGTGCGTCACGGGGTACGTCGCGCCGGGCAGGACGCCCAGCGGGGGCCCGCCCTCGTCGGCGCAGTGGCCCCAGCGGCCGTCGCGGTTGGCCCACACGGGCGGGACGTGGCCGGCGCGGGCGTGCGACAGGTCCCCGGTGACCGGGTCGTAGCGCAGGAAGCTGCAGGTGGCGAAGCGGCGGCTGTCCAGGGATATCAGCAGGTCGTTGGCCCGGGCGAGGACCTCGCCGGGGTCGGCGGCGGTGGCCGCCACCGCGCGCAGGCCGACCCGGACCTGGCCCATGAGCGCCGCCGCCTCCACGTCGTGGCCCTGGACGTCGCCGAGCGAGAAGGCCAGGGAGCCGTCGGGCAGGGGGAAACCGTCGTACCAGTCGCCGCCGACGCTCAGGCCGTGCCGGGCCGGCGCGTACCGGGCCGCGGCCCGCAGCTCCGGCCGCTGCGGCAGGGCGGCCGGCAGCAGCTCCCGCTGGAGCGCCTCGGCCAGCTCCACCTGGGCCCGCTGGAGCTCGGCGTGCGCCAGGGCGCGCGCCGTGAGTCCTTCGAGCTGGGTCAGCAGGGCGTCGGCGCTCGGATGGCTGGCGGGGCGGCGTCGGCTCATCGGCCCTCCGGCCGTCGGGGCGGTGGTGGTCAGGGCCAGCCTATGTCGGCCGAACGGGTGAGGGCCGGTCGAGCGCGGTGCCCCGGGCGAGCGCTCGGCGCGGCCCGGGCAGGCGCGCGGGCGGTTCGACGGGGCTCGTCGAGGCCGCTCAGCGCCCCTCCGGCACGACCGCGCCCCGTTCTGCGCCGGGGATGCGGGTGGCCAGCAGCGCGCCGCCCGTGGCGACGGCGGCCAGGGCGAGGCCCGCGGGGCCGAGCGCCGTGCCGACGGCGGCGGGTCCGGCGACGGTGGCCGCCAGCGCCACCCCGAGGGCGGGGCCGACGTTCATGGCGGTCTGCTGGAGGCCGCCCGCGACCCCGGCCCGGGAGGCGGCCGTGCCGCGCACGACGATGGCCGTGGCGGTGGCCATCACCGCGCCGAACCCGGCGCCGAGCAGGAGGAAGCCGGCCCCCGTCCCGACCGGCCCGGACGACCGGTCGAGCCGGGAGATCAGCAGTACGCCCAGGGCGACCAGCAGCATGCCCGACACGACGGTCTCCCTGGCACCGTGACGGTTCGCCAGCCAGGTGGAGGCGGGCGCCGCGAGCACTATCGTCACGGCGAGCGGAAGCGCCCGCAGTGCACTCTGCAACGGGTCGAGGGCGAGGACGTCCTGCAGGAAGTAGGTGGCGAGGAAGAGCGTCCCGGAGAGCGCCGCCGACGCCGCGAGCAGGGCGCCCAGCACGGGCGTCACCCCGGCGGAGCGCAGTACGGCCGGGGGCAGCAGCGGACGGGCGGTGCGCCGCTCGTGCCGGGCGAACGCGAGGCCGAGGACGGTGGCGGCGGCCAGGCCGAGCGTGCTGCCCCGGGAGGGCAGGCCGACCAGGGACTGGACGAGGCAGCCGAGAGTGAGCGCGAGCAGCGCCGCGCCCGGCAGGTCGAGCCCGCCGGTGTCCCCGCCGCGCACGGGCCCCGGCATCGGGACGGCGAGGGCGAGCAGTCCGGCGGCAGCGGCGGGCAGGAGGGTGAGGAAGAAGACCGCCCGCCAGCCGAGGTGTGCGGTGAACGCGCCGCCGAGGAGCGGTCCGACGGCGGCCGCGAGCCCGATCGCGCTGGTGCGCAGGGCGATCGGCCCGGCGAGCCGCTCGCCGGGGAAGACCGCGCGCAGCATGCCGAGGGTCGCGGGTTGCAGCAGGGCCCCCGCGACGCCCTGCGCGACCCTGAGGGCGATCACCCAGCCGATGCCCGGCGCCAGGGCGATCCCGGCCGAGGCGGCGGCGAAGCCCGCCACTCCGGCGCCGAACACGCGCCGGTGCCCGTACCGGTCGCCCAGGCGGCCCGCGAAGACCAGCAGGGCGGCGACGGCGACGAGGTAGCCGGTGCTGGTCCACTGGACGGCCGCGGCGGTGGTGTGGAGGTCGCGCTGGAGGCTGGGCTGGACGACGGACAGCACGGTGCCGTCCAGGGCCACGACGACGGCGCCGGTGATGCTCGCGGCGAGCGTGAGCCGCTCGCGCCGGGCGGCGCTCACCGCTGCGCCGGGGCGCCGAGGTGGGCGTCGACGATCGCCGTCAGGAGCGGCTCCACGTCGTCGTCGCCGGTGAGCAGCCGCAGGCTGCCCCAGGCGCGCAGCTGGGCGAGGCCGTGCAGGTTCGCGAGCAGGGCGACGGCCGTGGTGCCGCTGTCGCGCTCGGGGCAGGCCTCGCCGACCAGGCGGGCGAAGGTGCGGAAGAGCGGCAGCGAGGTCGAGCGGAGGTCGGCCCCGCTGCCCTCCAGCAGGTCGTGGCGGAACATCAGCTCGAACATGCCGGGGTTGGCGGCGGCGAAGCGCAGGTGGGCGCGGGCGAGCCCGGTGAGCCGGTCGCGGGGCGGGAGGCCGTCGGTGGCGGCGAGGGTGTCGGCCGCGGCGAGGGTGTCGGTGAGCTTGCCGAAGCCGTGCCGGGCGATGGCGGCGAGCAGTTCGCGGTGGGTGGGGAAGTAGCGGCGCGGCGCGCCGTGCGAGACGCCGGCCCGGCGGGCGATCTCCCGCAGGCCGAGCGCCTGGACGCCGTCCCGGGCCAGCAGTTCGACTCCGGCGGCCACCAGGCGGGTGCGGAGGTCCTTCTCCTCTTCGGTCATGGACACTGTCTACCAGGGCCGAGTAGACAGTGTCTACTCGCCGTGGCGCAGCACCCGGCGGCACAATCGGCGGCATGGACGAAGGCGGAGAGGCGGCCTGCTGGCTGGACCGGGTCTGCCCGGAGTGCGGACGGCTGCGCGAGCGGCCCGGGGCCGAATCGTGCGAGAACTGCGGCGCGGTGCCGGAGCCCGAGGGAGCCGCCGCCGACGGGCACGACTGAGCCCCGGCGCGGCACGGCGGCCGGACCGGGGCGTCAGCTTCAGGGGACAGCGGCGGGCCTACTGCGGCGGCTGGTCGCGGAACTGTTCCTTGAGCTTGTCCTGGGCGGTGTCCACCTGGCTGCCGTACTTGCCCTCGGTGCGTTCGTCGAAGGCGTCGCCCGCCTTGTCGACGCCCTTCTCGGCCTGGTCCTCGTGGCCCTTGAGCAGGCTCTTGAGCTTATCCATCATGGACATGGTCACACTCCTGGAAGAGAGTCCCCCACCTCTCCAGCATCACCGAGCGGTGACCGGTCCGCATCCCGTCGCGCCGCGGCGCCCTCCCCCCGGACGGACGCGGCGGTCTTGGCAGGCCTGGTGACGGTCATGTCAAATCGGAGTCCACGGACCGTCGGAAGGACTCGCCTTGACGCTGCGCACCCGCCGCCCGCGCACCCGCCGTACGAGAACCCCGCTCGCCCACCCCGTCGGAGCCGCGGTGACGGCGACCGCCCTGGCCGTGCCGCTGCTGCTCGCCGGGGCAGGCACCGCGGGCGCCGACCCGGACCCGGCCCGCCGGGGCGCGCAGCTCGCGGCCCGGCTGGTCGACCGGAGCAGCGCCGACGACGCCCTCGACACGCTCCGGGCCCTCCAGCGGATCGCCGACCGCAACGGCGGCACCAGGGCGGCCGGCTCGCCGGGCCACGAGGAGTCCGCCCGCTACGTCTACGAGCAGGCCCGCCGGGCCGGGCTCAAGGTCTCGCGGCAGGAGTTCTCCTACACGTTCTTCGAGGCGCGCACCCAGCGCCTCGACGTCGTGTCACCACAGGCCGAGCAGGTGCCGGTGATCGCCATGACGTACTCGCCGAGCGGCCCGGAGGCGGGCGTGAAGGGCGAGTTGGCGGTCGTGCCGGTCGGCGCGGCCACCGGCTGCGCGGCCGCCGACTACCCGGAGGGGGAGTTCACCGGCCGGATCGCGCTGATCCGGCGCGGGGGCTGCGGCTTCGCCGTCAAGCAGGCCGCGGCGGCAGCGGCGGGCGCGGCCGGCGCGATCGTCTACAACAGCGCGGACGGCGACCTGAACGGGACGCTCGGCGAGCCGAACGCGGTGCGGATCCCCGTCGGCGGCGTCTCGAAGGCGGCGGGGGAGGCGCTGGCGGCGAAGGCGGCGGCCGGACCGGTCGAAGTGAGCCTCGACATCCGCACGTTCACGGAGCCGCGCACCACGTGGAACGTCCTCGCCGAGACCCGCGGCGGCGATGAGAACAACACCGTCTTCGTCGGCGCCCACCTCGACTCCGTCCCGGCCGGCCCGGGTGTCAACGACAACGGCTCCGGCTCGGCGGGCATCCTGGAGGTCGCCCGCAACCTCGGTGTCCGGCCGGTGCGGAACAAGGTCAGGTTCGCCTGGTGGTCCGCCGAGGAGTTCGGGCTCAAGGGCTCGGAGGCGTACGTCAAGTCGCTGGCGGAGGCGGACCGGAAGAAGATCCGGCTCTACCTCAACTTCGACATGATCGCCTCCCCGAACCACGCCCAGTTCGTCTACGACGGCTCCGGCAGCACCGGCGGCGGCGCCGGTCCCGCGGGCTCGGCGCAGATCCAGCGGCACATCTCCGACTTCCTCGACCGCCGCGGCCTGCCGCACGAGCCGGTGGCCTTCAACGGGCGTTCCGACTACGGCCCGTTCATCGACGCGGGCATCCCGGCGGGCGGCACCGACACCGGCGCCGAGGTCGTCAAGTCGGCGGCGCAGCAGGCCCGTTACGGCGGCACGGCGGGCGTCGCCTTCGATCCCTGCTACCACAAGGCCTGCGACGGCCTGGACAACCTCGACCGGGACGCGTTCGACACGAACATCGCCGTGATCGCCCACGCCGTCGGCACGTTCGCGTGGGACCTCGGCGAACTCGACCGGCCCGCGACCGTGTCGCCCCAGGCGGGCGGCGGCGCCGGGGGCGGCCTCGGCGAGGACCACGCCCACGAGGTGGCGGCCTGACGACCGGGTGGGCCCGCTGCCGTCCTCGGGCGGCGGGCCCACCCGGCCGTCAGCCCGGCCCCCGGCCCCCGGCCACCGCACTTGAAGCTGACACCGGTGTGAGCTTCTACGGTTCCGGCATGACGACGAAGACGACGAGGACGACGAAGACGGCGCACAAGAACGTTACGAACACGGCGAACACGACGGCGACGAACGCGAACACGGCGAACACCCGCACCCCCGGCCTCTTCCAGCCCGCCGACCTCGGCCCGCTGCACCTCCCCAACCGCCTCGTGATGGCTCCGATGACCCGCACCCGGGCCGGCGCCGACGGCGTCCCGCAGCCGATCATGGCCACCTACTACGCCCAGCGCGCCACCGCCGGGCTGATCATCGCCGAGGCCGCCACCCCGAACCGGGTCGGCCGCACCTACGCCGACATCCCGGCGATCCACGCCGACGAGCACGTCACCGGCTGGCGCACGGTGACCGACGCCGTGGCCGCGGCGGGCGGACGGATGTTCCTCCAGCTCCAGCACGGCGGCCGGATCGGCCACCCCGAGAACAGCGGACTGCACCCCGTCGCCCCCTCACCGGTCGCGCTGCCCGAGACGATCCACACCCCGGGCGGCCACCGCGAGTCCGTCGTGCCGCGCGAGCTGACCGTCGCCGAGATCGGCCGGACGGTCGCCGACTTCGCCGCCGCCGCCCGCAGGGCCGTCGAGGCCGGGTTCGCCGGCGTCGAGGTGCACGGCGCCAACGGCTACCTGCTGCACCAGTTCCTCGCCCGGAACACCAATCGCCGCACCGACGGCTACGGCGGCCCGGTGGCGAACCGGATCCGCTTCGTCGTCGAGGTGGTCCGCGCCGTCGCCGCCGAGATCGGCCCGGAGCGCGTCGGCCTGCGGGTGTCGCCCGGCTTCACCGGCCAGGGCATGGCGGAGGGCGACACCGCGGCGATCTACCGCGCCCTGACCGGCGAACTCGCCGGTGACGGCCTCGCCTACCTGCACGTCGTCTTCGCCGACCCCGAGGACGCCGTCTTCCAGGAGCTCCGCAAGGCCTGGCCCGGCACCCTCATCGCCAACCCCGTGCTCGGCTGGGGGCAGCCGCTGCCCGAGGACGGCGGCCTGGCCGCCGCCGGGCGCCTGCTCGCGGCCGGTGCCGACCTGATCTCCTTCGGCCGCGGCTTCCTCGCCAACCCCGACCTGGTCGAGCGCCTGCGCACCGGAGCGCCGCTCAACCCCCTGCGCGACGGCCTGATGTACACGGGAGGCGCCGAGGGGTACACCGACTACCCGGCGCTCGCCGGGTGACCCGCCGGCGGCGGGCCCGGCGTCGAACGCGCGAGGCCGTCCGCCGGCCCACCCCGGTGACCTGCGACATCGATCACGGAGGCGGACACCACTGACAATTGCGCCCCCGGACGGGTACGGTGCCGCGCGGAGCGTGCCCGCCGAGACCCGGTGGGTGCGCCGGGCCCGGTCCTGCCACCATGGGACCGAGATCAGGACCACCGTGACACCCTCGGAGGAGTCAGCACCATGAGCACGCACTACGACGTCGTCGTCCTCGGCGCGGGCCCCGGCGGTTACACCGCCGCCGTCCGCTCCGCCCAGCTGGGCCTGAAGACCGCGATCATCGAGGCCAAGTACTGGGGCGGCGTCTGCCTCAACGTCGGCTGCATCCCCTCCAAGGCCCTGCTGCGCAACGCCGAGCTGGCGCACATCTTCACCAAGGAGGCCAAGACCTTCGGCATCAAGGTCGAGGGCCGGGTGAGCTTCGACTTCGGCGAGGCCTTCCGCCGCAGCCGCGCCGTCGCCGACGGCCGGGTCAAGGGCGTCCACTACCTGATGAAGAAGAACGGCATCACCGAGTACGACGGCTGGGGCACGTTCGTCGACGACCACACCCTCCAGGTCGCGCTCAGCGGCGGCGGCTTCGACGTCGTCACGTTCGACCACTGCATCATCGCGGCCGGTGCCACCACCCGCCTGCTGCCCGGCACCAGCCTGAGCGAGCGCGTGGTCACCTACGAGGAGCAGATCCTCACCGAGCAGCTGCCCGAGAGCATCATCATCGCGGGCGCCGGCGCGATCGGCGTCGAGTTCGCCTACGTGCTGCACAACTACGGCGTGAAGGTCACCATCGTCGAGTTCCTGGACCGCGTGGTGCCGCTGGAGGACGTCGAGGTCTCCACCGAACTCGCCAAGCAGTACCGCAAGCTGGGCATCGAGGTGCTGACCTCGACCCGCGTCGAGTCGATCGACGACAGCGACCCGAACGCCAAGGTGCGCGTCACCGTCACCAAGGACGGGCAGCAGCAGGTGCTGGAGGCCGACAAGGTGCTCCAGGCGATCGGCTTCGCGCCGCGCGTCAACGGCTACGGCCTGGAGAACGCCGGCGTCAAGCTCACCGACCGCGGCGCCATCGCGGTCGACGGCCGCGGCCGCACCAGCGCCGGGCACATCTTCGCGATCGGCGACGTGACCGCCAAGCTGATGCTGGCCCACGCCGCCGAGACGATGGCCGTGATCGCCGCCGAGACCATCGGCGGGGCGGAGACCATGGAGGTCGACTTCGCCATGATCCCGCGCGCCACCTACTGCCAGCCGCAGATCGCCTCCTTCGGCTACACCGAGGCCCAGGCCCGCGAGCTCGGCTACGACGTCAAGGTCGCCAAGTTCCCCTTCACCGCCAACGGCAAGGCGCACGGCCTCGGCCACCCGATCGGCTTCGTCAAGGTGATCTGCGACGACACCCACGGCGAACTGCTCGGCGCCCACCTGATCGGCCCCGAGGTCACCGAGCTGCTCCCCGAGCTGACGCTCGCCCAGCAGTGGGACCTCACCGTCCACGAGGTCGCCCGCAACGTCCACGCGCACCCGACGCTCGGCGAGGCGGTCAAGGAGGCCATCCACGGCCTGGCCGGCCACATGATCAACATGTGACGTCCGCCGCGTGAGGACGGCTCCCGGGGTCCGAAGGCGGCCCCGGGAGCCGTCGTGCGGGTGAGCGGGGCGCGCACGGAAAACGGTTGGCACGTGCTGTGCCCGGGGCGTTAACCTCGGTGGCATGGACGTCATGGACCGAAGCACCACCGCAGCCGCGCGAGCGACCAGCTCGCCGGTTGCCGCCGCCTGACGTACCCCCTCCCCCCGGCGACCGGAAACGGTCCGCCGGTGGTGCCTTCGAGGTGTTCCCTCCTCGGTTCCGACGATCGCGTGGACTCGTTGTCCGGTGCCTCCGCCCGGCCCGCACGCGAAGGAGCCACCCCATGAACACCGACCAGCTCGTCCGTACCTTCATCGAGTACTACGAGGACCGCGGCCACCACCGCATCACCGGCTCGACCCTGCTGCCCCCGCCCGGCGACCCGGTGCTGTTCACCACCTCCGGCATGCACCCCCTCACGCCCCACCTGGAAGGGCGCCCGCACCCGCTCGGCCGGCGCCTGGTCAACGTGCAGCGCTGCCTGCGCACCACGGACCTCGACGAGGTCGGCGACCGCACCCACCTGACCGTCTTCGAGATGCTCGGCACCTGGTCCCTCGGCGACTACGAGGGCCCGCAGAGCCTCGACTGGGGCTACGGGCTGCTCACCGACGGCCTCGGCGTCGACCCCGGCCTGCTCCACGTCACCGTCTTCGGCGGCGACGACCGGGTCGGCCCCGACACCGGCTCGCTGGAGCTCTGGCAGGACCGCGGCGTCCCGGTCGAGCTCACCGTCGAGGACAACTGGTGGTCCAACGGGCCGACCGGGCCCTGCGGCCCCGACTCCGAGATCTTCCTGTGGACCGGCGACACCCCGCCGCGGTCGACGCCCACGCGGGACGACCGCTGGGTGGAGGTGTGGAACCACGTCATGATGCGCCACCGCCGCCTCGACGACGGCTCGCTCGTCCCGCTCCCGCAGCGCAACGTCGACACCGGCCTCGGCCTGGAACGGCTCTCCTCGCTGCTCCAGGGCCGCGGGTCGGTCTTCGAGTGCGACGTCTTCGACCCCTGGCGCCGCCTCCTCCCGACCCTCTGGCACCTCGACGAACCGTCCCTGCGCCTCGTCTGCGACCACCTGCGCTCGGGCATCGTCGTCATCGGCGACGGCGTCCTCCCGTCCAACACCGGCCGCGGCTACGTCCTGCGCCGCCTGGTGCGCCGGGTGCTCACCGTGCTGCGCCGCGACGACCCGCAGCGCGGACTCGGCGACCTGCCGGACGAGTTGATCCGCCACACCCTGGACCGCTTCCGCCAGGACGTGGACCCGGACGTCGTCCGCCGGATCCTCCTCGACGAGGAGCACCGCTTCGGCCGGCTCCTGGACCGCGGCCGCCGGGTGCTGTCCCGCCTCCGCTTCCGCGGCCCGCTCACCGAGGACGACCTCCACTACCTCCACGACACCCACGGCCTGCCCCGCGAGCTCGTCCTGGACCTCCGGCCGCGGTGACCCGGCCGGGACGGTGGATCCCCGTGCCGGGCTGCGGGGATCCACCACCCGGCGCCCGGCGGGTGGCGGGCGGCCACGGAGGCGGGGTGGAACGTTTCGGCGTCCTCGGGAGATGCTCGTCACCGACATGTCCCGAGCACCGCGACGGCCAGGAGGCACGAGTGACGACCAGGACCACCAGCGAGGCGCCCGGCACGGACGTCGACGTGCTGATCATCGGTGCCGGCATCTCGGGCATCGGCGCCGCCTGTCACCTCAAGGCGCGCCGCCCCGGCACGTCCTTCGCCGTCCTGGAGGCGCACGACGCGATCGGCGGCACGTGGCGCCAGTTCCGCTACCCCGGGATCCGGTCCGACTCGGACATGCCGACCTTCGGCTTCGGCTTCCGGCCGTGGACGAGCCGGAAGTTCCTCGCGGACGGCGACAGCATCCTGGACTACCTGCGGGAGACCGTCACCCGGTTCGGGATCGCCGGGCGGATCCGCTTCGGACACCGGGTGACCGGCGCGGAGTTCTCGTCGGAGACGGGACGCTGGACGGTGACCGCCGAGACGGCCGGGAGCGCGGCGCCGGTGACGTTCACCGCCCGCTTCCTCTTCCTCGGCACCGGCTACTTCGACCACGAGGCGGGCTACGCACCGGAGTTCACCGGCCTCGACGACTTCGAGGGCCGGGTCGTCCACCCGCAGCACTGGCCGCAGGACCTCGACCACGAGGGCAAGCGCGTCGTCGTGATCGGCAGCGGCGCCACCGCCGTCACGCTCGTCCCGGCGCTGGCCGTCCGCGCCGGGCACGTCACGATGCTCCAGCGCTCTCCCGGCTACGTGCTCTCGGCCCGGGCCGAGGACGGCATCGCCGCCGTGCTGCTGCGGCTGCTCGGCCCCCGGCTCGCCCACCGGATCGTGCGCCGCAAGAACATCCTGCTCGGCCGCGGCCTCTACCGGGCCTGCATGCGCGCGCCGAAGCTGATGCGCCGCGTGCTGATCGCCGACGTCCGCCGCCGGCTGCCGAAGGACTTCGACGTCGACACGCACTTCACGCCGCGCTACGACCCGTGGGAGCAGCGGCTGTGCATCGTGCCCGACGGCGACCTGTTCAAGGCGATCTCGGCCCGGCGGGCCTCGGTGGTCACCGACCGGATCGAGCGGTTCACCAGGACGGGCGTCCTGCTCGCCTCCGGCCGGGAGCTCGCCGCCGACCTGGTGGTGACGGCCACCGGGCTGGCCCTGTCGCCGTTCGGCAAGGTGCGGCTGAGCGTCGACGGCCGGCCGGTCGACCCGGCGGACACGACGGTCTACAAGGCGATGATGCTCTCCGGCGTGCCCAACCTCGCGTTCGCCTTCGGCTACACCAACCTCTCCTGGACGCTCAAGGTCGACCTCGTCTGCCGGCACTTCTGCCGCCTGCTCGACCACATGGACGCCCACGGGCACGGCATCGTCGAACCCGTCCTGGACGATCCGCTCGTGGAGCGGGTGCCGTTCCTGGACCTGAGCTCCGGCTACGTCCAGCGCGGGATCGCGGCCTTCCCGCGCGCGGGCACGCGCGGGCCGTGGACGG
Organism: Kitasatospora sp. NPDC059408; assembly: GCF_042751525.1. Lineage (NCBI taxonomy): Bacteria > Bacillati > Actinomycetota > Actinomycetes > Kitasatosporales > Streptomycetaceae > Kitasatospora > Kitasatospora sp. NPDC059408. The sequence goes on from NZ_JBHYWI010000009.1 coordinate 86,538, forward strand.
TCGAGATGGCGTACGAGAAGGACGTCGAGCGGCTGGTCGAGGGGCCGGTGACGGACCGGGCGCTGCGGTTCACGGCCGTCAAGTCGCCCTCGGCGGAGGCCCGCTGAGCCAGGGCGTGTCCAACGGATCGAAGGTCACGCCCTACGCGGACCAGCCGGGCGCGTCCGCCGCGGCGAGCGCGTCCCACGCGGGCGCGCCGCCGGGGAGGGGCCAGGCGACGGTGGGCGCGCTCTCCAGCTCGGCTCGGGCGGCGGCCTCGCCGAGCGCGTGCAGCGCGGCCCGGCGGGCGCGGTCGCCGTGGCGTTCGAGGCGCGGCACGCGCGCCGCGGCCTCGTCGGCCCGGCGGGTCCGCCGCGCAGCGTCCAGGCCGCGGGTGAGCACCACGTACGGCGGTCGGACGCCCTCGGTGCGGGCGGCCAGCAGTCGGTCGTGGCCGTCGAGGAGGACGTAGCCGTCCAGGGCGCTGACCCGCCAGAGCAGGACGGGGGCGAGGGTCCCGTCGCGGACGTGCTTGCGGTGCGCCCGGACCCTGGCGTCGGCCGGGTCGCCCGGCGGGCGCAGCGGGACGACGCCGTTCCAGCCGGGGCAGTCCCAACCGACCTGGGCGGCGGGCCAGTCGGTGACGAGTTCCGCCGGGCGGGCGTCCGGCGGCAGGTCCCCGCTGCGCAGGAGCCACCGGCCGGCGTGCAGGGGCCCGTGCGCCGCCCGTTCGAGGTGGTCGGCGAACTGGTGCAGCCAGTCGGGCCGCCGGCGCATGCAGGCCGCGCTGATGGGCGGGACCGGCGACCGGTACCGGCCGGTGCGGTGCACCGCGACGCCCCAGTGGCCGGGCTCGACCCGGCCGAGGAGCAGCGTCGTGACGCCCTGCCGGAGCACCAGTCGGCCACCGTCGGCGCACTCGACCCGCAACCCTGGCTCACGCGGCCCGGCGGCGTCGAGCGAGAGCGCGGGGCTGTGGGTGTCGTACGAGAGGTCGTTTCGTCGCGCGCGCATGGCGGCGCTCACCCTACTACCGGTGACGGGTTGTCCGTTGGCGCGGTGGGAAGCGAAACTGGGGCCCGTGGACATGGGGATCTCAGGTTTCAGCCCGACCTTTCTCGTCGGGATCGACGCGGTTCGGCAGCAGCACGCGGCACGCCTGGCGGGGCTCGTCGGGCGGCGGCTGACGGGGTTCGCCGTGGTGCGCTTCGCCGAGGACGGGGACTGGTTCGCCGACTGCCCGGTGGTGCTGGACTTCGACGGCGCCCGGGTGGAGGTCTGCCACTCGAAGCTCCACGACCTCTCGATCGGCTGGGACACGATCGACACGTCCGCGGCCGTCTCCGGGTGGGAGTGGTTCGAGCTCACGCCGGAGTGGTCCCACCGGGACGACCGCCTCGAACCGTTCGTCGGCCGGGAACTGCGCGGGGTCGCGCTCGTCGAACGGCGACCGCAATCGGGACGCTGCTACCTGGACGTCGGCACGGTCGGGGTGGAGTTCGACTTCGGCGACGGTCACGAGGCGCGCCGCCTGCGGATCGTCAACGGCCTCGACGAGAACGGGATCGAGCTCGGGGACCCGGAGCCGGGCTCCGTCCGGCACGAGCTCGGCGGCTGAGCCGGCCGGGCGCCCTGGCCGCCTGAACGCCGGGCCCGGGCCGGAGCGGCGGGTCCGGTCCGGGGTCAGCCGCGTGCGGCCCGCTCTTCGTAGGGGCTGTGCATCGTGAGGTAGCGGATCTCCAGGTCCTCGGCCAGGTAGTCCATCCGGCGCTCCCAGAAGTCCCGCAGGTGCGGCAGGGCAAGGTGGGCGTTCAGGTCCTCCTCGCTGCGCCAGGCCTCGTAGAAGACGAAGACGCCCGGCGCGTCGCGGTCCTCGTGGAAGTGGTACTCCAGGCAGCCGGGCTCCTGCCGGGTCGGCTCGACGAACGACAGCAGCAACTGCCGCAGTTCCTCGACGCGTTCGGGCTTGGGGCGGGCGGTGCCGACGAGGGTGAAGGGCTGGGTCACGGCGCGTCTCCATGGACAGTAGAGGTAAGACAGTTTTCGTACCTCGGGACGCTAGCGATCGAACAGGTACGATGCAAGTCATACCTTGGAGGTGGTGGCGATGCCCGACGACGAGGGGCACCCCGCGACGGCGGAGATCGAACTCGGCCGCGTCCTGGCGGCCCTCGCCGACCCGCTTCGGCGGCGCGTCGTGCGGGAGCTTGCGGCCGGGCCCGCCGGTGACGCGCGGACCTGCAGCTCGTTCGCGCTGCCCGTCAGCAAGGCGACCGTCACCCACCACTTCCGCACGCTGCGCGAGGCCGGGCTGATCCGCCAGGTCGACCGGGGCAACAGCCGGATGGCCACGCTGCGCCGTTCCGACATCGAGCACCGCTTCCCCGGCCTGCTGGCCCTCGTGGTCGCGGAGTCGTCCAGCGCCGCCACCACTGCCGAGTGAGGGGCGGTCCATGGCGGAGGGCATGAAGGGGATCACCTTCCGCGCCTGGCAGGAGGGCCACTACGTGACGCCGGCCGAACTGCTGGTGCGGCTCGGCAGCTTCGGCCTGGGGCTCACGTGGTTCGTCGAGCTCGACGAACGGGTGGATCCGCGCTGCGCCGAGTTGGAGCGCCGCTCCGCCGGCACCGGAATGGACATCTTGACGCTGCTGTCCCTGACGACGCCGGGCCTCCAGCTGATCGACGCTGAGGCCCGAGGCTTCGCCGACGGCGTCCCGGTGGTCGTCCTGGAGGAGGTGGACAGCTCCTTCTGGGACGTCCGTGCCGCCGATGAGGCAGTGCTCGACGAAATCCGGCGCCACTACCGGGGCGTCGAGGATCTCTGACGCCACGGTCCCTCGCCGCCGCCAGGCGCAGGAGCCGGCAGGCCGGCGGACCTACCGCGCCGGCTCCAGTGCCTGGCGGCGGTCCACGTAGTCGGCGAGGAGGGTGAAGAGCAGGGCCGGGTCCTCGAACGGGAGGCCGTGTCCGCCGGGGAGCTCGACGTATTCGGCTCCCTCGACGGCGGCGGCCAACTCGCGCTGGTGGTGGGTCGGGACGATCCGGTCGTCCGCGCTCGCCACCACGAGGGTGGGGGCGGTGACGCGGCCCGCCGCCTCGCGCAGGTCGACGCGGGAGTCCAGTTCGATCTGGCCGAGCACGCGGTCGTCGAGCATGGCCGTGAAGCCGGCGGCCATCTCGGCGAACTGCTCCTCGTCGAGGGCGCCGAGCAGGCCGGGCCCCATCGCGGCGAGGATCAACTCGCGGGCCAGGAGGCCCGGGTCGGTGCGCAGCAGGCGCGCCCACAGGTCGAACATGAACGCCTCGCGCGGCGTCGTCCGGAGCCAGCCGGCGTGCAGGGCGAGCGAGGTGACGGCCTCGGGGTGCCGGGCGGCGACGGCCGTGGCGACGACGGCGCCGATCGAGTGGCCGGCCAGGTGGAAGCGGTCGAGGCCGGCCGCGCGGGCGGTGGCGGCGACCCGGTCGGCGAGGTCGTCCAGGTCGAGCGGTGCGGGGTCCGTGGCGGTGGCGCCCGCGCCGGGCAGGTTCGGGGCGACGACGGTGTACCGGTCGCGCAGGAGGTCGATGAGACCGCCCCAGTTGGAGGTGGCGTCGGCGCCGGTGCCGTGGATCAGGACGAGGCCCGGTCCGGACCCGGCGACGACGTGGTCGAGCGGTGCGCGGCTGGACATGGGGTGCCTCCAGGAGTGGTGGAGAGTGGGAATGACAGAGACCTTACATGTAACAGAGCCCTGATAGTCAACAGGGTTCTTATGAGTATCAGGGTTCTGTCATGAGCCAGGGTGCGATGAGCCGGTGGCGTAGGATCGCCCCCATGGAGATGCCGCTCACCGAACGCCTCGGCCTGCACATCAAGCGGGTCGAACAGGAGCTGATGGCGGCCAAGCACGCGGCACTCCGGCCCCTCGGGCTGACGGTGCCGCAGTACGTCGCGCTGTACACGCTCGACGAGCACCCGGGCCTGTCCGCCGCCGCGCTCGCCCGCGCCTGCCTGGTCACGCCGCAGACCATCGCCACCGTGCTCGCCAACCTCGAAGCCAAGGCCCTGATCACCCGGCAGCCGCACCCCTGGCACCGCAAGGTGACGGAGCTGCGCCTCACCGAGGAGGGAAAGGCCCTGCTGGTGCGCGCCGACGCGGAGGCCGTCGCCATCGAACGCCGGATCGCCGACGGCTTCAGCGCCGAGGAACGCGCCCTGCTCGTCGGCCTCCTGGCCCGCGCGTCGAACCGCCTGAGCGCCGAGCCGTCGCCGGCGGCGCCCGGCGACTGACCCGGTGGCCGGCCCGGTGCCCGGCGACCGGCCCCGCCGTCAGGGCCCTTCGCATGCGGCGCAGTCCGGGGCGGCGCCCGGCTGTACGATGCGCGCCGAGCGAGTGGAGGAGCCGGGGTGTACTGGGCCGGACTGTTGTTGTGCGTCCTGCTGGGCGGGGAGATCGGCGCGATCGTGGCGGGCATCGCCGCCGACGACGTCGGGACGACCGTCACGCTGACGGTGGTCGGCGCGAACCTGGTGCCGTGGACGGCGTTGGGGGCCATCGCCCTGCTCGTCGCCGGCTCCCGGCGGCGCGCGGCGGCGGGCACGGAGCCGCCCCGGCTGGAGCCGGCGATGGCGCGGATCGAGGCGTCCCGGGCGACCGGCGAGGGCCCGGACATCCCGCTGCGCCTGGACCTGACGGTCGCGCCGACGGGCGGCCGCGCGTACCGGGCCGACGCGACGGTGGTCGTGAACCTGATGGACCTGGACGACTTCCGGGTCGGGCGCACCGTCGTGGTGGAGCACGATCCGGCGCGGCCGTGGGACGTCCGGGTGCGCCGGCGGCCGGGGGCGGAGTTCGCCGGGCGGGTCGCGCTCACCAAGATCGACACCGCGCCGCCGGAGAGCCGGCAGAGCGCACCGCGGGTGTCCGCCGCCGCGGGCGGCCGGGGCGCCCGGGCGGCGCGCTTCGGGCTGATGGCGACCGGGGTGGGGGCGCTGCTCTCGCTGGTGCCGTTCCACGGCCTCTACTGATCCACTGCCGGGCGCGTGGCCGGCCGTTCACGGCCGACCGGTCGCCTACCAGCGCAGGAGCAGGCCGGTGGCGGCGAGGTGGTCGAGGACCTGCCGGGCGGCGGGGCTGGCGCGCGGGTGGTCGCCGTGGGTGAGGTGGGCGATCTCGGCGATCTCGCCGTGCGGTGCGGGGACGCCGGTGTGGTCGGCGGTGTAGCAGGCGGTGCGGACGACGGTTCCGGCGGGCTTGCCGTCCGCCGGGGCCCGCGTGATCAGCAGCGGCGTGACGGTCGCCGGGTCGAGGGCGACGCCGAGTTCCTCGCGGACCTCCCGGACGAGGGCCTGTTCGTCGGTCTCGCCGGGCTCGGGTTTGCCGCCGGGCAGGTAGTACAGCTCGCGGCCCCGGGTGCGGGCGGCGAGGAGACGGCCGTCCTCGACCCGGATCCAGGCGACCTTGTCGATGACCGTGTTCGTGCGCGGGCCGAAGTCCATGGCGGGTTCCTCAGAAAAAGAGGGGGGGGGGGCCCGGGGGGCCCCCCCCCCGCGGGGGGAGGAGCGCGTTGTGGGGGGGGGAGTGGGCGGCCGGGGGGTGTG
>NZ_JBHYWI010000009.1:92110-164310 GCF_042751525.1 Kitasatospora sp. NPDC059408
GCGCCTACGTGGTGGTTTTGTTGTTTGGGGGGCGCCCCCTTTAGATGGGCGTGTTACTAATAATTTGTGGGGGGGGGGGCGGGCGGGCCCCCCCCCCCATCAGGGTCAGAACGGCTTGGTCGGCAGGTACTTGCCGTCCAGGGTGATGACGGCGCGCTCGCCGCCCTCGGGGTCGGCGACCTTCTTCACGTCGAGCTTGAAGTTGATCGCGGAGATGATGCCGTCGCCGAACTCCTCGTGGACCAGGGCCTTCAGGGTGGTGCCGTAGACCTGGAGCATCTCGTAGAAGCGGTAGATCGTCGGGTCGGTGGGGACGGTGCCGGGGATCGAGCCTCGGGTCGGGATGGTCTGGAGGAGCATCACCGCGTCCTCGTCCAGGCCCAGCAGCTCGGCGACGGCCTTCGCGGAGGACTCCGGCAGGGCGTGCTGGCCGAGGACGGCGGCGGTGGTGAAGGCGACCGACAGGCCGGAGACGTCGGCGATCTGCTGCCAGGAGAGGTCCTTGCGGGTCTTGGCGTCGACGGCGGCGACGGCGAGGGCCTGGCGGGCGGTCGGGTCGAACTGGGCGTGCACCACGGGTGGTTCCTTTCGGTGGGCGCCGCTCACGCGCGTCGTGCGCGCGGTGCGGGCGGGATCATGGGGGCCGGGAGGCGCCGAACGGGGCCACCCGGAAGTGGAGTCGGTGTCAGGCGGCGAGCGGGGCGGTGGCCCGGAGCTCTTCGACGCGGCCGGTGGCGATGTCGAAGACCCAGCCCCGCAGGGCGATGCGGCCCCCGGCCAGGGCGCGGGCCACCGACGGGTGGGTGGCGAGGTTCGCCAGCTGGGCGAGCACGTTCTGCCGGACCAGGGCCGGCACGTCCTCGGTGGTGGCGGTGCGGGCCACCGAGGCGTCGGCGAGCCGCAGCCAGTCGGCGACGGCCGGCGCGCCGCTCAGGTCGTGGCCGTGGGCGAGCGCCGTCATGGCACCGCACGCGGAGTGGCCGCACACGACGACCTCCCGCACGCCCAGCGCGGCGACGGCGTACTCGATGCTCGCCGCCACGCCGTCGGCGCCGGGGGTGTAGGCGGGCACGAGGTTGCCGGCGGTGCGGATGACGAACAGCTCGCCGGGCTCGCACCCGGTGATCAGCTCGGGGACGACGCGGGCGTCGGAGCAGCCGATGAACAGCGTGTGGGGTGCGTGGTGGGCGGCCAGGTGGGCGAAGAGCTCCTTCTTGGCCGGGAAGACGTCCCGCTGGAACTGCGCGAGGCCCTCGGTGAGGTCGGGCATGAGGTCACTCCCTTTCATGGCGGCCGGGCTTTCGTGCGGCCGGGGCCTTCGTGCGGCCGGGCCTTCGCAGTGGCCCGGCCCGTCGGGCCTTGGTGAGATCCACCATGCATGACCTGTACCTATAGTGTCCAAGACGCATGAACCATGGTTTCCATCGATGCCGTCTATAGTTGCTCCATGGCCCTGGAACTGCGCCACCTGCGCTACCTGCTCGCCGTGGCCGACCACGGCAACTTCACCCGTGCCGCCGAAGAGCTGCACATCTCCCAGCCGACGCTGTCCCAGCAGGTCAAGCAGCTCGAACGGACCCTCGGCACGCAACTGCTGGACCGCACCGGCCGCACCGTGCGCCTCACCGACGCCGGCGAGGCGTACGCCCACCACGCGCGCGGCGCGCTGCGGGACCTCGCCGCCGCCGAGCGGGCCGTCCACGACGTGCAGGACCTCTCGCGCGGCCGGCTGCGGCTCGCCGTCACCCCGACGTTCACCGCCTACCTCGTCGGCCCGCTCGTCGCCGAGCTCCACACCCGCCACCCCGGCATCGCCCTGACCGTGCGGGAGGCGACCCAGGACCGCATCGAAACCGGCTTGCTGGCCGACGAGTTCGACCTCGGCATCGCCTTCGCGGGCCCCCACCCGGCGGGCCTCACCGCCACCGCGCTGTTCACCGAGACGCTCACCCTGGTCACCGGCCCGCACCACCCCGCCGCCGACCCGGCCGGCCGGCCGCTGCCGGTCCGGGAGCTCGCCGATCGACAACTCGCCCTGCTCAGCGCCGACTTCGCCACGCGCGGCCACATCGACGGGTACTTCGCGCGGCACCGCATCAGCCCGCGCATCGCCGTCGAGGCCGACTCCATCCAGGCGCTCACCGAGGTCGTGCAGCGCACGCCGCTCGCGACCGTCCTGCCCGACGCCGTCACCCACGACCACCCCCGCCTCACCCCCGTCCCGCTCGACCCGGCCCTCCCGACCCGCGCCGTCGCCCTCCTGTGGCGCACCGACGCCTACGAGAGCGCCGCCGCCCGGGCCTTCACCCGCCTCACCCACGACCTCGTCCGCACGCGCGGCTACCCGCCCGTCGCCTGAGCCGCCCGGGCCGCCCGAGTACCGCCCACTGCGGTGTGCCTCCGGACCGCCCCTGTGCGGTTGATCTAGATTGCCCCGCTATGAGCGAAAAAGAGGGAATCGCCCGCCGGTCGGTGCTCAAGGCCGTCCCCGCGGCCGCCGTCCTCGTGGCGGCGTCCGACGGGCTCTTCGCCGGCCGGAGCGCGGCGGCGCCCCCGGCGCCCCCGGCCGCCCCGCCGGTCGATCCGCCGCTCGCCCCGCCGCCGGGGGAGTTCCCCCAGCCGGTCGTGTGGGCCTCGCAGCCGGTGCCCGGCTCGTCCGCCCGGGTCGTCGAGCGCACCCTCGACGTGCGCTTCACGGACGTCGCCGTCCCGGGCTGCGGCCGGGTCACCACGCGCACCTACAACGGGACGATCCCGGGCCCGACCCTGCGCGTGCGCGGCGGCGACACCCTGCGGCTGACGCAGGTCAACGGCCTGCCGCCGAACCCGGCCCACACCGGCGACCACAACCGGCCGCACGACTTCAACAGTTTCAACCTGCACACCCACGGACTGCACGTCTCCCCGTCCGGCGACGCTGACAACGTCCACCGGGCGTTCGCGCCGCGCACCGCCGACGAGGTCGCCGCCGGCGCCCCGGAGCCGCGCTACGTGACGACCGTCGACGTCCCGCCGGACCACCCGGCCGGCACCCACTGGTACCACCCCCACCTGCACGGGGCCACGTCCGTGCAGATCGTCGGCGGCATGGCCGGGGTCCTCGTCGTCGAGGGCGACGTCGACGAGGTGCCGGAGATCGCGGCGGCGTCCGACATCGTCGTGTGCGTCAACGAACTCCGGCTCAAGGACGGCCGGGTGCCCGACTTCACGTCGGGCGGCGCGCTCGCGGCCGTGCCCGCCGCCTACACCGTCAACGGCGCCGTCAACCCCACCCTCACGCTGCGCCCGGGCGAAGTGCAGCGCTGGCGACTCGTCGCCGCCACCGCCTTCGGGGCACTGTCGCTCCAAGTCACTTGTGGCGAATCGAAATTGACGCTGCATCAGATCGCTCAGGACGGTGTGACCTTCCCCGCCGTCGTCGCCTCCGACGCCGTGACCCTCGCCATGGGCAACCGCGCCGACGTCCTCGTCCAGGGCTGCGAGCCCGGCACGTACGAACTGCGCGCCGCCGGAGTGTCCGCTCCCCTGATGACGGTCGAGGTGGCGGGCCCGCCCGTCGAGCCGCCGATGGCCCTGCCGACCGCGCTTCCGCCCGGCAAGCCCTTCCTCGACGAGCGCGACGTCGCCAACCCGGACGCGGACCGCGAAGTCGTGTTCCACGTCGACCCGGGCGTCTTCGCGGCCCCGTTCCCCAACGCCTTCCGCTGCCTGGGCACCCACCCGACCCCCGCGGCCGACCCCGCCGGCGATGCCGCCCGCGACCCGGCCTACGGCCTCTTCGACCCGCGGCACGTCAACCACACCTTGAGACTCGGCACCGTCGAGCGGTGGACGGTCCGCACCGACGAGACCAACCCCGCCTTCAACCACCCCTTCCACCTGCACACCAACCACGTCCTCGTCACCCACCGCAACGGCACGCGGCTCGACCCGCCGGTCTGGCACGACACCGTCGGCCTGGCCGGCGGCAAACCCGGCGACCGCGTCACCTTCCTCGTCCGGTACGAGGACTTCACCGGCCGCACGGTCGCCCACTGTCACCAGCTCCAGCACGAGGACCTCGGCATGATGCAGATCGTCGAGTACGTCGAGGACGTCGAGTAGTAGGCGGGCCGGCGGCATCCGCGCCGCCGGACGGGTGGAATGCGGGGGCGGCGGCGCACGGCGGCGGCCGCGCCGGGTATGGGCCGTCGACTACTCGGCACCGTGCGGCGGACGGCGGCGCCGCCGGATCCCGGGCGCGGCCCGGACGAGGGAGGACCTTCATGCATCGTCACGCCGCAGCCCGGCGGACCGTCCCCGGGCCAGGCCGGACCGCCGCCCGGCCGGGGCTGCGCACCGCGGCCCCGCTGCTGGCCACCGCGCTGCTCGCCGGGTGCACGTCCGCGGCCGGCACCGGTCCCGAGGCCGCCCCCACCCCGAGCGCCTCGTCCGCCCCGGCCACCGCGCCGCCCGCGCAGCAGGCGCCCCAGCTGACCGAGCAGCAGGTGTCCTCCGCCGTGGACAAGATCGACGGCTACGTGCAGGACGCCATGACGAAGACGGGCGTCCCGGGCGTGTCGCTGGCCGTCGTCTACAAGGACAAGGTCATCCACGCGAAGGGCTTCGGGGTCCGCCAGCTCGGCCGGCCGGAGCCGGTCGACCCGGACACGGTGTTCCAGCTCGCCTCGGTCTCCAAGCCGATCTCCTCGACCGTGGTCGCCGGCGTGGTCGGCCAGAAGGCGGTGCAGTGGGACGACCCGGTCACGAAGTACGACCCGGGCTTCGCGCTGGCCGACCCGTGGGTGAGCAGCCACGTGACGATCGCCGACTTCTTCTCGCACCGCAGCGGCCTGCCGGACCACGCCGGAGACCTGCTGGAGGACCTCGGCTACCCGCGCGACTACATCCTCCAGCACCTGCGCGACCAGCCGCTCTCGCCGTTCCGCGCGAGCTACGCCTACACCAACTACGGCCTGACCGAGGCGGCCGTGGCCGTGGCCAAGGCCAAGGGGGTGGCCTGGGAGGACCTGGCGGCGGACGTCCTCTACAAGCCGCTGGGGATGAACTCCACCAGCTCCCTGCGCTCCGCCTACGACAGCGCGGCGAACAAGGCGACGCCGCACGTCAAGACGGCCGGCGGCTGGCAGGTCAGCACCACCGAGAACGCGGACCCGCAGTCGCCGGCCGGCGGCGTGAGCTCCACCGTGGACGACCTCGCCCGGTGGATGCGGATGCAGCTCGCGGACGGCACCTTCGAGGGCAAGCAGATCGTCGACCCGGCGGGTCTGAACGAGACCCGGGTGCCGCAGATCGTCAACGCCCCGCCGAGGTCCCCGGCGGGCAACGCCGGCTTCTACGGCCTCGGCTGGAACGTCACCTACGACACCCTGGGCCGGCTCCGGCTGAACCACTCCGGCGGCTTCGACCTGGGCGCGGCCACCGTGGTGACCCTGCTGCCGACCGAACAGCTCGGGATCGTCGTCCTGACCAACGGCCAGCCGATCGGCGTCCCGGAGGCGGTGGCCGAGGAGTTCTTCGACCTCGCCCAGTACGGCCGGGAGACGGTCGACTGGCTCGGCCTGTTCGGCAAGCTCCTGCCGGGCATCGCGGCGCCCGCCTCCTCGCCGACCGACTACGCGAAGCCGCCGGCCGGCGCCACCCCGGCGAAGCCGAACGCGGCCTACACGGGGACGTACGCCAGCGGCTACTACGGGCCGATGACGGTGAGCGAGCAGGGCGGCGGGCTGGTGATGAGCCTCGGACCGGACAACCAGCAGTTCCCGCTCCAGCACTACAACGGCGACGTCTTCAGCTACCAGAGCAAGGGCGAGAACGCCGTCGGCCTCACCGGCCTGACCTTCACCATTGGCGCCGACGGGCGGGCCTCGACCGCGGTGGTCGAGCAGTTCAGCCACGAGGGCCTCGGGACCTTCACCCGCAGCGGCTGACCTCAGGGCGAGGGGCAGAGGGGTTGGGGGCCGTGCCCGTCCACGCAGACGGCCGAGGTCGGGAGGATCTCCGCGGTTCCACCGGTCCGCGACCGCCGCCGGCCCGCTGCTACCGTCGCCGAGTCGCGCCCGCATCGAGGAGACGAGCCCCAGCGTGTCGAACGCACCCGTGATCCGCAGCGACGTCCCGGGGTCCTTCGCCCGGGGCGTCTTCCACGAGCGCCACCCCGAACTCGTCCGGCGCCTGCTCGCGGCCCTGCCCTACGGGCCGGGGGAGCGGGCGGCGGTCGAGCGGCTGCTCGTGGAGAGCACGACCGGGGTGCTGGAGCCGCTGGGGGACGGTGCGCCGGACGCCGCCCGCTGGGAGGAGTGGGGCGCGGGGCTGTGGGGCACGCCGTGGGAGGAGGCGCCGTTCCTCTGGGCGGAGAGCTACTTCTACCGGCGGCTGCTCGACGCCACCGGGTACTTCCGGCCCGGGGCGTGGCAGGGCGTCGATCCGTTCGCGCCGTTCAAGGGCGCGGAGCTGGCCGGGCCGGCGGTGGACGACGAACTCGCCGCACTCGGCGGGCTCGACGGCCTCCCGACGGCCCGACGGGCGGAGGCCCTGCTGTCGTCCGCCCTGTGGGGCAACCGGGCGGACCTGAGCTTCCAGCTCACCGCGGGGACCGGCGGGCCGGGAGCGTCCGACCTCGTCGCCGACGACAGCGCGCAGCTGTGGGCGGAGCTGGAGCGCACGCCGGGCGGACGGGTCTGCGTCGTCGCGGACAACGCCGGCCGGGAACTGCTGCCGGACCTCGTCCTGATCGACCACCTCCTGGCCGCCGGGCGGGCCGCACAGGTCGTCCTGCACGTGAAGCCGCAGCCGTACTTCGTCTCGGACGCCACGCCGGCCGACGTCCTCGCCGCACTGCAACGCCTGTGCGCGGCGCCGGAGCCGGCCGCCTCGGCGGTGGGCGAGCGGCTGTGGGAGGCGATGGCCGGCGGCACGCTCGTGGTCCGCGCGCACCCGTTCTCCTGCGCGCCGCTGCCGTACGCCGACATGCCCGAGGACCTCCGGGCGGAGTTCGCCGGGGCGGCCCTGACGATCCTCAAGGGCGACCTCAACTACCGCCGCCTGGTGGGCGACCGCCGCTGGCCGCCGACCACCCGCTTCGCCGAGACGGCCGGGTACTTCCCGTCCCCCGTCGCAGCCCTGCGGACGCTGAAGTCGGACGTGATCGTCGGCCTCGACGCCCCCACCGTCGCGCGGCTCGACGGCACGGGGACGGCCTGGCGGACGAGCGGTCGCCACGCCGTCGTCCAGGTGCACGGGAACGGGTAGGCGCACGGGAAGGGGTAGGCGCGCCCCCTGACGCGGCATCCGCGGTCAGGGGGCGCGGCGAGCGGGGCGGTCAGGAGGAGCCGGCCGCCTGCCAGTCGGCGAACGGGCTGTCCGCCTTGGCGTCGGTCTGGCGCCGCAGGTGGAGCCGGGCGTCGGTGCCGAGGGCGAGCACGACCACGCGGCCGGTGGCGTCGGTGGCCAGCGACGGCGCGCCGACGATCACCGAGCCGAGGTCCTGCCAGACCGTGGTGAAGGCGCCGTTGCCCTCGGTCTGGGTGGCCAGGCTGACGCCGCCGCCGCCGTTGCGCGTCGCGACGACGATGCGGCCGTTGGCGGTGACGGCGCTCGGGCCGTCCACGCTGACCGGGCCACCGGTGGACGAGGAGACGGGGGTCCAGGTGGTGTCGGCCTGCACCCACTGGTTGACGGTCTTCCCGGTGTCGGGGTGCGAGAAGAGGATCTCCTTGCGGCCGCCGGCGGTCTGCGCGATGCCGATCGGCCCGGCCGGGGTGGGCCCGCTGAAGGCTGCGTCCGGGACGAAGGGGCCGTTCTTCGTGCTCTGTCGCCAGTGCAGGAGGTCGTGGCCGGACACGGTGGGGGCGAAGACGTCGATCAGGCCGTCGGTGCCCAGGCTCGCCGCGAGACCGTCCTGGACCCACGCGCCGCCCAGGTCCGCCCAGGTGCCCGGCCAACTGCCGTCCTGCTGCTGGGTGACGGCGCTGACGCCGCCTCCGGCGTTGGGCACGAAGACGGTGAGCGCCCCGTTGGCGTTGGGCGTCACGACGGGCGAGCCGATCATCTCGCCGACGTCGTCGGAGTTGGGGTTGCCCAGCGAGGTCCAGGCGCCCCAGCCGCCGCCGACCGAGGTCTGCGCGAGCGTGACGATCTCGTCGTGGTTGTCGGTGCCCTTGTCGTCCGCCAGGCGGATGCCGAAGAGGTGGAGCAGGCCCTTGCCGTCCTTGACCACGGTCAGGTAGGGCGCGAACTGCCCGCCGCCCAGGCCCGCCGGGCCGGTCCACGCCCCGCCGCTCGCGGTCTCCTTCCACTGCGAGGGCTGTCCGTTGACCACCGCGAAGGCGTTGAGCAGGCCGTTGCCGTCCTGGGCCGACCAGGTGGTGCCGTTGAACCAGCGCGGGTACGAGCGGAACTCGTACATCGCGTAGTGGTTCTGCCAGCTGGCCGCGCCGCTCTCGTGGAGCTCCGAGTCGTGCGGCAGGTAGTAGTCCTTGAAGACGCTCCACTTGGCCGAGGCCTGGCGCGGGTCCACGTTCGCCGGGCGCAGCCGGATGTTGTAGTCGCGGTAGTACCGCAGCAGGACGTTGCCCCGGGCGGGGTGGTAGCCGGCCGCCGCCTCGCCCGCGAAGCGCGCGGCGCCGCGGTGGTCGGAGTTGTCGCCGTAGTTGAGCGGGTCCGTGCGGTAGTCGTAGCCGGATTCGTCGTGTCCCCTGCCCAGCGGGTAGACCTTCGGATCCTGCGCGAGCAGGATGCCCGGGTTGTACTGCCCCATCAGGTCGGTGAGGGCGGCGACCAGTTCTTCGTGGGTGTAGGTCTGGTTGTTGTAGGGGCGGTAGTCCGGCGTCGTGTCGGGGTGGGCCGGCGCGGTTCGGCACTCGTCGCCGTCCGTGCCCTGGCTGCCCACCGTCCGCTTGGGGTTCGGCGTGACGAGGTGCCCGTTTCCGTCGGGGAGGGGGCCGATGTAGAGGTCGTCCAGCGAGGTCTCGCCGGCCGCGCCCGGGTCGCCGCTCTGGTAGAGCCGGAAGAAGACGAGGCGCACCGGGTTCGCGGTGCCGCGCAGGGTGTCGACCTCGACGGTCTTGCCGTTGCCGAGTGTGAGGGTGTCGAAGGCCCAGTCGTTCGCGACCCCGGCCAGTGTGGCGTGCGCGTCGCGCGCGCCCTCCTCGCGGTGCTGCGCGTAGAGGCACGCGCTCTCCGTGGTGGTGGCCTGCTCGCCCGAGGTCAGGTAGACCGTCGTGGACGGAGCGTCGTACTGGCGGGCGAGGTCGGGGTTCATGAACAGGATGTCGTCGTCCTCGTGGGCGACGATCTGCAGGTAGCCGTTCGTGGGCGGTGCGGTGTCGGCCGATGCCGAGCCGACGAGCGGTGTGATCGTCGCGGCGACCAGCGCCGTGGCGGCGCAGACGGCGGCCCGCCGGAATCCGGAACGCATTGGTGAAGTCCTCCCCGTCGGCGGACCTGGTGGTGTCGATGATCGTCCGCCGTCGGGGGGAACTGTTCTGCAGGATACGAACGACTGTCAAATTCCCTGTGGGCTCCGAGTTTTGGTGAATTGAACCGAAATGGCAGGCTCTCGGCAGCCCGGCGAGGGCGACTTCAGAGCGCGAAGTCGAGCCGGACGAACGGGTCGTGGTGGATGCGGTCGAGTGGCACCCCGGTGCGGTACAGGGCCTCGGCCGCGCTCACGATCATCGGGCCGGGGCCGCTGACGTAGGCGTCGTGGTCCCGCCAGGGCCCGGCCGCCGCGAGGGCCGCGGGCAGGCGGGTGACGGCGCCGGGGGTGTCGTCGTCGTGGACGACGGGGTGCACCGTGAGCCAGGAGTACTGGTCGGCGAGCCGGCGGAGGGTGTCCAGGCCCAGCGGTCCGTCCGTGCCGCGCGTGCCCACGAAGACGTCGGTCCGCCGCCGGACCCCGTCCAGGACGGCCTGTTCGAGGAGGGCGAGGACCGGCGCGAGACCGGTGCCGCCCGCGACGCAGACGATGTCCCCGCGCGCGGCCGGGTCGAGGACCATGTCGCCGAGCGGCCGGCCGAGCCGGAGGACGTCGTCGACCCTCGCGCGCTGCACCAGGGCGGTGCTGACCGGGCCGCCCGTGACGGCACGGACGTGGAAGGTGACGGTCCCGTCCGGGCGCCGGGCGTTGGCGGGGGAGAAGTAGCGCCAGCTCTTCGGCCACCACGGCGTCGCCAGGCTCACGAACTGCCCGCCGGTGTACGGGTACGGCAGGTCGGTCCGCACGGTGATCTCCGCGAGGTCGCGGCCGTGCCGCCGGTGGTCCACGACGCGGGCGTCCCAGACGGCCGGATGCTCGGCGGCGTCGGCCGTGGCGGCCCCGTCCATGACTCCGGCGGCCGCGGTGTAGGCGCGGGTCCAGGCCGCCGCGACGGCCGGGGTCCAGGCGGAGCCGGCGAAGTGCTCCAGCGTGGCGAGCAGGCACTCGCCGACCGCCGCGTAGTGCGCGCTGACGGCGCCGAACTTGCGGTGGTCGCGGCCCAGTTCGGAGCAGAACCGGACGAGGGTAGCGGGCTCGTCCACCAGGTCGACGACGAGCATCAGCGCGCGCACGAGCTTGTCGTGCTGGACCTCCATGTGCTCCGGGAACAGCTCGCGGACCTGGGGGTAGCGCTGGAACAGGGTCGCGTAGAAGTGGCCCGGGAGGTCGGCGGCGTACGGCTCGACGGTGGCCCGGCTCGCCCGCAGCAAGGAGATCTCGTACGGGGAGACGATCGCCTCTGAGGCGCGGTCAGGGGAATTCATCGGCTCGGCGGGGTTTCTGATCGGGTATTGGGCGCGAAGCTTCACGCGTATCTCTCCGGTTGAATTCTTTGCGTTCTTCGCGGGGTGGGGCGGTCATTAAAAATCGGCCCATTCTGCCCACGGGCCCTATCGGATGTGCAAGCCGACGGGGTGAATCATTTGTGAAGCGCGATACTGGCTCGTAGTGACCGAGAGTGGTAAGGTCCGCCCGCGCGGGGCGCAAATGCGGAACCTGCCTGAACAATCCCGGCGGCCGGTTGCCGTACGGAGCGGTAGGTTCACCGGGGCGGCCGGAAATAACAATTCGCTCTCGGGGGCCGTCCGGGGCTGTCCGAAATTCCCCTTCGGGTCCTACGCTGCGGCGCGTGTCGATATTCCGAAGGCTCCGCGCTTCCGGTCCGCGGGTGCGGCCGGAACTCGATGACGTGCAACTCGGCCGCGTTCGGCGGCAAATGAATTCCGCCGGGCGGCTGGGGCCGGACGACATCCAGATCGACCAGGTCGACCGGCTGCTCCAGGAGTCCGCGCGGGACCCGGACCGCCGGGCGCACCGCTTCGCCGTGCTCGCCGAGACCGCCGCGCCCACGGCGTTCGCGCGGTCCTGGCGGCTGCGCCGGCGCGGCTCGGACCCGATGGTGTTCGAGGGCTGGGTCGAGCTGGTCCGCGGCCGGGCCGCCGGGCGGATGGACGACGCCAGGGCGGCCGCCGACCACTGCTACCGCGCCGCGGAGATCGCCCCGTCCGACCCCCTCCCCTGGGTGGTGCTGCTCGGGATCCTGCGCCTCATGCGGGCGGAGCCGCACCAGCTGTACGCCGTCTGGCAGGAGGTGACCGCGCGCGACCCCTGGAACCGCGAGGCCCACCTGCAGATGCTGCGCTACCTCTCGCCGGAGGAGTGCGGCTCGCGCAGCGGCCAGCTCGACTTCGTGGAGACGCTCCGGGCCTCGGCGCCGCCGGTCTCGCCGTCCGTGGGCGTCGAGCTCGCGGCCCTCGTCGACGAGCACGACCGCACCGCGGCCAGGGGCGGCGTCGAGGCGCTGCTGGCCCGCCGCCTCTGGACGCACACCCGGGCCGCCGGCGCCCTGGACACGGCCCTGGCCACCTGGCCGCGCGAGGGCTACCTGCGGCACGCCGCGGCCCTGGCCGACCTGAACCTGCTGGCCTACGCGCTCGTGCAGGCCGGCCGCGTCCGCGAGGGCGGCGCCGTGTTCGGGGCGATCGGCGACACCGTCACCGCGTGGCCGTGGTCGCTCGACGGCGATCCGGTCGAGCGGTTCACCTACTGGCAGGCGAAGGCGCTCTGAGGCTCCGGGCTCAGGCCTGCCGGGCCAGGGCGTCGCAGACCCGGTCCAGGTAGGACTCGCTGTTCGCGGACATGGTCGTGCCGCCGGACATCGGGACCAGGGTCAGCGGGTCGTCGGTGCGCGGCGTGTCCAGGGTGAGGACGTCGCCGAAGCCCGGGGCCGCCTTGTCGCGGTCGGTCAGCGGCGGGAGGTTCCAGCGCTGCTCGATCGTCTTGAGCACCGAGGTGTGGTCCAGCGGGGTGTCGCCGGCGGGCCGGTAGACCGTTCCGGCGGCGATCAGCGGGGAGATCAGCACCGCGGGCACGCGGACGCCGAAGCGGGTGAAGTCGAAGCCGAACTCGCCCTGGGCGCCGTCGGGCGGGACCGCACCGGAGGGCGGGGGCACGTGGTCGTAGCAGCCGCCGTGCTCGTCGTAGGTGATGACGAGCAGGGTCCTGTTCCAGTCCGGGCCGGTGCGCAGCGCCGTGTAGACGTCGAGCATCAGCTGTTCGCCGTGCGAGACGTCGTGGACCGGGTGCTGGTCGTTGCCGGCCAGGCTCCAGTCGGGCTCCAGGAAGACGAAGCCCTTGGGGAGGGTGCCGGTCCTGGCGGCGTTGCGGAACTGGGTGAAGCCGCCGAAGTGGCTCGGGTCGGCCTGGGTCGTGTCCGGGAAGTCGAAGCGGGTCAGCTGCTTGCCGTCGCTGTAGATCGCCCAGTCCGTGCCGTTCTTGGCGAGCAGGCCGAAGATGCTCGGGAAGTCGAACGGGGGCGTGCCGGCCTGCTGGTGGTCGTCCATCCGGCCCTGGCTGGTGCCGGCGAGGGCGAACGCCCGGTTGGGCAGGGTCTCGGTGGGCGCGGAGCTGAACCAGTGGTCGCAGACCGCGTAGCCGCGCGCCAGGCCGGACAGGACGGGCAGGGCGTCCGGGGTGTAGCAGCCCATGATGTTCCCCGGCCCGGTGCCGGGGCGGACCGTCCGGCCGTGCAGCGGGTCGAACTGCAGGGCGTCGACGAAGCTCGTCACGAAGCCCGTCATGGTCGCGGCGGGGGCGGGCGTGCCGGGATCGGCCGTCCCGAACAGCTGCGTGTTGGTCGGCGCGTAGCCCTCGCGGGGGTCGGCGCCGGGCATGAAGTACGCATCGGGGGTGGTGCGGAGGATCCTGAAGACGGTGTGCACGCCGTCGGGCCCGGCGTTGCTCTCGTCTCCCTTCAGGCCCTCGAACTGCGCCCCGGACGGGGTCTTCTGGTCGGGGTAGAGGAACCCCAGCATGTGGTCGAAGGAGCGGTTCTCCTGCATCAGGACCACGAGGTGGTCGATCTGGTCCAACCGGCCGTTGTTCGACATGGACGGTCTCCTGCCACGCGCGGGTGAAGCGGCGGACGGACTCACGTCGAGGCGCACGGCGGACGACTTGGGCCTCCCCGCTCGGAATGTCGTCCCGGTGGCCGGGTACGGGCGGCCACGTTCTCCACTATAGGCCGAGCGGGTGAAGGCCACGAGCCGTGCGCGGCCCCCACCCGCGCGCGTCGGGCGGGCGGCGGACTCGATGGGGCATCAGGATCCGGACCGGCCCGCGATCGGCTCCGCGGCGCCCGTGATCAGGTCCGCAGCCTTCTCCGCCGCCATGATCGTGGGCGCGTCGGTGTTCCCGCGCGGCACCGACGGGAACACCGACGCGTCGACGACCCGCAGGCCCGCCACGCCGTACACCCGCAGCTCCGGGTCGACGACGGCGCCGATCGCGCAGCTCGACGTCGGGTGGTACAGCGTCTGGCCGGCGCGCCGCGCCCACGCGAGGAGATCGGCGTCCGAGCCGGACGGGGACGGCGCGTCCCCGTACGTCCCGGTGGCGACATCGGTCACCGCCCGCTGCGCCGCGATCTCCAGGGCGATCCGCGTCCCGGCGACGATCGCCGCCCGGTCCTCCTCCGTCGTCAGGTAGTTGTGGACGATCCGCGGCGCGGCGTCCGGCCGCGCGGAGCGCAGGGTCACCGCGCCGCGGCTGGTCGGGGCGAGGACGCACGGGCCGAAGGCGAACCCGTGCTCGGTGACGGCGCCGAGCCCCTCCTGGTGGAACAGTCCCGGGGCGGCGTGGAACTGGATGTCCGGCGCGTGCAGGTCGTCGCGGCTGCGGAAGAAGCCGCCGGCCTCGCCGAGGTTGGAGGTGAGCGGTCCGCGCCCCTGCGTCTCCAGCAGGGCGGTGTTCTCCGGGCTCGCCGCACTGGCCAGCGAGTCGGCGCCGGTGCGGAAGTTGAGCATCGCCATGTAGTGGTCCTGCAGCCCCCGGCCGACGGGCAGGTCGCGCACGACCTCGATCCCGAGGGCGGACAGGGCTTCGCCCGGTCCGATCCCCGACAGCATCAGGAGTTTCGGCGAGCCGTACGCCCCGGCCGACAGGACGACCTCCCGCTCGGCGCGCACGACCTCGACGACCCCGGCGCGCTCGACCGCCACGCCCACCGCCCGGCCGCCCTCGACCACCACGCGGTGCGCGCGGACGCCGGCGAGCACCGTGAGGTTCAGCCGCCCGAGGGCCGGGTGCAGGTAGGCGACGGCCGCGCTGCACCGCAGGCCGCCACGCTGCGTCACCTGGTAGCGCCCGACGCCGAACTGCGTCGCGCCGTTGAAGTCGTCGTTCGCCTTGTAACCGGCCTGCCCGGCGGCCTGGACGAAGGCCGAGGCGAGCGGGTGTCCGGAGCGTCCGTCACTCACGGTCAGCGGTCCGCCGACGCCGTGGAACTCGTCCTCGCCGCGCTCGTTGTCCTCAGCGTGCCGGAAGTACGGCAGCACCTCGTCGTACGACCAGCCGGTGGCCCCGGCCGCCGCCCACCCGTCGTAGTCGGCGCGGGCGCCCCGGACGTAGATCATCGCGTTGAGCGAGCTGCAGCCGCCGAACGTCCGGCCCCGGGGCAGGTAGACCCGCCGCCCGCCGAGGCCCGGCTCCGGTTCGGAGTCGAAGTCCCAGTCGACGTCCGACTTGAACAACCGGGGGAACGCGACCGGCACGTGGATCTCCTGCGCGGTGTCCGGGCCGCCCGCCTCGACCACCGCCACCCGGACGTCCGGATCCTCCGACAGCCGCGCGGCCAGCACGCAGCCCGCGGAACCGGCGCCGACGATGACGTAGTCGTACGTGCTGCTGCTCATGCCAACCCCTTTGAGAGAAGGACGTGTTGGGTCCGGGGAGTGCGTGCCGGAACCGAGCCGGTCGGCCAGTATCCGCTCTGGCCGCGCCCCGTCATAGACGGTGAACCGGTCAACCACGGCCGGGGCGGCGTGTTCATGCCGCGAGGCTTCCGCGAACCGTCGGCCGCGTGTAACTTCTCCGCCACCCGGCTACCGACCGGTAGCCATCTGGCTGCCCGACAGTCTCCGCTGCCGGATCGTCCGCCGGAGTTGTCCATACTTCTCGGAGGCCTCACGTGTCCCCAGTCACCCGCCGCACCTTCCTCGGCTCGGCCGCCGCCCTCGGCGCGGCCATCGGCCTGGACGCCGCCCTGCCCGGCGCGGTACCGAGCGCCTCCGCCGCCCCGACCGGCACGATCCGCGACGTCAAGCACGTCGTGGTGCTCATGCAGGAGAACCGCAGCTTCGACCACTACTTCGGCGCGCTCAAGGGCGTGCGCGGCTTCGGCGACCGCACCGCGATCCAGATCGCGGGCGGCACCAGCGTCTTCAATCAGCTGGGCGGCAGCGGCCGGCAGTACCCGTGGCAGCTCAGCAAGACCAGCACGTGGTGGTGGGGCGTCAGCGGCGAGCAGCTCGCGCAGTGCGACGGCTCGCTCGACCACTCCTGGTCCACCCAGCACCAGGCGTGGAACAACGGGAAGATGGACTCCTGGATCGCCGCCAAGGGCTCCGACAGAACCATGGGCTTCATGGCCCGCGAGGACATACCGTTCCACTACGCGCTCGCCGACGCCTACACCGTGTGCGACGCGTACCACTGCTCGATCCTCTCGGCCACCGGCCCCAACCGCACCTACCTGTGGTCCGGCCAGATCGACCCGGCCGGCACCGCGGGCGGCCCCGCCTACGACGGCGGCGACGAGAAGGGCCTGCGCTGGCAGACCTACGCCGAGGCGCTGCAGAACGCGGGCGTCAGCTGGAAGGTCTACCAGAACGCGAGCGACAACTACGGCGACAACGCCCTGGCGTACTTCAACCAGTTCACCAGCGCCCCGGGTTCGAGCCCGCTCGCCCAGCGCGGCATGGCCTCGGTGCCCAGCACCGGCTCCACCCCGGACGACATCGCCGCCGCGATCCGGGCCGACTCGGTCGCCGGCACGCTGCCCCAGGTCTCCTGGGTGGTGCCCAACCAGCTGTTCTCCGAGCACCCGGACGGCCCGCCGGAGAACGGCGCGCACTTCGTCAACCTGGTGGTGCAGGCCCTGGCGGCGAACCCGGACGTGTTCAACTCGACCGTCCTGTTCCTCAACTACGACGAGAACGACGGCTTCTTCGACCACGTGCCCCCGCCCGTCGCCCCGGCCGGCACCGCCGGCGAGTTCTACAACGGCACCAACATCGGCCTCGGCTTCCGCGTCCCGATGATCGTGGTCTCGCCGTGGAGCCGCGGCGGCTTCGTCGACTCCCACGTCTACGACCACACGTCCGTGCTGCGCTTCCTGGAGACCTGGACCGCCGCCATCGGCACCCCCGCCGTCTGCCCGAACATCAGCACCTGGCGCCGCCAGGTCTGCGGCGACCTCACCGGCGCCTTCGACTTCACCAGTCCCCTCTACGGCGCGCCCGCGCTGCCCGACACCAGCGCCACCATCAGCCAGGCCACCGCCAACCTGCAGATCAACCCGGCCCCGGGCACCAACTCCATGCCCGTCCAGGAGCCCGGCACCAAGCCCGCCCGCGCGCTGCCCTACCAGCCGAACGCGTGGGTCGACCGGATCGAGTACGACGCGAACAACCAGATCCTGCTCTGGATCGACCTGGCCAACCAAGGCCCGCAGGCCACGGCGTGGGCGCACTACTCGATCCACGCCAACGCCTACCGCAGCGGCGGCCCGTGGCAGTACACCGTCGCCCCCTACGACGCCGCCTCCGGCACCGACGGGCGCGCGAGCGACTACTTCAACATCGGCGCCGACTACGGCAACGGCCAGTACGACCTCACCGTGCTCGGCCCCAACCGCTTCCTGCGCCGCTTCACCGGCAACGCCACCACCGCCGGCAAGACCGCGGAGGCC
The DNA here is from genome assembly GCF_042751525.1 of Kitasatospora sp. NPDC059408. Classification (NCBI taxonomy): domain Bacteria; kingdom Bacillati; phylum Actinomycetota; class Actinomycetes; order Kitasatosporales; family Streptomycetaceae; genus Kitasatospora; species Kitasatospora sp. NPDC059408. The sequence continues at coordinate 109,339 of NZ_JBHYWI010000009.1, forward strand.
ACCGCCTCCTACGCGCCGGCGCCGGACACCGGCAAGCCGGCCGTGTGGTTCACGATGACCAACACCGGCACCACGACAGTCACGTTCACCATCACCGCCACCAACTACCGCACCGGCACCTGGACCTACCAGGTCGCCCCGGGAGCCACCGTCAGCGACTACTTCAACGCGGTCACGATCGCCCAGGGCTGGTACGACTTCACCGTCACCGTGAACAGCGACCAGTCCTGGACCCGCCGCGCGACCGGCCACATCGAGACGGGCGCCGCCAGCGTCAGCGGCTGACCGGCGCCTGCGCCAGTGCCGTGGCCCTACCCGGCCACGGCGCTAGCAGCCGGTGAGCCTCCGGCCCGTGGCCAGGACGACGCTCGCGCAGGCGCCGCCCAGGAGGGCGCCGGCCACGACGTCGCCGGGGTAGTGGACGCCCGTGTGGACGCGGGAGTAGCCGACGGCGCAGGCCAGGAGGCCCAGGGGGGTGGCGGTGGCGGGAAGGACCGTGCCCACGGCCGTGGCCAGGGCGAAGGCCGAAGCGGTGTGTCCGGAGGGGAAGGACGCCGAGGCCGGCATCGGGACGTGGCGGCCGGCGATCACCCTGGCCGCGTCGCGGTCCGGTCGCGGGCGGCGCACCAGCTCCTTGCCGAGGAGGTTCGCGGTGAAGGAGGCCAGGCCGACGGCCGCCGCGCCCGCGAGTCCCGCGCGGCGGTACCGGCCGGGGGTGAGGAGCAGGGCCGCCGCGATCGACAGGTTGATCTTCGAGTGGTCGGCGACGGCGGAGAGCTGGCGCAGGCCGGCGTCGAGCGCGGGCGTGTCGGTCGCGGCGACGGCGGCGTAGACGGCGCGGTCGACGGCCGCCAGGTCGTGCAGGACGGTGCCGGCCCGCCGCGTGGTCATGCGCGCGCCTCCGTCCGGGCGAACGCGAGGCGGGCGATGACGCGCCAGTCCAGGCGGGGGGCGTGCGGCTGCTGGGCCGGATCGGCGCCGGGGCGGTCGCGCGGGACGCGCACCCGCAGGGCGCCGCCGGCGAGCGAGCAGACGACCGGGGTCGGCAGGGTCAGCGCCTCGCCGTCGACGGCGACGGGGATCTCCGGCGCGTCCGCCCGCACGGTGACCCGCCGCGCCGACAGCACGGTCAGGCCGGTGGCCCGTTCGCCGCGCAGGGCGAGTTCGGCGGCCTGGGCGGCGCCGTCGACGCGGATGCCGAGGACGCCGAGGACGCCCCGGTCCAGGCGCGGGCGGCGGCCGAGGTTGACGGGGTCGGCGCCCGCGTAGGGGTTGTTGCTGACGAGCAGTGCCTGCGGCGCGTCGATCCGCCGTCCGCCCGCGTCGGCGGTCAGGTGCGGGCCGTCGGCGCCCATCAGGAGGTCCGGCAGGGCGTCCAGGGCGGTGGCGGTCTTGGCGTCGCGGTACTCCGGGCTCTGGACGATGGCCGCGTAGGCGCCGAAGGAGACGGTGTTGACGAAGGGCCGGTCGCCGACCCGGCCCAGGTCCACGGTGAGCTCGACGCCGTCGCGCAGCGCGTCCAGGCAGGTGGCGGGGTCCTCGCGGTCGAGGCCGAGGTCCATCGCGAAGTGGTTGCGGGTTCCGGCGGACACGACGAGGAACGGCAGCCCGTGCTCGACGGCGACTGCCGCGACCAGGGCCTGGGTGCCGTCGCCGCCCGCGACGCCGAGCAGGTCGGCGCCGTCGGCGACGGCAGCGCGGGCGAGGCCGGCCACGTCCTGCTCCGCGGAGGTGTCGAGCAGGATCACCTCGGCACCCAGTTCCTCGGCCCGCTCCGCGAGCCGGAAGCGCCCGACCTTGCCGCCGCCGGACTTCGGATTCATGATCAGCACCGGCCGCCGCGGCGGCGGGGTCTCCCTGGCGGGCATCGGCTTCGGCGGCCGGGCCGCCCGCAGCGCGGCGCGGGCGCAGACGAACGCGGCGAGCCACAGCGCCAGGACGATCACCGACAGCAGCAGCGCGTGCGCGTGGTACGCCAGCACGACGACGGCGACCGGCGCCCCGACGGCCAGGACGGCGCCGGCGGCGCGCAGGACGCCGCGCCGGGCGATCGCCCACCACACGCCGATCGCCGTCACCGCCAGCCCGGCGAGCTCGGCGACCACCGCGAGCAGCCCGTGCAGGCCGGTGAACGCGATCGCGACGACGGCCGCCACCGCGCACAGCACCGCGGCCCGCGCGAGCAGGCGCGCCCTGGGGTCCGGCCCGTCCGCTCCGTCCGCACGCTCCGCGCGATCGACGACGTCCGTCATCGGCACCCCTCCGTCGGCCCTGTGCTCCTCGGTTCCGGACACGGTAACCGGCACCGCCGCCGACGGCACGCCGAGCGGGCCCCGGCGGCCGTGGCCGGGGCGGCTCGACGACCCGAGCCGTCCGGACGGGGCCCGCCTTCGTCGCCCGGCGGAGCACCGCTGCGCGGAGTCGTCCACGGTGTCGATGTGTCCGCGTTGTCCACGTCGTCGACGTTGTCCACAGGTGCGGAAATTGATTTGCCGTCACATGGTGATTCGACAAGGCTGCGGGGCAGTTGACCTGCCGAGTCCGTGGAGTGTGCCGGTGCTGACCGAAGCCGAGATCGAGTCCTTCGTCGCGGACGGCTTCGTCCGCGTCCCGGGCGCCGTGCCCCGGGCCACGGTGGACGAGTGCCGCGCTCGGCTGTGGGCGGCGAGCGGCTGTTCGCCCGACGATCCGGGGACGTGGACGGAGCCGGTCGTGCGGATCGGCGGCATGGCCACGCCGCCGTTCCGCGAGGCGGCCAACACCCCCGCCCTGCACGAGGCGTACGACCGACTGGTGGGCGCGGGGCGCTGGACGGCGCCGCTCGGGCTGGGCACCTTCCCGATCCGCTTCCCGAGCGAGAAGGACCCGGGCGACGACGGCTGGCACCTCGACGCCGGCTGGACCGGGGACTCGGGCGAGTACCGGGTGGGCCTGCGCTCGCGCGGGCGCGCGCTGCTCATGCTCTTCCTCTTCTCCGACGTCGGCCCGGACGACGCCCCGACCCGCATCCGGATCGGCTCGCACCTCGACGTGCCGCCGCTGCTCACCGCTGCGGGGGAGGAGGGCCGGGAGTGGTTCTCGCTGTGCGGGGAGGCCGTCCCGGCGTCGGCGGGCCGTCAGGAGGTCGAGGCGACCGGCGCGGCCGGGGACGTCTACCTGTGTCACCCGTTCCTGATACACGCCGCCCAGCGGCACGGCGGGACGGTGCCGCGGTTCATCGCCCAGCCCCCGCTGGAGCCGACCGGGCTGCTCGACCTGGACGGCTCCGCTCCGTCCCCGGTCGAGCGGGCCGTGCTGGCGGGCCTGCGCAGCTCCTGAAGGGCCGACCGGTGCGGGGGCCGCTCGCCCGACCGCCTACCATCGGCGGGTTGCCGATGTGAGGACGGGGATCTGATGGGTGGTCTGGGGCGGCTGATAGGCGTGGCGGCCGAGCGGGGCGAGGCCGGGTTGCAGGCTGGCTGGCAGGCCGCGCTGCGCGGCGGCCGGTCGGTGGCGGGCGGACGGTGGGCGCTCACGGCGCTCACGTCCGTCGCGCCGCCGCCCGTGCCCGCCACCGAGCCGTGGAAGCTGTCGGTCGGCACGCTGCTCGGCCGGCACCCCCGCACCCCCGCCGCGGTGCACAAGCTGCTCGGACTCCTCGACGGCGTCGGCGCCGTGCACCTGGGGCCGGTGAAGGCCGGGTTCGACGGCGAGGAGATCGAGTGGGACAAGGTCGTGGAGGTGCAGACCCGCAACGCCTTCGAGGTGCTGACCACCACCGCCCTGGAGCAGGAGGTCGACAAGGTCCGGGAGTTCCTGCCGCCGGTACCGGGCCGCAAGTGGGCCGTCACCAAGATCGGCGAGGCGCTGGCCACGGTCGTCCTCGCGGCGCTGGAGCGCGGGTCGGTCGAGCAGCGCCTGGACGAACTGGCCGTGCCCGCGCGGATCGTGTACCGCGGCCTGCTCGGCCGACAGCGCACCGTGGACGCGGGCTGCTTCGCCGTGGCCACGCTCGTCGTGTCCGGCCAGGTCGGCGAGAGCCTCATCGCGACCGCCCGCCGCCGCGGCATCCCGGTGCGGCCCGCCGAGGAGCCCGTCAAGCCGGCCAGGGCGGCTCACGTCGCGACCCTGCGGGAGCGCACGGACGCCGTCGCGCGGCTGCTGAGCCGGATCGAGCAGCCGGGCGGCGGGGCGGAACCGGACTCGATCGAGGCTCCGGAGCCCGCGAACGCGCTGGAGGCTTCGAAGGTGTCGCTCGTCAAGGCCCCGGGCGCCCCGGACACCCCGGCCGGCGGGCCGGCTCCTGCCCCCGAGCGGTGAAGCGGTGGCGGCCGGCCACGACCGCGACGGTCAGCGGGACGGTCGCGGCAGCCGCCACCCCGAAGAGCGGCCCGAACCGCGCGTGGTCGGCCGCGCCCGGCCGAGGGTCGCGCCGAGCGCGCTGCCGATGAACAGCGCGGCGACGGAGCACGAGACCGCCGTTCCGCGCGCCTCGGGCACCACCGACGTCGCCCACGCCCGGAGCGTCGAGTGCAGGAACGCCCAGCCCGTGCCCAGCATCGTCGCCACGAGTGCATAGGCCCACGCACCGGGGGCCGGACCTGCACCTCGTCGCCGGTCATCCGGCGGACCCCTCGGCCCGGCGGGCCATGGCGGTGGCCGCGCAGGCCGCACGGGCGGCGCAGGCTGCGCGGGGGCGGGTCTGAGGGATACCGCTAAGCTCTGGGCGGCACATTCGGGGTGCCGTGGCCGGACAGCGGCGGGGCGGCGAACGGGGAGTGGTGTGACGATGCAGCCGTTGCAGGCCGGGGATCCTTCCGTCGTCGGGTCGTACCGGCTGCTCGGGCGGCTGGGCGCGGGCGGCATGGGCTGCGTCTACCTGGGGCGGACGGCCGGCGGGCGGACCGTCGCGGTCAAGGTCGTGCGGCCGGAGCTGGCGGCGGACGCCGAGTTCCGGGCCCGCTTCCGGCGTGAGGTGGCCGCGGCGCGCCGGGTCGGCGGGGCGTGGACGGCGCCGGTGCTCGACTCGGACACGGAGTCGCCGGAGCCGTGGGTCGCCACCGGGTACGTCGCCGGGCCCGCGCTGGCCGAGGCCGTGGCGCAGTTCGGGCCGCTGTCCGAGGACGGCGTGCGGGCGCTGGCCGCCGGGCTCGCCGAGGCGCTGACGGCGGTCCACGGGCTGGGGCTGATCCACCGCGACCTCAAGCCGTCGAACGTGATGCTGTCGCCGGACGGCCCGGTGCTGATCGACTTCGGGATCGCGCGGGCGATGGACAGCCTCGCCACGTCCGCGCTCACCAGCACCGGGGTCGTGGTGGGTTCGCCCGGCTACATGTCGCCGGAACAGGTGCAGGACCAGCCGCTGGGCCCGGCCTCGGACGTGTTCCAGCTCGGCGCGGTGCTGGCGTTCGCGGCCACCGGAGCGTCGCCGTTCGGCGCGGACAGCGCGGCCGCCCTGCTGTACAAGGTGGCGCACGGCGATCCCGAACTCGGCGGCCTACAGGGCGAGTTGCGAGAGGTGGCGGAGGCCTGCCTGGCCAAGGACCCGGCCGCGCGGCCGACCCCGCGGCAGGTCGCGGCCCGGCTCGCCCCGGGCGGCGCCGCCGACCTGGTCGCCGCCGGCTGGCTCGCGGCCCCGCTGATGGCCCAGATCGGCCGTCGGACGGTGGAGTTGCTCAACCTCGACGCTGCGCCGGAGCGGACGGAGGACGCACCGCAGCCCGTCCCGACCCCGACGGAGGTCTCGCAGCCTCCGACGCCGGACCCCGTGCCGGACCCGACGATGGCCCTTCGGCCACCGGCACCGGCGGACACCAGGCGGCGCACGCCGCTGCTCGCCGGGATCGCGGTCGCCGTGGCGGCCGTGGCGGCGATCACGGCGGCCGTGGTGCTGAACCCGGGCTCCGGGACGTCCGATTCGGAGCGTACGATCACCCTGCCCGGCCCGCCGACGGCCACCTCGGGGATCACCCCGGTGGTCGCCCCGAGCCCCACCGGGACCCCGCTCGGGCCGCTGCCCGCCGAGTGCCTGAACACCGACACCGGTGGGCTGGAGCGGCTCTTCGGCAAGCAGGAGCGGACTCCCCAGGGGAAGACCGACTCGTACCACCCGGGGACCGCGGACGCGTTCACCGACCAGAAGTGCACCCTGCGGCTCGGGCCCGGGGCCGGCACCTACGTCATCGTGGACACCCTGACCTTCCGCACACCCGAACAGGCCCAGCAGTTCTACGCGGACTGGGCCAAGGGCGACACCGGGACGCGGTCCGTGCCGCCGGTCGCGCTCGGCGACCGCGCCTACCAGTCGACGAAGGACGACGCCGCGGCCCACGAGCGGGACTACCGCCTGGCCACCGTGGCCGGCAGCAGGGTCGTCCGGGCGTACGTCCCGCACGGGCAGGGTTACCAGGACGACGCGGTGTCTGTCACGACCAGCGACATGGTCAAAGGCATCCTCGCGGCCGTGAAGTAGCGCTCGCCGCAGGTCAGTCCGCCAGCAGGTACGCCACCACGCTGGTCACGCCCGAGACGGCCGTCAGGGCGAGCAGCACCACCACGACCCACCCGGCGAGGCGCTCGGGGACGGCCTTGCGCCAGCGGGCCGCGTGGCGGGGCGCGATGATCCGGACGGCGTGGCCGATGCCGAGGCTGCCGCCGATGACGGTCAACAGGCCGAAGCAGGTGCCGAGGACGCGGACGCCGGCGTAGGCCACGCCCACGCGGTGGGTGGTGTCCTCGGAGGGGACGTACTGGACGGGGACGCGGGCGTGGGCCGGCAGGGAGCCGTCGTAGGACGTCGGAACGGCGGCGGCGCCCGAGTCGGGGGTGAAGGTGCCGAAGCAGGTGGTGTGGGCCTGTTTGCCGCTGCCCTCGGTGATGCAGCCCGAGACGGCCAGCAGGCCGGGCTCCCCGGCGAGCCGCAGCGGGTACCCGATGCTGAGCACGCACACGGTGGCCATCGCGGCGCCGGCCAGCATCATGACGAGCCCCGCCAGCGCGACGAGCGGCGCGACGGCCCATCGTCCCGCCCGGGTCCTGGGATCCTTCGGCTGCACCGTTCTCCCGTTCTCCACCCGAATCGATGTCGGAACCCGCCATGATGTCGGACGGCCGGGGCCGGGCGGAACCCGGCCCCGGCCGTGGTCGGAGAACCCTGTGCGGGGGTGTCCGGTCGGGACACCCCCACGGCGGTGTCACTGCATCAGTGCCAGCCGCACGCCGAAGCCGATCAGCAGCACGCCCGTGACCTGCTCGATGCGGCTGCGGACCTTCGGGCGGCGCAGGAAGGCGCCGAAGCGGTCGACGGTGACGGTGTAGAGGCCGAACCACAGCAGGTACAGCACCACGAACTCGGCCGAGAGCACCAGCGCCCGGCCCAGCGTGTGCCCGGTCGTGGGGAGGAACTGCGGCAGGAAGGTGACGAAGAACAGTGCCACCTTCGGGTTGAGCGCGTTCGACAGGAAGCCCTGCCGCACGTACATCAGCCAGGTCTTCCCGGCCGCCTCCGACGCCTCCGCGTCGGCCGTCGTCCGCGCCGACTTCCGGGCGGCGCGCAGCGTGCCGATGCCCATCCACACCAGGTACAGCGTCCCGACGGCCTTCAGCACGGTGAACGCCACGGCGGACGCGACCAGGAGCGACGACACCCCCAGTGATGCGGCCGACACGTGCACGCTGAGCCCCAGCATGCCGCCGAGCGTGGTGTACAGGCCGGCGACCCGGCCGCCGACCAGGGCGTTGCGGGTGATCAGCGCCTGGTCGGGGCCGGGGATCATGATGAGGACGAGCGCGGCGACGGCGAACGTCAGCATGCCGCCGCCGCCCGGACGTTCCGCAGGACGGCCGCGTGCTGCCGTTCGCGGAAGTAGAAGTGGCCCCCGGGGAACAGCCGGACCTGGACCGGCCCGGCGTCGGTGTGCCGCTCCCAGGCGGTGAGCTGCTCCCGGGAGATGAGGTCGCGGTCGCCACCGAGCACCGTGAACGGTACGGGCAGCGGCGGCCGTTCGTACCACCGGTAGGTCTCCAGGATCCGGTAGTCCGCCCGCAGCCCGGCCGCCGAGAGCCGCGCCAGCTCGGGGTCGGCCAGGAGCTCTTCGGGGATGCCGCCGTGCCGCTCGTTCACGGCGCCGAGCAGTTCCGTGTCGGGCAGGAGGTGGAACCCCTGCTCGTGCCGGGCCAGTTCGGGTGCCGGGTAGCCGGAGAGGATCAGCCGCTCCGGCAGTGGACGGCCCAACTCGATGAGCCGGTGGGTGAGTTCGTAGCACACGAGGGCGCCGAAGCTGTGCCCGAAGAACACGAAGGGGGTGCTGAGTGGCAGCTCCTTCGCGAGCCGGTCGACGAGGTCGGCCATCGACGTGCACGGTTCCTCGTCGAGCCGGGAGCCCCGGCCGGGCAGCTGGACGGCCAGGACGTTCAGGCCCTCCAGCTGCCGGCCCCACCGGACGTACTCGGCGGCGGAACCGCCTCCGTGCGGGAAGCAGTACAGGGTGCGCGGCCCGGACGGGCCCGGTGCCCTGATGGTCCACTGGGGGGTGTGCGGTTCCGCCATGCCGGTCACGTCACCTCACCTCGGCCGTTCCGGCGGCGACGGCGTCAACGGTGCCGGCGTCAAGGGCGTCCGCCTCGGTACCGGCCGACGCCAGGTACTCGGCCAGGCCCTCGATCGTCGGGTGCTCCAGGATCTCCTTGGGCCGCACCTGCCGGCGCAGCTTCGTCCCGAGGTCGGCCGCCAGCACCAGGGTGGTGGCCGAGTCGACGCCGAGCGCGGTCAGCGGGAGCTCGGTGCCGACCTCCTCGACCGCGATGTCCAGCAGTTCGGCGATGTAGTCGGCGAGCCACTCGACGAGCCTGTCGCGTGTCACACGTCCTCCTGGGGTGCGTCGGATGCGGGGGAAGCGGTCGCCGGCACGTCGAGCGGGTTCGCCGGGCCGAGCTGCGGTTCGAACCACGCGTCCACGTCGGCCACCGTCGAGTTCTGCAGGACGACGGCGACCGGCACCTCGACGCCGAAGGTGCGCTGCAGGGAGACGGCGATCCGGGCCGCGAGCAGCGAGTCGCCGCCCGCCTCCAGGAAGTCGTCGGCGAGGTCGATCTGGTTCACGCCGAGGATCGAGCGGTAGATCTCGACGAGCTTCGCCTGCCGGTCGGTGACCGGCGGACGCACCGGCCGTCCGCGCTGCACGCCCCGGGCGCCGGCCTTGGCGAGGACCGAGCGGTCGATCTTGCCGGTGGCGCTGAGCGGCATCCGCTCCAGCGGGCTGAGCCGCGCCGGGACCATGTGCTTGGGCAGGTGCGCGGCCGCGTGCGCGAGCAGCGCGTCGCGGTCGAAGCGCCGCTGCACCGCGGGGCCTTCGGCGGCCAGGACGTCGAAGCCGACCGCGGCCGGTCCGTCGCCGTCGCGGGTGAGCACCGCGGTGTCGCCGTAGCCGCACTCGGTGAGCAGCCCGGCCCACTGGGGGCAGTCGAGCAGCGGGTGGCCCCAGGTGCGGAACGCGGTGTCCGTCCAGCCGTCGAAGCCCTGCTGGAGGCCCATGGTGAGGTCGAACCACGGGTGCATGGCGGTCTGTTCGACCATCAGCAGCAGGCCGCCGGGGGCGAGGACGGAGCGCAGGGTGCCGAGGCTGGTGGCGATGTCCCGGGTGTCGTGCAGGACGCTGGCGGCGATCACGAGGTCGGCCGACAGGCCGTCGTGGCCCTGGAGTTCGGGCTCCTGGTCGAGGTTGAACAGCCCGTACCGGACGAACTCGTGCTCCCCGAAGTTCTCCTGGGCGCGGTCGGTGAAGTAGGTCGAGATGTCCGTGAACAGGTAGTCGGTGCGGTCGGCGGGCAGCAGCGGCAGCAGGTGCTGCGTGAGCGTGCCGTAGCCGCCGCCGACCTCGACGACGCGCAGCGGGCGGTCCGCCGGCCAGTCGGCGACGAGCCGGGCCACCGCCTCGGTGGCGACGGCGTAGGCGGGGCCGAAGAGGCGGGCGTACACCTCGGGCGTGCGGTCCGAGGCGTAGAGCTCGGCCGAGTGCAGGGACTGGGTGAGGATGGCGGCGACGTTGCCGGCCAGCGAGAGCATCCAGTCGATGAGGTCCCCGGGCACGTCCAGGGTGCCGCCGAGCGCGGCGCGGGCGGCGTCGGCGACGGTGTCGGGGACGGACTTCGGGAACTCGACGGCCACTTCGAGGCCGTCCCCGGTGGTGCGCAGGTCGCCGTGGCGCACCAGGGCGTCGGTGGCGCGGGCCAGCCAGCGTTCGTAGCGGGTGGCCACGCCGGCCGCGGTGGCGGCGGACGGGTCGAAGCGCTCGCCGGGCAGGTGCGGCAGGCCGAGGGTGCGGAAGGCGACGGCGGCGGCCGCGGCGTGCAGGTCGTCGAGCGCGGACCAGGCGCCGAGCAGGGTGTCGGCGTCGGGGCCGGGGGCGGCGAAGGTCGCGGCCGAGGCGAGGGCCGCGCGGCGGCGGTCGGCCTCGGCCGGGTCCGCCGTCTCGGTGACCAGCAGGGAGCCGTCGGTGCGGTCCGGCACGACGTAGCCGAGCAGGCGCGCGTTGGTCGGGTCGTCGGCGGACTTGACGACGACGGCGTTCTCCACGCCGGGGTGGCGCTGGAGGACGGCCTCGACCTCGCCGCACTCGATGCGGTGGCCGCCGATCTTGACCTGGCCGTCCCGGCGGCCGAGGAACTGGAGCACGCCGTCCGGCAGGTAGCGGCCGAAGTCGCCGGTGCGGTAGAGCCGTTCGCCGGTGCGCGGGTGGTGGACGAAGCTCGCTTCGGTGCGCTCGGGGTCGCGGAAGTAGCCGCGGGCGAGACCGGCGCCGGCGATGTACAGCTCGCCGGGAACCCACACCGGGCACGGCTCCATGCGCTCGTCGAGCACGTGGAAGGCCTGGTTGCGCAGCGGCTTGCCGTACGGGACGCTCGGGCAGCCCTCGGGGACCTCGTCGGCCGGGTGCCAGTTGGACCAGATGGACGCCTCGGTGGCGCCGCCGAGGCTGATCACGCGGGCCTCGGGCCACAGCGCGAGGATGCGCTCGGGCAGGTCCAGCGGGATCCAGTCGCCGCTGAGCAGGACCAGGCGCAGGCCCTCGGGGACCTCGCCGGTGAGCTCGACGTGGTCGACGAGCATCTGCATCTGGGCCGGGACGGAGTTCCACACGGTGACGCCGTGCCGGGCCATCAGCTCGGCCCAGTGGCTCGGCTCGCGGCGCTTGTCCTCGTCGGGCAGCACGAGGGCGCCGCCGGCGAGGAAGGTGCCGAAGAGGTCGTAGACCGAGAGGTCGAAGCCGAGGTCGGCGAGGCCGAACACGCGGTCCCCGGGGCCGACGCCGAAGCGCTCGTTGATGTCGGCGACGGTGTTGAGCGCGGCCCGGTGCTCGATCATGACGCCCTTGGGGCGCCCGGTCGAGCCGGAGGTGTAGAGGACGTAGGCGAGGTCCTCGGGCCGGGCGGCGTCCGCCGGGGCGGCCGGGTCGGCGGCGCCCTCGACGTCCAGCCTCGGCAGGCCCTCGGGCCAGTCCGGCGCGTCCAGGTGCGCGGCGTCCGTCACGACGGCGAGCGCCTCGCCGTCGGTCAGCAGTGCCGACCGGCGGGCGGGCGGCAGCGCGGGGCCGACGGGCAGGTAGGCGGCCGAGGCGAGCAGCACGCCGTGGGCGGCGGCGACCTGGTCCGGGCCCTTGGGCAGGGTGATGCCGACCAGGCGGTCGCGCAGACCGGTGCCGTCGGCGGTGCGGCGGACCCGCTCGGCGACGGACGCGGCCTGCGCGGCGAGGCCGCCGTAGGTGACCGTCCCGGCGCCGTGGATCACGGCGGGCCGCTCGGGGTGCTCGGCGGCGCCCTTGAGCAGGCCCTGGTGCAGCAGGCCCCCGGGCAGTTCGCCCGCGGTGTCGTTCGCGCCGTCGCGCTCGGTGGCCTGGCCGGCGGGCAGGGCGAGGGCGGGGCCGGCCGCCCAGACCGCGTCGTCCTCGGCGAGCGCGCGGACCGCCGCCGTGTAGGTCGCGAACATGTCGTCCAGGAGTCCTTCGGGGAAGAGCTCCTCGACGGCGTCCCAGGTGAGGTCCAGCGAGCCGGTGAAGTCGACCACCTGGTGGTCCAGCCACACCTGCGGGGTCTGGCTGAGCCGGTAGGTGATGTCGCCGAAGTAGGCCATCGGCCCGGAGACGTCGGCGACGGTGCCGAGGCCGCTGGTGAAGACGACCGGCATGGTCTCGAAGTTGGTCTGCAGGCCGCGCCGGCGCCGCTCGCGCAGCGCGTGCAGGGCGCTGACGTAGCGGTGGCGCAGGTCCTGCTGGAGCTGGGTCTGGGTGCGGGCGACGCGGTCCTCGAAGGGGAGGTCGCCGGTGGTGTCCATCTCCAGGAGGCAGATCGAGGTGAAGTCGCCGATCAGGTTCTGCAGGTGGGGGTGGACGGTGCGGTGGCCCTTCGCGTTCTCGGCGAGGAGCAGCGGCAGGCGGTTGAAGAGCGTGAGGTTCAGTGCGAACTTCGGCGTGCCGCTCCACATCCGCAGGGTCTCGGCGAAGACCGTCGCCAGTACGGCGGTCGGGGTGAGGCCGGCCTCCTCCGAGCGCTCCTGGAAGCGCTGCCACAGCTGCGGCGGGAGGTGGTACTCGCGGTGCGTGAAGCGCGGCTTGGGTATGCGCGCCGGGGGCTTGGCCAGCGGCAGCTCCGGCGGCGGGGCGAGCTCCTCGGCGCGGGAGACCCAGTACTCCATCGAGCGCTTGTGCCGCGGCGACTGGGTGCCGTTCTCCAGCGCGAGCACGTAGTCGCGGAAGGAGACGTCGACCGGCGGGAGTTCGGCCCGCTCGTCGCGGCAGAGCGCGCTCCACTCGCTGAACAGCCCGGCGATGCTGGCCAGGTCGACCATGAGCAGGTCGAGGCTCACGTGCAGCCGGTCGTGCTCGGGCAGGCGGGTCAGCCGGATGTCGAACAGCGGCCACACGGAGGGGTCGTAGACCCGCTCCGACAGGTCCAGGCGGACCTCGGCGAGCCGGGCCTGCGCCTCCTCCGCGGGCACCTGGGACAGGTCCTCGAAGGCGATCTCGAACGGCGGGGCCTCGGCGAGGATCTGCTGCTCGCCGCCCTCGTGGACGACCGCCCGCAGCATGCCGTGGCGCTCCAGCAGGCGGCGCCAGGTGCGGTTCAGCAGGTCCGGGTCGAGCCGGCGGCCCTCCAGCTCGAAGTAGGCGTGGGGCGCGACGTTGCCGAGGACGAAATTGGGCCCGCGCCCGACCCAGTACGCGTACTGGATCTCGGTCAGCGGGAATGGTTCATTGGCTTCGGGTGACTCGCCGGGACAACAGCCACCGTCGGTGTTCTGTCCGCTCCCCATCTGGCTTCTCCCATTCCTGGTGCTATCGAGCGCAAACGTGCGGGATCCCGGTGAGGACGTGATCTCGCTGCGGGGGTGATCTCGGTGCGGGCGTCCGGCCGCCGGTGCGGCTCGGGAAGATGTGGCTCCGGTGGAGGAGCGCTGTCAGTGAAACCGCCGTCCCGGAGGGGTGTCAAGATCTTCCCGGTCGTCGCACCAGCCACTTTGCAAACATCTGACACTAGGTCAACTCTGCCCGGTTTGTCGCATATTGTGGAAGCTTTGGCGGTCTCAAAGAAGCGCTTGGAGTCGCCATTCGGCGTGTGTGAACAAGCGCTGGGGGAGATGTGTCCATTCGCGGAAGTGTTCGACGGCGGCTCCGGGCTTTGTCTGATGAGCCGTCAAAGTTCCCGTTCTTCATCCTGATTGCGTCAAGCCGCTTTAAGCTCCCGTTAAGGATGGCGGTTTCCCGCCACCCCGTGAACTCTCCAACGAGCAAGGGCCGCAGCGCCCTTCTGGACGATGAGAGCAGGGGATGACGACGACAGACGAAGAGCCCAACGGCACCGCGCGCGGACCGGGCCGGGGCCGCGCGCGCAGATCCGCCCGCCGCGCGGCGGGCAGCGTCGCGGTGCTCGCCGTCGGGGTGGGCGGCTGCTCGCTGCTGGCGGCCCCGGCCGCGTTCCCGCAGACGGGCGACGGGTCCGTGACGGTCCGGGTGGTCCGGGCCGTGGACACGAGCGGCGTGTACAAGTCCGCGCTGGAGCCGGGCATCGCGGGCGTGAAGGTGACGCTGACGGACGACTCCGGTGTCGGCGTCGAGGGCACCACCGCGGCCAACGGCATGGTGACGCTCGCGCCGGCCACGAGCAAGGCGACCGGCGGCAAGTACCGCGTGCAGGTGGTGAATCCGAAGCCGGGCGTGCTGTTCCCGGCCTTCGCCTCCCGCCAGGGGCTGGACGGCGCGCCCGGCCGGTTGAGCAGCAACGAGGAGTTCGTCGACCTCTCCGGCGGCAGGAACGTGTCCTACACCACCGGGCTGTGGAACCCGGGTGACTACTGCCAGAAGAACGCGCCGCTGGTGACGACGTGCCAGCCCATGGCCCGCGAGGGCGGCGCACAGCGCACGCTGGTCTCCTTCCCGTACAGCGCGCGCGGCCAGGACGGCGAGGGCGTGAACGCCACGACCATCGCCACCAACGCCGAGACCGGCACGCTGTTCGGCATCGCGTGGAACAAGGCCGACCGGCGGGTGTTCTCCTCGGCGGTCGCCAAGCGCACCACCGGGTACGGCCCGGGCGGCGCGGGCGCGATCTACGTCACCGACCTCGCGCAGAGGACGACGACGCTGTTCACCACCGTCCCGGACGCCGGCACGAGCGTCCACGGCGGGGGTACGGACGACGCCTTCGTCGACGCGCCGGGCAAGGAGAGCCTCGGCGGCATCAAGATCACCGACGACGGCAAGGACCTGTTCGTCGTCAACCTCGACGACCGCAAGCTGTACCGCTACGACGCCACCGTCCCGAGCGCCGGGGCGCCGTCGGCCGCCTACCCGATCCCCGACCCGGGCTGCCCGGCGGCGGGGGACTGGCGCCCGTTCGGCCTCGGCCTGCAGGACGGCACCGGCTACCTCGGCGGGGTGTGCTCCGGCGAGTCCACCGGGAAGCTCACCGACGTGCGCGCGGTGGTCCTGCCGTTCGACCTCGTCACCGGGGCGTTCGGCAAGCCGGTGCTGGACCAGCCGCTGGACTACCCGCGCAAGTCCACCGTGGGCTCGGGCCCCTGCGACGGCGCGGGCTGGTTCCCGTGGACGAGCACCTACCCGACGGCGCAGAACGGCCGTCCGTGCGGTCTCGGCACCATGGCCAACCCCGAGCCGGAGCTGGGCGAGATCGGCTTCGAGACCGACGGGTCGATGCTGCTGGCCTTCCGCGACCGCTTCGCCGACCGCGCGCCGGGCGCGGTCGGGCCGGGCGCCCCCGCCCGCGTCATGTCCGGCGGCGACCTGAACAAGGCCTGTCCGGTGCACGGCACCTACGTGCTGGACACCAACGGCGGCTGCGGCCTCGCCCCCCGGGGCAACCGGTTCTTCGACACCGCCTGGGCCGGGGTGGGCCACCACAACACGGCGTTCGCCGGCATGGCGCTCTCCAAGGTCGAGGACACCATCGCGGTCTCCGCCTTCGACCCCAACCACACCGCCCTCGGGTACGGCACGTCGTTCCTCCAGAGGGCGGACGGCAAGCAGGACCCTCAGCTCGGCTTCCGGCTCAACCCGGCCAGGGACAACGCGCCGTTCGGCAAGGGCGCCTCCATGGGCGACCTGGAGGTCCTGTGCGACCGGGCGCCGCTGCAGATCGGCAACCGGGTCTGGTACGACCCCGAGCGCAAGGGCATCCAGAACCCGGGTCAGCGCCCGGTCCCGGGCGCCACCGTCAACCTCTACGACGAGTCGGGCAAGGTCGTCGGCTCCACGAGGACGACGACGCGGGGCGAGTACTACTTCGACGACTCCGACGTCACCGGCGGCCTCAAACCCCGGACGAAGTACACGATCCGGATCGACAACCCGGCGGACTACGCCAAGGGCGGCCCCCTCTACCAGTGGGTGCCCACCGCCGCCGACGTCGGGGACAACCACTTCATCGACTCCAAGGGCGTCGTCCCGGCCGGGGCGAGGTTCCCCGAACGGTCGCTGACCACCGGCGGACCGGGCGAGAACGACCACACGTACGACTTCGGCTACCGGCAGCAGGAGGGCGTCCTGCGGGTCGTCAAGAACGACCAGGACGGCAAACCGCTGGCCGGGGCCACGTTCCGCCTCTGGAAGGAGAGCAACGGCACGGACGGCCTCCAGACCGCCGGGGACAAGCCGGACACGCCCGTCGGTGAGCCCTGCACCACCGGGGCGGACGGCGTGTGCCAGGGCAGCGGCACACCCGGGACGTACTACTGGCAGGAGGTGAGCCCGCCGGACGGCTACTCCGCGCCGGACCCGTCGGTGTCCGCACCGCTCGTGCTGACCGCGGACAACCTCGACGCCGGGGTCTCGGTGACGATGGTCAACCGGCTCATCCCGACGCCCACCCCGACGCCCACCCCGACGCCCACGCCCACACCCACGCCCACACCCACATCCACGCCGACGCCGACGCCGACTCCGGTGCCGACCGGTACGCCGTCGCCGTCCTCGCCGCCGGCGCAGACCGGCCCGGCCGTGCCCGGTAGCCCCGGCAACCCCGGTAACCCGGACTATCCGCTGCCGCCGGCCGCACCCCGCCCGGTGCCCGGCACGTTGCCCGGCACCGGCGCGAGCGGGGCGCTCCTGCCGGCCGTGGCCGGTGCGGTGGTGCTCACCGCCCTCGGCGCGGCGCTGCTCGTGCTGACCCGCCGGCGCAGGTCCAGGCGCTGACGGTCCGGAAGGGCTCGGTCGGGCGGGTCTCCCGGAGGTGTCCGGGAGACCCGCCCGACGGGCGTGACTCACCTGAGGGAGAAAGCAGCCGCATGCCCCGCAAACCACGCCGCTTCCGGCTCGGAGCACTCGTCGCCGTCGTCGTGTGCGCCCTGGCCGCCGGCGGTTTCGTCGCCTATCGGACGGTCTCCGGCGGGACGGCCGAGCGGCCGGTCACCACGGACGAGGCGTCCAGGCTCGCCCTGTCGCGACTGAACCTCTACCAGGCCAGTCCGGTCGGCGTGGTCCTCACCGCGGCCGAGGGCGGGGGAGTGGAGATCCGCGTCGAGGGCGTCGTCGACTACCGGACCCGCCGGGGAGTCGGCCGCTACACGACCACCGGGCCCGGCGCGCAGCCGGACCGCGGCCTCATCGTCTGGGACACCGGTGGCCTCGGCCTCGCCCCCGAACCCACCGGCGACAAGGGCGAGTTCTGGGATCAGGCCGAACACGTCCCCCGCTCCGGCTGGTCGCCGCGCACCTACACGGCGGACCCGCTGGACTCCGGCCTCCAGCTGATGGTCCAGCTCGGCGCGGACCGGCCCGACAACCCGCTCCTGCTCGCCCAGTCCGGCGCCCGTTGGCTCGGCCCGGACCGCATCGACGGCCGCGGCTACGACCGCTTCGCCGGCCCCCGCGCCCAGGGCGCCGCCCCCGACGGCGGCCGCTCGCCCCTCACGTACTGGGTCGACGGCGACGGCACGCTGCGCCGCGTGACGATGCGGCTGCCGGGGCTCGGCACGCCGACCGCCGTGGAGTTCAGGGGGCGCGACGGCGGGGCGAAGCTCCCCGAAGCGCCGTGGCTCACCGGCTGACGCACGCCCCGGTGCCCGGCTCGTCGGGGCCGCACGCCCGCACGCCGTGACCGAGGACCTCCGACTCGCCGTTCCTGCCGAGGAGGTGCAGCTCAGGACGAACATGCGGATCTACGGCGTGCACGGGCTGCCCGTCACCCGGACGGCGACGGCGTGGCGGCTATGGCGTGTCTTTCGGATCAACTCGGCTGCGGCGGAACGGCGGTGACGTCGGTCGGCAGCGGGTACGTGTCCGCGTCCACCGCGCCCGGCAGGCCGGTGGCCGGGCGGCCGGGCGCGGACGGGTCCGGCAGCGACGGCTGCGCGGGCGGCGCGGCGACCTGGCTGAACGGAATGCCGGGCGGCGCCTGGACCGGGGCCGCCCGCCCGCCGGGCACCGGCCCGCGGCCCTGGGCACCGCACGCCGCCAGGCCCTCCAGCCCGTCCGGGCTCTGGACGGCGGGCTGGTTGCCGCCGAAGCAGTTGCCCGGGTCGGCCGAGGCCAGGACGAGGTCGGCGCCGTTTCCGTCGGTGCGGTTGCCCTCGACGCGGTTGCCGCTCGCCGGGTGCCCGGCCGGGTCGGTGATGATCACGCCGGCCGCGCGGTTGCCCCGGACGAGGTTGCGCCGAACCAGGTTGGCCGTCCCGCCGCCGATGCCGATACCGATGCCGAAGCCTCCGTCCGCCTGTTCGGGGGTGTCGGAGGCGTTGTTGTCGGCGACGACGTTCCCGGCGATCACCGCGCCGTGCTGCGGGGCGAGCGCCTCCAGGTCGTTGGAGTTGACGGTGACGCCGACCCGGTTGCCGACGACGCGGTTGCCCAGCACCGACAGCCCGTCCGAGGCGTTCGTCAGCTCGATGCCGACGGCGTTGCGCTCCACCGTGTTGCCGCGCACCAGCGTGTCGCACGGCTTGCACTGCCCGACGTAGATGCCCGAGTCGGCCTGCCCGGAGGCGTACGAGTCCTCGATCACGCCGCCGCGCGCGTCGAACGCGTAGATGCCGTACAGCCCGTTGCCGTACGCCGTCACCCGGCTCGCGCGGAAGCCCTGGACGACCGGGAAGCGGGCGGTGTCCAGGGGGTCGTACGCGGAGCCGCCGGCGCCGCGCTGCTGCAGCTTCTCGTCGGTGACGCCCGTGAACAGCACGCCGTTGGCGAGGTAGCCGTGGACGGTGAGGTTCTCGACCACCGAGCCGGGCCCGGTCACGGTGACGCCGTTGACCAGCTTGAGGCCGCCGTCGAGGACGACGCCGTTGCGGTCGGTGCCCCGGAGGGTCAGGCGCGCCTTGGTGACGCGGACGCTCTCGCGGTAGACGCCGGGGGAGACGAGGACGGTCTCGCCGTCGCGGGCCACGTCGACGGCCTTCTGGACGGTGGGGAAGTCCTGCGGCACCCGCAGCACGCTCCCGGCCGGATGCTTCGCGGCGTCGGAGCCGGAGCCTGCGGAGGAACACCCGGCGGACGCCAGCGCGGTGGCTGCCAGCAGCGCGGCGAACACACGTCCCGAGGAGAGGAGTTGCATAGTCAGTGTTCTATCGTCTCCAATAGCGCGCATGCCCACCGAACCGGAAAACGCGCAGCAACCGGACCGCGATGCCGCCCCCGGGTTCGGCCGGCGCAGGGCGCTGTTCGCGGCCGGTGCGGTGCTCGCCGCCGGTGTCGGAGCGGCGGCCGGTCAACTGGCGGGCGGCGGGGCCGAGTCGGGTCGCCCGGTGGCACGCCCGCCCGCTCCGACGCCCTTCCACGGCGTCCGGCAAGCAGGATTGACGTTCCCTCAGCAGGAGGCGACCCAACTCCTCGCCTTCGACCTGCCCCAGAACTCCCCGGCCGCCGACCGGGAGGCCCTGCGCGCCCTCCTCGCCGAGCTGACCCGCGTCCTCTCCGGGGCCGTCTCCGACCTGCCGCCCGACCCGCGCCTGGACCGCGGCGCCGGGAGCCGACTCACGTCACTGGTGGGCGTGGGCCCCGCGATCGCGTCCCAGCTGGGCCTCGAAGTCCCGCCCGCCCTCGGGGAGTTGCCGCCCTTCCCCGGAGACCACCTGGACCCGGCGCGCAGCGGCGGCGACCTGCTCCTGCAACTGTGCGCCGACGACCGCTGGACCCTGGCCGTCGCCGCCGAACTCGTCGCCGCGGCCACCCACGCCGCCGGCGCCACGCCCCGCTGGTCGCAGTCCGGATTCCTGCCGCCCACACCCTCCGGCGTCACCCCGCGCAACCTCTTCGGCTTCAAGGACGGCACGGCCAACCCCGACGACGAGACCGCCCGCCAGTGGGTCTGGGGCCCACCCGGCCCGCACGAGAACGGCACCGTCCTCGTCTACCGCCGCATCCGCATGGACACCGCCGCCTTCGCCGCGCTCCCCGCGGAGCGCCGCGACCAGGCGATGGGCCGCCGCGCGACCGACGGCGCCCCGCTCACCGGCACCACCGAGCACGAGGACCCGGACATCTACGCCAAGAACCCCGACGGCTCCTACGTCATCCCCGCCACCGCCCACGTCCGCCTCTCCAGCCCCCGCCTCGACGGCGGCGCCCGCATGCTGCGCCGCGGTTACAGCTACGACGACGGCCCCACCGACCGCGGCCTGCTCTTCTGCGCCTTCATGCGCGACCCCGCCCAGTTCACCCGTGTCCAGACCCGCCTCGCCGCGCGCGACGCCCTCAACCCGTTCCTGGACCACACGGCCTCCGCCGTCGCCTACGTCCTGCCCGGCGCCCGGGAGGGCTCCGTGCTCGGGGAGCACCTCTGGGCGTGAGCCCTGTGCGCTAACGTCCCGCCACGGCGGCCGGGTCGGGTGCGTCCGTCGGCGCGAGGGTGCGGAGGCGGGCGAGGACGACCGGGTCCTGGGCGTCGAGCCAGTCGGCGAGCTGCCGGAAGGACACGCAGCGGACGCCGTCGCGGTGGCACAGGTCCTTCATCGCCGCCTCGGCGGCCTGGAGCCCGGCGTCGTTCCCGGAGCCCAGGTCGGTGTCGAGGACGAGCGGTGCGCGGCTGCCCCGGTAGGTGCGGTCGAAGGCGCTGCGGTACGCCTCCGGCGTCCGGTCCGTGGCGAGCAGCGGGAATTCCCAGATCCCGTCCGTCCGCGCCGGCCAGCGCGCGGTGTCCTCCCGCGAGCCCACGTCGTAGCGCCAGCCGGCGTCCTGCTCGGCGGGAAGCAGGTTCTCCCGGCCCTCCAGGCACGGTGCCCGGCCGCCGACGAGCTCCGTCTGGTAGTCGAACGGCAGCGGGGGCAGGTCGGCGAAGCCCGTCCCGGTCTTCCAGAAGTTCACCATCGAGTAGCCCTGGCCGATCTCGCTCCGCCAGTCGGCCGTCGACCAGTCCCGGCCGCCCTTCGGCCCGCAGAACTGTCCGATGAAGCCGTCGGCGATCTCGTCGCCGTCCAGCCACGCGCGGCCGACCTGCTGGAGCGTCGCCCGTACCTCCCCGTCGGCCGGGAGGGGGACGGCGGCGGCGCCGAC
Source organism: Kitasatospora sp. NPDC059408 (assembly GCF_042751525.1). Lineage (NCBI taxonomy): Bacteria > Bacillati > Actinomycetota > Actinomycetes > Kitasatosporales > Streptomycetaceae > Kitasatospora > Kitasatospora sp. NPDC059408. The sequence continues at coordinate 130,311 of NZ_JBHYWI010000009.1, forward strand.
CTCGTGTTGCGGCGGCTGGTACTGCCAGCGGACGGAGGCGGGGAGCAGGTCCACGCCACGGAGGAAGAACGTGACGTCGGCGCCGTTCGCCCTGGCCGCTCCGCGGGCGCGGGAGAAGAGGTGGCCGTCGCCCTCGGCGGGGGAGTCGAAGGAGAAGACGACGAACTGCGGCGGCCGCTCACCCGGTCCGAGTCGGACGGGAGTCGGCTGCCCGGGCTGCGGGCCGGTGTCGGAGGTCGAGCCGTCGCCGAGCACGGTGACGGCCGGCGCGTCCGCTGCGGGTGGTGCGGCCTGCCCGCCGTGGCGGTCCGGGACGGACGGCATGAAGGCGAGCGCGGCGACGACGCCGAGCGCGAGCACGGCCGCCGCACCGCGCCGGGGCTGCACGCGTGCCGCCGGTTCCGACGGGTGCTCACTCATACGGGTCTCCCGGCTCGGCGATGCGGCGGACGCGGTCCGCGGCGAGGGCGGGCACGGCACCGCTCCGCCCGTCCGGCTGCCACGTGCCCGTCACCTCGACCCACGTCCCCTCGGGCGGTGCGTCGACGTCGTGGACCTCGACCTTGCTGGTCTGCGCGTCGGCGGCGCAGCAGGTGATGGTCAGCCGGGTGAGGTACCAACTCCCGCCGCCGGGGCCGGGCGTGGCGAATCCGGTGAGCCGGACCTGCCGTCCCTTGAGCGAACCGCTGGTGTCCCAGACGGCGCGGGCGTCGAAGTCGGCGAGCCGCAGGGCGACCGGCCCGTTCGCGGGCAGCGGCCCGAATCCGCCTGCGGGGTCGGCGGGCTTGGCGGCGGTGCTGTCCGAGTGCTGCGCGGTGAAGGCTCCCAGTGCCCGGGGCTGGAGCAGGTAGATCGCGAGGACGGGCAGGAGCAGCAGCCACGCGGTGCGGGGAGCGCCGTGGCCGTGGTCGTGCCCGTCCTCGGCCCGGGTGCGCCGGCCGGGGTGCAGCAACTCCTGTGCGGCGACGGCCGCACCGACCAGCCCGACCACGACGAGCAGCAGGCCGCTCGCGATCAGGTACGGCCGCAGCTCCTTGCGCACGTACCGCAGGTACAGCTCGCTGAAGAGCGAGATGTGCAGCACCGCCGCCCCGAGCAGGACGTGCAGCAGCGCCCGGACTTCGCGCCTCACAGGAGCCACCACCCGGTCAGGGACGCCGCGGTGACGGCGACGACGAACGTGGCGGCGCAGAACCGCCACGCGAAGGCCCGGCCGAAGGTGCCGGCCTGGAGGGCGATGAGCTTGGCGTCGACCATCGGCCCGACGACCATGAACGCGAGCTTGGCGGTGGTGGAGAAGCCGGTGAGTCCGGCGGCGACGAAGGCGTCCGCCTCCGAGCAGACGGCGAGCAGCACGGCCAGCACGGCGAGTACGAGGACGGAGACGCCGGGCAGTCCGGCCAGGTCGCCGAGCAGGCCGCGCGGCACGGCGACGTTGAGGGTGGCCGCGGTCATCCCGCCGATCACCAGGAAACCGCCGGCGTGCAGGAAGTCGTGCTCCAGTGAGGCCCGGAAGGCGGGCAGGCCGGTCGGGCCGCCGGGCGCCGGCTTCGGCCGCAGCCACTCCGGGCGGCCGAACCGCGACCAGAGCAGCCCCATCGCCACGGCGGTGGCCAGCGAGGCCAGGAAGCGCGCGGCCACGAGCTCGGGCTGCCCCCGGAAGGCGACGGCGGTCGCCACGAGCACGACCGGGTTGACGGCCGGCGAGGAGAGCAGGAACGCCAGCGCCGCCGCCGGAGCCACCCCACGGGCGATCAGCCGCCCGGCCACCGGCACCGACGCGCACTCGCAGCCGGGCAGCACGACCCCGGCCGCGCCCGCGATCGGCACGGCGAGCAACGGGTTGCGCGGCAACGCCCGTTCGAGCCACCGGGCCGGGACGAACGCGGCGATCGCGGCCGACAGCACCACGCCGAGCAGCAGGAACGGCAGCGCCTGTACGCAGACGGCGACGAACACGGCCCCCCACGCCTCCAGCCACGCCGGCCCCGTCCGGTCACCGAGGACCTGCCGCCCGACGAGCACGGCGAGCATGCCGACGACGAGCAGTCCGAGCGAGCCGATCCGACGGCCGCGTTCGCCGGGTGCTTCTTCCTCGACCGGCCGCGGCCGGTGCGGCCGGGCCTCGACGGCGATCTCGTCAGCCATGGGCGGCCGGACGCTCCTTCGCTCACAACGCACGGGTACGACCGCCCTCCACGGCGCGGCCGCGGTGAGTCTAGTGCGCGTACCCGGGAGGTCCTTCCCGCCCCACGCTCCCGCGCGGTACCCCCGGAGGAGGCCGGTCAGGATGTCGGCGAGCCGCGGTGCGACGTCGATCACGGCGTGGGCGAGCTCGTACTGGCAGGAGTTCAGCGCCCGCGACCGCGGCGAGTCGACGCCGCTGTGGGACGCGCTGATGCCCCGGCCCGAGGCGGCGGACGAGGCCGCGTAGCCCGGACCGGGGGTGCTCAGTCGTCCTGCGCCTCGGCCGCGGCCTTGAGGTCGTGCAGCCAGGCGTCGAGCCCGGCCCGGAGGATCGCCGTCGCGGCGGGCACGTCGGCGTCGACCTGGGTGCCGGTGTGGGTCTCCTCCGTGCTCACGAGGACCCCGCCGTCGACCTCCGCGACGTTCCACACGTGCACGCCGTCGATCCGCAGCCCGTCGGCGACGGCGGGCCCGGTCCAGCGGATGCAGGCGCCGGGCCGGATCTGCCGGACGGTCGACGTGATGTCCAGGCTGGTCGCGGTGGTCGCGGGGTTCGGCGGGATCGGCGTCGTCCAGTGGAACGCCGACCCGCGCCGCAGCACCCCGCCGTCGAGCCGCTCCGCCGAACCGACGGCCGCCTGCCAGGAGGGCCAGCCCTCGACGTCGGTCTGCAGCCGCCAGACGGTGCCGAGCGAAGCGTGCACGACGGTCGAGGCCCGGTAGCGGACGGCGGCCCCCGGGTCGACGCCCTCTCCGCGACACGTCAGCGAACTCCGGGCGGAGTCGGCAGAGGCGGGCGAGGCGACGACGCCGAGGAGGCTCGCGGCAACGGCGGCGCCGGCCAGGGCGGTGCGAAGGCTGGGCATGGTGCTCCTCCAACGATTGGGTGAGTGGCCATCGTGAGAGGCATAGCCACTCGCTGTCGTTATAAGTTCTAACTCTCGGCGGGCGACAGGTCAAGGGATCCCGTGGCGCCTGCCGACGCACAGTGGTCGTGATAGCTTCTAGCGAAACCTTCAGTGTGTAGCGACGGGAGTGGGGCGGCCATGGCGACGACCGGTGCGGACACCCCGCGGGAGCGGTACCGGGCGCAGGTGCGGGCGGAGGTCAAGCAGCACGCCTGGGAGCAGATCGCCACGGCCGGGGCCTCGGCGCTCTCGCTCAACGCGATCGCCAAGCGGATGGGCGTGAGCGGGCCGGCGCTCTACCGGTACTTCGCCAGCCGGGACGACCTCATCACCGAGCTCGTCCGGGACGCCTACCGCGGACTCGCCGACACCCTCGGTGCGGCCGCCGCCGCGGGTGCCGACCTGCCGGGGCTGGCGCACGTGCTGCGCGCGTGGGCGCTGGAGGATCCGCACCGGTACTTCCTCATCTACGGCACCCCCGTCCCCGGCTACCACGCACCCGACGACACCACCGCCGTCTCGGGCGAGATCATGGCGGTCCTCCTCGACGCCTGGACGGCCTTCGCGCCGGAGGGGCCCGCGACGGCGTTCGACGCCCACCTCGCCGACCACCGCACCTGGGACGGCGGGCACCCGGCCCCGCCCGAGGTGCTGCACCGGGCGCTGTCCTTCTGGACCCGCCTGCACGGCGTCCTGTCCCTGGAGCTCGCCGGGCACTTCACCGGGATGGGCTTCGATCCCGCGCTGCTCTTCGCCGCCGAGCTGGACGACCTGCTGGGCCGCTCCTGATCCGCTCTTGATCCGCTCCTGATCCACCGTCAAGTCGGAAACAAATCGGATGAGTTCGACCCCCGTCGGCCGTAGGCTCGACGGTTATGGTTGATCTCTATCCTCCGACCGAGCCCTACGACACCGGATTCCTCGACACCGGGGACGGCAACCGCATCTACTACGAACAGCTCGGCAATCCCGAGGGCAAGCCCGCCCTCAACGTCCACGGCGGGCCCGGAGCCGGCGCGATGCGCAGGCCCGCCCGCTCCTGGGATCCGGAGTGCTACCGCTTCATCCGCTTCGACCAGCGCAACTGCGGCCGCAGCACCCCGCACGCCAGCGACCCGGCCGCCGACATGAGCCTCAACACCACACAGCACCTGATCGACGACATGGAACGGCTGCGCGAACACCTCGGCATCGACCGCTGGTTGCTCAACGGCGCCTCCTGGGGCTCGACCCTCCTCCTCGCCTACGCGCAGCAGCACCCCGAACGCGTCACCCAGATCGTCGTCGCGGCCATCACGACGACCCGGCCCGCCGAGACCCAGTGGCTCTACCAGGGCGCCCGGCGCTTCCAGCCCGAGGCCTGGGACCGCTTCCGCGACGGCGTCCCCGAGGACGAGCGCGCCGCCCTCGGCGATGACTGGCGCAGCCTGCTCGCCGCCTACTCCCGCCTCATGGAGAACCCCGACCGGGCCGTCCGGGAGAAGGCCGCCGCCGACTGGCTCGCCTGGGAGGACGCCGTCATCTCGGGCGAGCCCAACAACAGCCCCGGCATGTACAGCAACCGCGAGGTCGACGACCGGATCGCGTTCGTCCGCATCTGCGCCCACTTCTTCGGCAACGGCGCCTGGCTGGAGCCCGACCAACTGCTGCGCGACGCCCACAAGCTGGCCGGCATCCCGGGCGTCCTGGTGCACGGGCGGCACGACATGGGCGGCCCGCCGGATACGGCCTGGGAACTGGCCAAGGCGTGGCCGGACGCCCGCCTCCACATCATCGAGGACTCCGGGCACGCCGGCAGCGACGAGCTGAACCAGGTGGTCCGGACGGCCATCGAGGGCTTCAAGCACCTCTGACGGCCGACGGCGCCGCACGGGTGACGGGCGGTGCGGTGCGGGCCCTACCTCCCGGGCGGCGGCCCGGCGCGATGTCACCATCTGGGCGTATCCGGCACGATTCGACCGGTTCCCCCCAGGAGGACCTCCGCATGAGCCGTCGCACCCACCGCCCCGCCCTCCTCGCGGCCCTGGCGCTCGCCCTCGCCCCGCTCGCCGGCTGCAGCGGCGTCGGCGTCGGCGGGGCAGGCCCGGTGGCCGTCGCACCCCCGCCGCCGGAGAAGGCCTTCGGCCAGGCCTGCGCGGCGATGCCCGGTCAGGGCCCCGGCAGCCTCGACGCGATGGGCGGCACGCCCGTGCTGACCGCCGTCGACCAGACCAAGGACCTCTCGCAGCTGTCCGCGCTGGTCAAGACGGCCAAGGCCAAGGACATCTTCGACTCGATGGAGAACGTCACCGTCTTCGCCCCGAACGACGCGGCCTTCGCGAAGCTGCCCGAGGACCAGAAGAAGGCCCTCGCCACCCAGCAGGGCGCCGGCGACCTCGTCCGCAAGCTCATCGTCGTCCGCGACCTGCGCAAGGACGACCTCCAGGACAAGCAGTACAACACCCTCCAGGGCGCCGTCATCAAGGCCACCGGCAGCGGCGAGGACTACCGCATCGGCGGCGCGCAGGTGCTCTGCGGCAGCATCAAGACGGCCAACGCGCGCCTGGCGATCCTCGACACGGTGCCGGCCTTCGGCTGACGCTCCTTCATCGTGGTGGGCCGGTCCCGGCGGACCGGCCCACCTCCGTTTCCGCCCCCGCCCGCATGCTGCGCCGAACGGTGTCCGGCTGTGGGCCGAAAGCGCGGATCTTGGTCCGAAAATACGATGACACGATCCACGGTTGTCCTTACTCGCGCTTTACCTCGGCTATCTCTGATCGCGCACGCGTGCATTCGCGTGACTGTCGTGTTGCCCGCACATCTGCGCCCGTAGGTGCGCGGTCGCGAGAGGAGACGCCGGATGGCTCCGGTGAGGTCGTTGCTCGGCGGTCGGTTCTCGACGGCGATGCGGGGCGTGCTCGCGCTGCTGTGCCTGGTGCCCCAGGGCGGGCTCGCGCTCGCCGCCGTCCCGCCCGCGTACGCGCCACAGGGGCTGCCCGGGGAGCAGCGGGCCCTGGTGGCGTGCACGCCGTCCAGCGGCTTCACCAACTGCACACGGTTCACGTACAGCGGCGGCGACCAGACCTTCACCGTGCCGGCCGGGGTGAGCAGTGTGTACGCCCGCGTCTTCGGCGCCGGAGGCGCGGGCTCCCCGCGCGCCTACTACACCGGCCAGTACGGCGGCGGTGGCGGCGGCTACACCACCGGCACCCTGGCGGTGACGCCAGGTCAGGCCCTCACCCTCACCGTGGGGCAGGGCGGGCTGATGAACAGCACCAGCTCGACGTACGGTGGCGGCGGCGCGGGCGGCCAGGGCAAGACCCAGGCGAGCGGCGGCAGCGGCGGCGGTCTGAGTGCCGTGTGGAACGGCGCCTACGGCACCAACCCGCTGCTCATCGCCGGCGGTGGCGGCGGCTCCTCACCCGGCGCCGACGCCCTGACCCCGGCGGCCGGTGGCGGCGGCGGCACCAACGGCGGCCAGGACAACCAGCCGACCGCCTCCGGCCGGGGCGGCACCCAGACCGCGGGCGGCGCGGGCGCCACCCAGACAGCCTGCGCGGCCACCGGCGCCGGAAGCCAGTACCAGGGCGGCCGCGGCGCCAGCGCAGCGCTGTACGAGGGCGGCGGCGGTGGTGGTGGCGGCTACTACGGAGGCGGCGGCGGTGCCTGCCAGCGCGGCGGTTCCCTCGACGCCAACGGCATGGGCGGCGGCGGCTCCGGCTACAACAAGGGCACCGGAGTCAGCAACACGCAGACCTCCAACGGCACCAACAGCACCGGCAACGGCGTGGGCGGCACCTCGGGCGGCCGCACCGACGCCCAGTACGTGAGCGGCAGCGGCATCGGCGACGGCGGCGGCTACGCGGACGGCGGCAACGGCGAGATCGTCGTCGAGTGGGTGACCCAGGTCGGCCTGTCCGTCCAGAAGACGGCCTCGCCGACCACGTACGTCCCGGGGCAGGCGCTGACGTACACCGTCGTGGTGAGCAACGCGGGCCCGGCGCCCGCCGTCAACGCGGCGGTCCGGGACGCCCTGCCGTCCGCGCTCTCCGCCTTCACGTGGACCTGCTCGGCCGCTTCCGGCAACAGCTGCGGAGACGCGAGCGGTACCGGCAGCATCGACACGACGGCGACGATCGCGGTCGGCGGCAGGGTCACGTACACCGTCACCGGCACCGTCCCGTCCTCCACCACCGGAACGCTCTCGAACACCGCGACGGTGACCAGGCCGAGCGCCACGACCGACGCCAACTGCGGCCCGACCTGCTCCAGCACCGCCGACACCCCCGGACGGGTCACCACCGGGCTGTCGGTGACCAAGACACCGGACAAGAACCCCTACGTGCCCGGGCAGCCGCTGACCTACACCGTCGTGGTGAAGAACGACGGTCCGTCGGACGCCGTCGGCACCTCGGTCAAGGACAAGCTGCCCAACGCCATCCAGGCCTTCACCTGGACGTGCAAGGCCTCCGGCGGCAGCAGCTGTGGCAGCACCCCCTCCGGCACGGGCGACATCGACACGACGGTCGACATCCCGGCGGGCGGCCAGGTGACCTACACGCTGACCGGTACGGTGCCGTCGGACGCGAACGGCTCGCTGGACAACCGGGCCACCGTCACCCCGCCGAGCGGCGCCACCGACCCGAACTGCTCGCCGAAGTGCACCAGCACCGCCAACCCCATCCCGCCGGGCGGCCAGGCGAACCTGGTGGTCTCCAAGACCCTCCAGACCAGCCCGGTGATCCCCGGGCAGCAGATCACGTGGCAGGTGAAGGTCACCAACAACGGCCCGTCCCGGGCCCGGAACGTCGTCGTCACGGACCAGGTCCCGACCGGGGTGTCCGGCGCCGCCATGGTCAACGACCAGGACAGCGGCTCCTGCACGATCACCAACGGCACGGCGACCTGTCCCGCCGTCGAGATCCCTGTGAACGGCACCGCCAGCTGGACCCTGAGCGGCACGCTGTCCTCCGACGCGACCACCACACCGACCAACTCGGCGACCGTCACCGGCGGTCCCGACCCGTCCGCCTCCACGCGCACCGCCGTCGCCTCGCCGACCGCCACGCCCAGCCCGCAGGCCAACCTCACCATCTCGAAGACGCTGCTGACCAGCCCGGTCGTGCCGGGCGCACAGATCCAGTGGCGGGTGACGGTCACGAACAACGGGCCTTCACGGGCGCGGAACGTCGTCGTGACGGATCAGGTGCCCTCGGGCGTCATTGGCGCCTCGATGGCGGCGTCCGACGGGACCACCTGTCCGATCGGCAACGGCGTCGCCACGTGCCCGGCGGTGGAGATCCCGGCCGGGTCGTCCGCCACCTGGACACTGAGCGGCACGCTGGACCCGAACGCGACCACGACCCCCACGAACACGGCCGTCGTCACCGGCGGTCCCGATCCGTCCGCCACGGCCCGCACGGCCGTCGCCTCGCCGTCCTCCTCCCCGACGCCGCAGGCGAACCTGACCGTCTCCAAGGCGCTGCTCACCAGCCCGGTCGTGCCCGGTGCGCCGATCCAGTGGCGGGTGACGGTGACCAACAACGGCCCGTCGCGGGCCCGCAACGTCGTCGTCACGGACACCGTTCCGGCGGGTGTCACCGGCGCATTGATGAAGGCCGACGCGGACGGGAGCAGTTGCCCGATCAGTGGCGGTGTCGCGACCTGTCCGGCGGTGGAGATCCCGGCCGGTTCGTCGCTGAGCTGGATCCTGAACGGGACGCTCGACCCCAACGCGACCACGACGCCGACCAACTCGGTGGCCGTGACGGGCGGTCCCGACCCGTCCGCCTCCACGCGCACGGCGGTGGCCTCGCCGACCGCCACGCCCGCGCCGGAGGCCGCCCTCCAGGTCAGCAAGACGCTGGTGACGAACCCGGTGGTGCCCGGGCAGCAGATCCAGTGGCAGATCAACGTCTTCAACGCGGGCCCGTCCCGGGCCCGGAACATCGTGGTCACCGACACGATCCCGGCCGGGGTCGACAACCCGACGATGACGGCTCCGGGTGGCACGCAATGCCCGATTGCGAGCGGCGTCGCGACCTGCCCGGCGGTGGAGATCCCGGCCGGCCAGGCGCGGACGTGGACGCTGAGCGGCACGCTCGACCCCAACGCGACGGCCACGCCGACGAACTCGGTGACGGTGACGGGTGGTCCGGATCCGTCGGCGTCCACGCACACGGCGGTGGCCTCGCCGTCGTCGTCGCCGACTCCGCAGGCGAACCTGTCGGTGTCGAAGGTGCTGTTGACGAATCCGGTGGTGCCCGGGCAGCAGATCCAGTGGCGGGTCAGCGTGACCAACAGCGGTCCCTCGCGGGCGCGGAACGTCGTGGTGACCGACCAGGTGCCGTCGGGTGTGAGCGATGCTTCGATGACGGCGTCGGACGGGACTGCCTGTCCGATCAGCGGTGGTGTGGCGACGTGTCCGGCCGTCGAGATCCCGGCGGGATCCTCGGCGAGTTGGACGCTGAGCGGCACGCTCGACCCCAACGCGACGGCCACGCCGACCAACTCGGTGACGGTGACGGGCGGTCCGGATCCGTCGGCGTCCTCGCACACGGCGGTGGCCTCGCCGTCGTCGTCGCCGATTCCGGAGGCGAATCTGTCGGTGTCGAAGGTGTTGTTGACGAATCCGGTGGTGCCCGGGCAGCAGATCCAGTGGCGGGTCAGCGTGACCAACAACGGTCCCTCGCGGGCGCGGAACGTCGTGGTGACCGACCAGGTGCCTTCCGGTGTGAACGACGCCTCGATGCGGGCCGACGCCGATGGGAGCAACTGCCCGATCGCCAACGGGGTTGCCACCTGCCCGGCGGCGGAGATCCCGGCCGGGCAGACCCTGACCTGGACGCTGACCGGCACGCTCGCCTCCGACGCGACGGCCACGCCGGCCAACTCGGTGACGGTGACGGGCGGTCCGGATCCGACGGCGTCCACACACACAGCCGTCGCCTCACCCTCCAACTCTCCCTCTCCGCAGGCGAATCTGACCGTCTCGAAGGTGCTGGTCACCAACCCGGTGGTGCCGGGGCAGCAGATCCAGTGGCAGGTGTCGGTCACGAACGACGGGCCGTCGCGGGCGCGGAACGTCGTGGTGACGGATCAGGTGCCGTCGGGTGTGAGCGGCGCTTCGATGACGGCGTCGGACGGGACTGCCTGTCCGATCAGCGCTGGTGTGGCGACGTGTCCGGCCGTCGAGATCCCGGCCGGGCAGACGCTGACGTGGACGCTCGCCGGCACGCTCGACCCCAACGCGACGGCCACCCCGACCAACGGCGTGACCGTCACCGGTGGGCCCGACCCGACCGCCTCCAGCCACACGGCGGTGGCGTCGCCGACCGCCACGCCCACGCCGCAGGCGGGGCTGAGCATTTCGAAGGTGTTGCTGACGAATCCGGTGGTGCCGGGCCAGCAGATTCAGTGGCGCGTGTCGGTGACGAACAGCGGTCCGTCGCGGGCGCGGAACGTGGTGGTGACGGATCAGGTGCCGGCGAGCGTCAACGGCGCCTCGATGGCAGCGGACGCCGATGGGACCGCCTGTCCGATCAGCGGTGGCACGGCGACGTGCCCGGCGGTGGAGATCCCGGCCGGGCAGACGCCGACCTGGACGTTGACCGGCACGCTGGACGCCAACGCGACCACGACGCCGACCAACACGGCCGTGGTCACCGGCGGGCCCGACCCCTCGGCCACGGCCCGCACGGCGGTCGCCTCGCCGTCCTCCTCCCCGATGCCACAGGCCAACCTCGTCGTCTCCAAGACATTGCTCACCGACCCGGTGATCCCCGGCCGGGAGATCCAGTGGCGGGTGACCGTCACCAACAACGGCCCCTCGCGGGCCCGCAACGTCGTCGTCACGGACACCGTGCCGGCCGGTGTGAACGACCCGGGCATGACGGCCTCCGACGGCACGTCCTGCCCGATCGCCGGCGGTACGGCGACGTGTCCGGCGGTGGAGATCCCGGCAGGGCAGACGGTGACGTGGACGCTGACGGGCACGCTCGCCTCCGACGCGACGACCACACCCGCGAACTCGGCGACGGTGACGGGTGGTCCGGATCCGACGGCGTCCACGCACACGGCGGTGGCTTCTCCCTCCGGCTCGCCCTCCCAGCAGGCCAGTCTGACCGTCTCGAAGGTGCTGCTGACGGATCCGGTGGTGCCGGGGCAGCAGATCCAGTGGCGGGTTTCGGTTATGAACAACGGTCCTTCGCGGGCTCGGAACGTGGTCGTGAGCGACCGGGTGCCGTCGGGCGTGGACAACGCTTCCATGACGGCGTCGGATGGGTCCACCTGTCCGATCAGCGGTGATGTGGCGACGTGTCCGGCGGTGGAGATCCCGGTCGGGCAGACGTCGACGTGGACGCTGTCCGGCACGCTGGACGCCAACGCGACCACGACGCCGTCGAACACGGCCGTGGTGACCGGTGGGCCCGACCCGTCGACCACCGCGCACACCGCCGTCGCGTCGCCGACGTCGTCCCCGATGGCGCGGGCGAGCCTCACGGTGTCGAAGGTGCTGGTCACCGACCCGGTGGTGCCCGGCCGGCAGGTGCAGTGGCGGGTGAGCGTCACGAACAACGGGCCTTCGCGGGCGCGGAACGTGGTGGTGACGGATCAGGTGCCGGCGGGTGTGAACAGCGCTTCGATGGCGGCTTCGGATGGGACCGCCTGTCCGATCGCCAATGGCCTGGCGACGTGTCCGGCGGTCGAGATCCCGGTCGGGCAGACGCTGACGTGGACGCTGTCCGGAATGCTCGACCCGAATGCGACCGTCACGCCGACGAACACGGTGATGGTCACAGGTGGCCCGGATCCGACGGCGTCCACGCACACGGCGGTTGCGTCGCCGACGTCCTCGCCGTCTCCGCAGGCGAACCTGACCGTGTCGAAGGCGTTGGTGACGAACCCGGTGGTGCCCGGGCAGGAGATCCAGTGGCGGGTGAGCGTCATGAACAACGGGCCCTCGCGGGCGCGGAACGTCGTGGTGACCGACCAGGTGCCGTCCGGTGTGAACGACGCCTCGATGCGCGCCGACGCTGACGGGACGTCCTGCCCGATCGCGAGCGGGACGGCGACGTGTCCGGCGGTGGAGATTCCGGCCGGCCAGACGCTGACGTGGACGTTGACCGGGACGCTCGCCTCCGACGCGGCGGTGACGCCCTCGAACTCGGTGACGGTGACGGGTGGTCCGGATCCGTCGGCTTCCACGCACACGGCTGTCGCTTTGCCGTCGAACTCGCCGTCTCCGCAGGCGAATCTGTCGGTGTCGAAGGTGCTGCTGACGAACCCGGTGGTGCCGGGGCAGCAGATCCAGTGGCGGGTGACGGTGACCAACAGCGGACCGTCGCGGGCGCGGAACGTGGTCGTGACCGACACCGTGCCGACCGGGGTGTCCGGTGCGAGCATGAAGGCGGACGCCGACAATGCCCCGTGCCCGATCAGTGGCGGAACGGCGACGTGTCCGGCGGTGGAGATTCCGGCCGGCCAGACGCTGACGTGGACGTTGAGCGGCACACTGGACGCCAATGCGACCACCACGCCGGCCAACTCGGTGACGGTGACGGGTGGTCCGGATCCGACGGCTTCCACGCACACGGCTGTCGCTTCGCCGTCCAATTCGCCGTCTCCGCAGGCGAATCTGTCGGTGTCGAAGGTGCTGCTGACGAACCCGGTGGTGCCCGGGCAGCAGATCCAGTGGCGGGTGACGGTGACCAACAACGGGCCCTCGCGGGCGCGGAACGTGGTCGTCACCGACCAGGTGCCGGCGGGTGTGAGCGGCGCTTCGATGACGGCTTCGGACGGGACTGCCTGCCCGATCAGCGGCGGCACGGCGACCTGTCCTGCGGTGGAGATCGCGGCCGGTGACTCGACGAGCTGGACCTTGTCCGGCACATTGGACTCCAACGCGACCATCACGCCGACGAACGGGGTGACGGTGACGGGTGGTCCGGATCCGACGGCGTCTTCGCACACGGTTGTTGCTTCGCCGTCCAATTCGCCGTCTCCGCAGGCGAATCTGTCGGTGTCGAAGGTGCTGTTGACGAACCCGGTGGTGCCCGGGCAGCAGATCCAGTGGCGGGTCTCGGTCACGAACAACGGTCCTTCGCGGGCCCGGAACGTGGTCGTGAGCGATCAGGTGCCGTCCGGTGTGAACGACGCCTCGATGCGGGCGGATGCGGATGGGACGAACTGCCCGATCGCGACTGGTGTGGCGTCCTGTCCGGCGGTGGAGATTCCGGTCGGGCAGACGGTGACGTGGACGCTGAGTGGCACGCTCGCCTCCGACGCCACGGCCACGCCGGCCAACTCGGTGACGGTGACGGGTGGTCCTGACCCGACAGCCTCCACGCATACGGCGGTGGCGTCTCCGTCCAACTCGCCATCGACGCAGGCGAATCTGTCGGTGTCGAAGGTGTTGCTGACGGATCCGGTGGTTCCCGGGCAGCAGATCCAGTGGCGGGTGAGCGTCACCAACAACGGGCCCTCTCGTGCCCGGAACGTCGTCGTCACCGACACCGTTCCGAACGGAGTGTCCGGTGCGGGCATGACGGCGTCGGACGGGACCGTCTGCCCGATCGCGACTGGTGTGGCGTCCTGTCCGGCGGTGGAGATCCCGGTCGGGCAGACGGTGACGTGGACGCTGAGTGGCACGCTGGACGCCAATGCGACGACCACGCCGACCAACTCGGTGACGGTCACCGGCGGCCCGGACCCGACGGCTTCCACGCATACGGCGGTGGCTTCGCCGTCCAACTCGCCGTCGGCGCAGGCGAGTCTGAGTGTGTCGAAGGTGCTGGTGACGGATCCGGCGGTGCCCGGGCAGCAGATCCAATGGCGGGTGACGGTGACGAACAACGGTCCTTCGCGGGCGCGGAACGTGGTCGTGACCGACAAGGTCCCGGGCGGTGTGCTGAACGCGTCGATGACAGCCCAGGACGGGACCGTCTGTCCGATCAGAGGTGGCACGGCGACGTGTCCGGCGGTCGAGATCGCGGCCGGTGGCTCGATGAACTGGACCTTGACCGGGACGTTGGATCCCAATGCGACCACCACGCCGGCCAACTTGGTGACGGTGACGGGTGGTCCGGATCCGACGGCTTCCTCGCATACGGCGGTGGCTTCGCCGTCGAACTCGCCTTCTCCGCAGGCGAATCTGGTCGTGGCCAAGGTGCTGGTGACGGATCCGGTGGTGCCCGGGCAGCAGATCCAGTGGCGGGTGACGGTGACCAACAACGGTCCTTCGCGGGCGCGGAACGTCGTCGTCACCGACCAGGTGCCGGCCGGTGTCCGGGACGCGAACATGACGGCGGCGGACGGCACCGCGTGCCCGATCGCGAACGTGACGGCGACCTGCCCGGCCGTCGAGATCCCGGCGGGGTCCTCGGCGAGCTGGACGCTGACCGGCACGCTGGACCCGGACGCGACCACGACGCCGACGAACTCGGTGACGGTGACGGGCGGGCCCGATCCGTCGGCGTCCTCGCACACGGCAGTGGCCTCGCCGACCTCGTCCCCGACTCCGCAGGCGCGGCTCTCCGTGTCGAAGGTGCTGCTGACGGATCCGGTGGTGCCCGGGCAGCAGATCCAGTGGCGGGTGACGGTGACCAACAACGGCCCTTCGCGGGCGCGGAACGTCGTGGTGATGGACCAGGTGCCCGCAGGTGTGAACGGCGCCTCGATGAAGGCGGATGCGGACGGGTCCGCCTGTCCGATCAGCGGCGGCACGGCGACGTGTCCGGCGGTGGAGATCCCGGCCGGGCAGGCGCTGACCTGGACGCTCACGGGCACACTGGCGCAGGATGCCACGGCCACGCCGACCAACACGGTGACGGTGACGGGCGGCCCGGACCCGACGGCTTCCACGCACACGGCGGTGGCTTCGCCGTCCAACTCGCCGTCGGTGCAGGCGAGTCTGAGTGTGTCGAAGGTGCTGGTCACGGATCCGGTGGTTCCCGGGCAGCAGATCCAGTGGCGGGTGTCCGTCACGAACAACGGGCCGTCGCGTGCGCGGAACGTCGTGGTCGCCGACCGCGTCCCGGACGGTGTCAGCGGTCCGAGCATGACCTCCGCCGACGGGACGGTCTGCCCGATCGCGAACGGGACGGCCACCTGCCCGGCGATCGAGCTCGCCGTCGGTGAGACGCGGACCTACACGTTGAGCGGCACGCTCATGCAGGACGCGACCGTGACGCCGACGAACACGGCGGTGGTGACCGGCGGGCCGGATCCGGCCACGCCGACGCACACGGCGGTTGCGTCGCCGTCCGACTCGCCGTCGCCGCAGGCCAGTCTGACGGTGGCCAAGGCGCTGCTGACCGATCCCGTGGTGCCGGGCGAGAAGATCCAGTGGCGGGTGACGGTGACCAACAACGGCCCGTCCCGGGCGCGCGACGTCGTCATCACGGACCGGATCCCGGACGGGGTGAACAACGCCGTCCTCCAGTCGGACGCCGACGCGAGCACGTGCCCGGTCGCGGGCGGGACGGCGACCTGCGCGGCGATCGGGTTGGAGGTCGGCCAGACGGCTTCGTACACCCTGACCGGGACGCTGGCGCCGGACGCGACGGTCACGCCGACGAACACGGTGGTGGTGACCGGTGGCCCCGACCCGACCGCTACCGCGCACACGGCGGTGGCCTCGCCCACCGACTCGCCCACGCCGCAGGCGAACCTGGGCATCGCCAAGGTGCTGCTGACCAACCCGGTGGTACCCGGGCAGCAGATCCAGTGGCGGGTGACGGTGACCAACCGGGGTCCGTCGCGGGCCCGGAACGTGGTCGTCTCCGACACGATCCCGGCGATGGTGAACGGTGCGGGCATGATCGCGGACGCCGACGGCTCGGCCTGCCCGGTCACCGGCGGGACGGCGACCTGCCCGGCCGTCGAGATCCCGGCCGGCGGGACCGTCTCCTACACCCTCACCGGCACGCTCGACCCGGCGGCGACCAGCACCCCGGTCAACGTCGCGACCGTCACCGGCGGACCCGACCCGACGGCCACGGCGCACACCGCGACGGCGCAGGCCAGCGACACGGTCGAGCCGCGGGCGAGTCTGTCCGTGTCGAAGGTGCTGGTGACGAACCCGGTGGTGCCGGGGCAGCCGATCGCCTGGCGGATCAGCGTCACCAACAACGGCCCGAGCCAGGCCCGGAACGTGGTGGTCAGCGACCGGTTCCCGGACGGAGTCGTCGGCGCCTCGCTCTCGCCGGACGCTACGAAGACGGCCTGCCCGGTCACCGGTGGCGTGGCGACCTGTCCGGGGGTCGAGATCCCGGTCGGCCGGACCGTCACCTACACGCTCTCGGGAACCCTGGCCCAGGACACCACCACCGTGCCCGGCAACACGGCCGTCGTGACCGGAGGCCCGGACCCGAGCACGTCGGCCCACACGGCGGTCGCCAGCCCGACCGGGACGCCGTCGCCGCAGGCACGGCTCTCGGTGACCAAGGTGCTGGTGACGAACCCGGTGGTGCCGGGGCAGACCGTCCAGTGGCGGGTGTCGGTGACGAACAACGGGCCGTCCCGCGCGCGGAACGTCGTGGTCGCGGACCGGCTCCCGGACGGGGTGTCCGGCGCGATGATGGTCTCGGACGAGGACGGCACCAGGTGCCCGATCGGCAACGGCGTCGCCACCTGCCCGGCGATCGAGCTGGAGGTCGGGCAGACGGCGTCGTACACGCTGAGCGGGACGCTGGACCCGAATGCGACGGTCACACCGACGAACTCGGCGGTGGTGACGGGTGGTCCGGATCCGACGGCGTCCGCGCACACGGCGATGGCTTCGCCGTCGGGCTCGCCGTCTCCGCAGGCGAATCTGTCGGTGTCGAAGGTCCTGGTCACCGATCCGGTGGTGCCTGGGGAGCAGATCCAGTGGCGGGTGAGCGTGACGAACAACGGGCCTTCGCGGGCTCGGAACGTGGTCGTGACCGACCGGGTGCCGGTGGGTGTGAACAACGCTTCGATGGTGGCTTCGGACGGGAGCAGCTGTCCGATCAGCGGTGGTGTGGCGACGTGTCCGGCGGTGGAGATTCCGGCCGGGCGGACGATGACGTGGACGTTGTCCGGCACGCTGGACGCGAATGCGACCGTCACGCCGGCCAACTTGGTGACGGTGACGGGTGGTCCGGATCCGACGGCTTCCTCGCATACGGCGGTGGCTTCGCCGTCGAACTCGCCTTCTCCGCAGGCGAATCTGGTGGTTGCCAAGGTGCTGGTCACCGATCCGGTGGTGCCTGGGCAGGAGATCCAGTGGCGGGTGAGCGTGACGAACAACGGGCCCTCGCGGGCGCGGAACGTCGTCGTGAGCGACCGGGTGCCGTCGGGGGTGAGCAGCGCCTCGATGGTGGCTTCGGACGGGACCGTCTGTCCGATCAGTGGAGGTGTGGCGACGTGTCCGGCGGTGGAGATTCCGGCCGGGCGGACGATGACGTGGACGTTGTCCGGCACGCTGGACCCGAATGCGATCGTCACGCCGGCCAACTCGGTGACGGTGACGGGTGGTCCGGATCCGACGGCGTCTTCGCACACGGCGGTCGCTTCGCCGTCGGGCTCGCCGTCTCCGCAGGCGAATCTGGTGGTTGCCAAGGTGTTGGTGACGAACCCGGTGGTGCCTGGGGAGCAGATCCAGTGGCGGGTGAGCGTGACGAACAACGGTCCTTCGCGGGCTCGGAACGTGGTCGTGACCGACCGGGTGCCGGTGGGTGTGAACGGCGCTTCGATGGTGGCTTCGGACGGGAGTAGCTGTCCGGTCAGCGGTGGTGTGGCGACGTGTCCGGCGGTGGAGATCCCGGCCGGGCGGACGATGACGTGGACGTTGTCCGGCACGCTGGACCCGAATGCGATCGTCACGCCGACCAACTCGGTGACGGTGACGGGTGGTCCTGATCCGACGGCGTCCTCGCACACGGCGGTCGCTTCGCCGTCGGGCTCGCCGTCTCCGCAGGCGAATCTGTCGGTGTCGAAGGTCCTGGTCACCGATCCGGTGGTGCCTGGGCAGCAGATCCAGTGGCGGGTGAGCGTGACGAACAACGGGCCCTCGCGGGCTCAGAACGTGGTGGTGAGTGATCGGGTGCCGTCGGGGGTGAACGGCGCCTCGATGGTGGCTTCGGACGGGACCGTCTGTCCGATCAGTGGAGGTCTGGCGACGTGTCCGGCGGTGGAGATCCCGGCCGGGCGGACGATGACGTGGACGTTGTCCGGCACGCTGGACGCGAACGCCACGGCCACGCCGACCAACTCGGTGACCGTCACGGGCGGGCCCGACCCGAGCACCTCGGTGCACACCGCCACTGCCTCCCCGAGCGGCAGTCCCGAGCCGCAGGCGAGCCTGGTGGTGTCGAAGGTGCTGGTGACGGACGTCGTAGTGCCCGGCCGGCAGGTTCAGTGGCGGGTGACGGTGACCAACAACGGTCCCTCGCGGGCCCGGAACGTGGTCGTGGCCGACAAGGTTTCGGACGGCGTGCTGAATGCGTCGATGAGCGCCCAGGACGGCAGCGACTGCCCGATCGCCGGTGGCGTGGCGACCTGTCCGGCGGTGGAGATCCCGGTCGGTGTGACGCTGACCTGGACCCTGACGGGGAGGCTCGACCCCGCCGCCACCGTCACGCCGACCAACACCGTGATCGTCACGGGCGGTCCGGACCCGAGCACGACCGCGCACACGGCGGTGGCGAGCCCCACCGTCGGGCCGGTGCCGGACGCGCGGCTGTCGGTCTCGAAGGTGCTGCTCACCGATCCGGTGGTGCCCGGGCAGCAGGTCCGGTGGCAGGTGTCCGTCACCAACCGCGGACCGTCCGCCGCCCGTGACGTGGTCGTGAGCGACCGGGTGCCCACCGGGGTGTCGAACGCCTCGATGACGGCCGACGACGGCACCGCGTGTCCGATCGCCGACGGCACTGCGACCTGCCCGGGCGTGGCGATCGCGGTGGATGCGATCCGGACGTGGATCCTGAGCGGCACGCTGGACGCCGGTGCCACCGTCACGCCGGCCAACACGGCCACCGTGACGGGCGGGCCCGACCCGGGCACCCCGACCCACACGGCGGTGGCCTCGCCGACGTCCTCGCCCTCGGCGCAGGCGCGGCTGAGCGTGGCGAAGGTCCTCGTCACCAGCCCGGTCGTGGCCGGGGCACCGATCGAGTGGCGGGTGACCGTCACGAACGACGGGCCCTCCGTGGCGCGTGGCGTCGTGGTGAGCGACCGGGTGCCGGTGGGTGTGACCGGCGCCGCGATGACCGGGCCCGGCGGTGCCACCTGCCCGATCTCGGGTGGCGTGGCGACCTGTCCGGCGGTGGAGATCCCGGTCGGCGTCACGTTGACCTGGACGCTGACGGGCACGCTCGATCCGGCCGCGACCGTCACCCCGGGCAACACGGCCGTGGTGACCGGCGGTCCGGACCCGGCGACGCCGACGCACACGGCGGTGGCCCCGCCGTCCGGCTCGCCGTCGGCACAGGCGCGGCTGACCGTCGCCAAGGTCCTGCTGACCTCCCCGGTCGTGGCCGGGCAGCAGATCCAGTGGCGGGTGACGGTGACCAACGACGGGCCCTCGCTGGCCCGGAACGTGGTCGTGACCGACCAGGTGCCCGCCGGGGTGAACGGGCTCTCGATGACGGCCGACGGGGACGGGACGCCGTGCCCGGTCACGGACGGCCTGGCGACCTGCCCGGCCGTCGAGGTCCCGGTCGGCGCGACGGTCTCCTGGACGCTCACCGGCACGCTGGACCCGAACGCCACGGCCGTCCCGGTCAACACCGTCGTGGTGACCGGCGGTCCGGACCCGACGACGCCGACGCACACCGCGGTGGCGACCCCGACGGAGCCGATCACCGTTCGGCACGACCTGCTCCTCGCCAAGCACGCGAGCCCGTCCGACCCGAAGGCCGGTGACACCGTGACGTACACCGTCACCGCCACCAACCGGGCCGGCGGCACGTACTTCGGCGCCGTCGTCACCGACGACCTGTCCGGGGTCCTGGACGGCGCCGGGTACGACCTCAACGCCCACGCCAGCAGCGGGCGGACGGCCTACTCCGCGCCGCGGCTGACGTGGACGCTGGACATCCGGCCCGGAGCGACGGAGACGCTCACGTACACCGTCACCGTGAAGCCGGGCGCGGGCGGCACGACGCTCGTCAACCGCCTGAGCGCCGACGGCTCCAACTGCTCCGGCGCCGGCGGTGGGGACGGCGCCGGCGGCGCACGGCGGGCGGTGAGCGGGAACTGCTCGACCACCACCATCGTCCGGGTCATGCCCAGCCCCAGCCCGACGACCAAGCCCCCGCTGCCGCCCACCGGTAGCCGGAGCCCGAAGCCGGCCCTGCTGCTCACGGTGCTGCTCCTGGTGCTCGGTGGCGGTCTGATCGCGGTCCGCCGCTCGCGGCGCTGACCCGCGGACACCGCCGGGCGGCCGGGTCCCCCGGCCGCCCGGCGGTGTCGTGTTCCCGGGAGGGGCTTCGCAGCGTTTCGGTGATTCGGGGGTGCCGGCAGCCGCCGGGCCGTCATGATGATGGCGTTGCGTCAACCTGTTGGGGGGCAGGGGTGGGGTCGGAGCTCGACGAGCGCGAATGGGGACGGCCTCCGGAGTTCGGGGCCGAGTTGCGGCGGTTGCGGAAGGTGCGGGGGCTCTCGCTCGCGGAGATGTCGCGGCTCGTCCACTACAGCAAGGGCTACCTGAGCAAGATCGAGAACGGCGGCAAGCCCGCGACGCCCGACCTCGCGCAGCGGTGTGACGACATGCTGCGGGCGGGCGGCGCGCTGGTGCGGCTGGTCGAGTGCCCGCGGGCCGATGAGCGAGGGACGGACGGTGGGGACGAGCCGTGTCCGTACCCGGGGCTCGCGTCGTTCGGGCCGGGGGAGGCGCGCTGGTTCGCCGGGCGGGACGGCGAACTCGCCGAGCTGATCGACCGGTTGGCCGAGCGGGCCGGGCACGGACCGCTCGCGCTCGTCGCGCCGTCCGGGGCCGGGAAGTCCTCGCTGCTCATGGCCGGGCTGGTGCCGGCGCTGCGCGGTGGGGCGCTGGCTCCCGAGGGGAGGCTGGGGTGGCGGGTGGCGGTGTGCACGCCGACGGCGCACCCGTTGGCGGCGCTGCGGGAGGCGCTGGAGGAGGCGGCGCGGGAGGAGCCGTCGGGCGCCGGACTGGCACTGATCGTCGACCAGTTCGAGGAAACGTTCACTCTTTGCGCGGACGAGGAGGAGCGGCGGGCGTTCGTTCGGACGCTGTGCGGGCTCGCGACGGTGCGCCCGGCGGCGCTCGTCGTGCTGGGCGTGCGGGCGGACTTCTGCGGGCGGTGCCTCGACCACCCCGAGCTCGTGCCCGTGCTCAGTCACGGGCTGCTCGCGCTCGGACCGATGGCCGGGGCGCAACTGCGGGAGTCGATCACGCGGCCGGCGGCCGAGGCGGGGCTGGGGCTGGAACCGGGGCTGGTGGAGGTGTTGCTGCGCGACCTGGGGGAGCGGGCCGGGGCGGCGGAGAGCGCCGGGGTGCTGCCACTGCTGTCGCACGCGCTGTTGGCGACCTGGCAGCGGCGCGACGGGCGGACCCTGACGGTGGAGGGCTACCTGGGCACGGGCGGCATCCACGGCGCGGTCGCGGAGAGTGCCGAGCGTGTGTTCTCGGGGCTGGGCGCCGGGCAGCGGGAGCTCGCTCGGCAGCTCCTGCTGCGGCTGGTGCAAGTCGGCCCGGAGGGCGAGGAGTTCCGGCGGCCGGTGGCGCGTGCGGAGCTGCTGTCGCTGCTGGTGGGCGGGGACGGCGGGGCGGTGCTGGATGCCTTCGTCCGGGCCCGGCTGCTCACCGTGGACCGGGAGACGGTCGCGATCACGCACGAGGCGCTGCTACGGGCCTGGCCGCGGCTGCGGGACTGGGTGGAGGCGGACCGGGCCGGTCTGCTGATCCGTCGTCAACTCGGTGAAGCTGCTGCGGAGTGGGACCGGGACGGACGGGACCCTGCCGCGCTCTATGGCGGTGCGCGGCTCGCGGCGGCTTGGCAGTGGGCGCAGGACCCGCTCCATCACGGTGAATTGACGGATGGTCAAACAGGCTTTCTGCGGGCGAGCCGGAAGCATGAGGACGAGCGCCAGGGGGTGGCCCGCCGACAGGCGCGACGGCAGCGTCGACTCATCGTTTCGCTGGTCCTGTTGCTCGTGATCACGCTCACCGCCGGGGCCTTCGCCTACCAGCAGCGGTCCTCGGCGGTCGACCAGGGGCGGACGGCGACGTCCAGGGCGATGGCGGCCGAGTCGGGCCGGATCGCCGCCGGGCGGCCCGAGGCGTCGATGCTGCTCGCCGACCGGGCGTTCCGGCTCGCGCCGACCGTCGAGGCGCGCAGCGCGCTGCTGAGCACGCAGGCGCAGCCGTTCGCGGGGCGGCTGGTCGGGCACACGGGGCCGGTGAACGGGTGTGCGATCAGCCCCGACGCGAAGCTGCTGGCGACGGCGAGTTCGGACGGGACGGTGCGGCTGTGGAGCCTGCCGGACCGGTGGCCGAGCGGGACGCTGGTGGGGCATTCCGGGCCGGTCAGGGGTGTCGCGTTCAGCCCGGACGGGCGGGTGCTGGCCTCGGCGGGGTCGGACGGGGTGCGGCTGTGGGACGTGGCCGGGCGGCGCTCGCCGGTCGTGCTGGGCGGGCACGACGGGCCGGTGCGGGCGGTCGCGTTCAGCGCGGACGGACGGGAGGTGGTGTCGGGCGGGGCCGACGGTGCCGTCCGGGTCTGGTCGGCGGCCGCGTGGGACGAGGGCGCGAAGCTGAAGGGGGACATCGGGGGCACGGGGGACGTGTCGGCGGGGCCCCGGCCGCTGATGACGCTCACCGGTCATCGGAGCGAGGTCCAGGCCGTCGCCACCGGACCGGACGGGCGGACGGTCGCGTCGGCGGGCGCGGACGGGACGGTGCGGCTGTGGGACGCCGTGACGGGTGCCGCCACGGCGGTTCTGAGCGGGCACGGCGGGCAGGTGCTCGGGGTCGCGTTCAGCCCGGACGGGCGGAGCGTCGCCTCGTCCGGGACGGACCGCACCGTGCGGCTGTGGGACGTCGCGAGCGGCGCCACGACGGCGGTCCTCGCCGGGCACAGCGACGACGTCAACGCGGTGGCGTACCTGGACGGCGGCGCCACCGTGGTGAGCGCGGGCGGGGACGGGACGGTGCGGCTGTGGGACGTCGCCGGGCGGCGGGTGACCGCGACGCTCGCGGGTCACACCGACTACGTCCTCGGCGTCGCGGCCGGCCGGGACGGCACGCTGCTGGCCACGGCCGGGTTCGACCAGTCGGTGGTGCTGTGGGACCTGGGGGCGGCGGAACTCGTCGCCCATCCGTTCGCGGAGGTGTGGCGGGCGGTGTTCAGCCCGGACGGGCGGACGGTCGCGTCGGCGGGTGCGGACGGGACGGTGCGGCTGTGGGACGTCGCGACACGGCGACAGACCGGGGTGCTCACCGGGCACGGCGGCCAGGTGCTGGGCGTGGCGTTCAGCCCGGACGGGCGGCTGCTGGCCTCGGCCGGCGCCGATTCGACGGTCCGGCTGTGGGACGTGGCCGCGCGGAGCCAGGTGGCGGCGTTCACCGGGCACCAGGGCTCGGTCTTCGCGGTGGCGTTCGGCCCGGACGGGCGGTTGCTCGCCTCGGCGGGCGAGGACCGTACCGTCCGGCTCTGGAACGTGCCCTGGCAGCGGGCCGAGGGAGTGCTGATCGGGCACACGGACTTCGTCAACGCCGTCTCCTTCGCCCCGGACGGGCGCACGCTCGCCTCGGGGAGCGACGACCTCACGGTGCGGCTGTGGGACGTCGGTGAGCTGCGCCCGGTCGGCACGCTGACCGGGCACACGGGGGCCGTGCGCGGACTCGCGTTCTCGCCGGACGGGCGGACGCTCGTGAGCGGCGGCAACGACGGGTCCGTCCGGCTGTGGGGCACCGGGGAGCGACGGCCGCTGGCGACGCTCACCGGGCACACGGGGGCGGTGCGGGCGGTCGCGTTCTCGCCGGACGGGCGGACGGTGGCGAGCGGGGGGAACGACGGGACGGTCCGGACCTGGGACGCGCGGGCGGGCGCGCCGGTCGCCGCGCTGGCCGGGCACGGGAACGCCGTCTGGTCGGTCGACTTCGGCCCGGACGGGCGCTCGCTGGCGAGCGGCGGCAGCGACGGGGCGGTGCGGTTCTGGAACCAGGACTCCGGTGCGCGCTCGGCCGCGATCTGCGGGCTGCTCGGACCCGTCGACGCGGCACGGTGGGCGGCGCTGCTGCCGGGGGGAGCCGTACCGGGCGGGGTGTTGACCGGGGTGCGTCGAGGCAGGTCGACCGCGGTTTCCCGGAAGGTTTCCCGTTTCCCGATGCGATGGGCGACCGGTGGCGGGTGGACGGTCGCCGGGTCGGGTGGGCAGGCTCGGGGCATGGGCGGCGGTCCACGACCGCATTCGGCGTCCGACGATGCGTCAGATGTCGTGCGGCCATGGGGGGTGTACGGGGGGCGGCCGTACGGCCGGGTGCTTCCTCCCTTGCGCGGCCCGCCGCCCGTTCCGTCGCACCTCCATGAAGAGGGGACCTTCCTTGCGAGCGAACCACCGTAGAACTCCCTTGGCAGGCCTGCTGCTTGCCCTCCTGGCCGGGCTCCTGAGCGCGATCACCCTCGCGGCTCCGGCCCGTGCCGACACCACCGCCGCGTGCGGGCTGGGCGGCACCCCGATATCCGACGGCGCCGCCCGCGCCATCGCCGCCGCGTGCGACGAGGTCGCCGCCGGCACCTGGTACACGTGGGGCGGCGGCCACGGCCCGACCCCGGGCGCCACGTACGGCAGCGTCGACCCGAGCGACCCCGAGCGGTCCAAGAACGATCCCTACCGGCAGGGCTACGACTGCTCCGGGTTCATCCGCTGGGCCTGGTACAAGGCCGCGGGCTCGGAC
This sequence comes from Kitasatospora sp. NPDC059408, assembly GCF_042751525.1. Taxonomy (NCBI): domain Bacteria; kingdom Bacillati; phylum Actinomycetota; class Actinomycetes; order Kitasatosporales; family Streptomycetaceae; genus Kitasatospora; species Kitasatospora sp. NPDC059408. Next base: position 155,271 of record NZ_JBHYWI010000009.1, read on the forward strand.
GTCGTCGGGCAGAAGGACGCCGCCGAGGAGTTCCAGCTCCCCGGGCAGCGCCTGGGCACCGACACCGGTGTGCTGAAGCCCGGCGACCTCGTCTTCTGGGGCACGTCGTGGGTCCACCACGTGGCGATCTACCTGGGCGGCGGCAAGATCGTCGAGGCGCGGGAGTCGGACACGCACATCATGGTGTCCGACCTGACCAGCCACAACATGGTCGACTACGCGGGCGCCGTCCGCTACGACCCCGGCACGGCGGCCACCACCAACCACCAGACGTGGAGCAACGGCGTCAACATCCGCCCGACGCCTGGCACTTCGGGCCCGCCGGTCGCCGTCCTGCCCGGCCCGACGACCGTGCGCGTCCAGTGCCAGACCCACGGTGAGTCGGTGACGGCGGAGGGCTACACCAACGACGCGTGGTCCTACCTTCCGGACTACCACGGCTGGATCAGCAACATCTACCTCCAGGGCCCGGCCTGGCTTCCGGACGTGCCCACCTGCTGACCGGCGACCCCCCTCCGGCCCTCGCCCGCTCGGGCGGGGGCCGGCGTCGCCCCCCTGCCGTCAGCGCGCCACGCGGCGGGCCCGCAGGTACTCGCGGGCCAGGAGGCGCAGGGCGCCGAGCTTGGACGGGCCGGCGGACCGGCGGAGCAGAGCGGGGACGTCGGCGCGGGCGGTGGCGCTGGTGAGGGCCTCCAGGCCGACCATGCAGCGGACCATCGGCCGGTGGGCCGGCGGGGCCAGGTCGACCACCGTGCGGGCGGCGGCGAGGGTGCGGTCGACCTGGTCGAGCTGCTCGGTGACCAGGGCGCGGAAGGCCGGTGTGTCGCGGCCCTGTTCGAGGTCGGCGCGGGTGACGCCGTGCCGGTCGAGAGTGTCGGCGGGGATCGTCAGACGGCCGTCGGCGAGGTCCTCGGCGAGGTCGCTGACGAAGTCGAGGCGCTGGCTCGCGTCGATGAAGACGCGGCAGGCGGCCTCGTACGCGCTCTGGTCGCCGTCGGGGCCGAGCAGCGCGGCGACCACCATGAACGCCGGCAGCGCGTAGCCGTCGAGGTAGGCCTGGTAGTCGGACTCGGTCGCGAAGCCCGTGAAGTCGAGGTCCGCGAGGGCTCCGGCGAGATGGCCGGGGATGCGCTCGCGCAGGACGGGACGCGCGGCGGCGGAGGCCAGCAGCGGGCGCAGCTCGGGGTTGTCCGTCCGGCCGGTCGCGAGTCCTTCGACGACCTCCTGCTCCCAGCGCGCGTAGGCGGGCCGCCGCTCGTCGACCGGGCCGCTGTCGAGCAGGGTGTCGGTGCGGTGCATGAAGGCGGTGGCGGCGATCACGTGCGGCACCAGCCGGGGCGGCAGCAGCAGCCCGGCGGCGAGGGCGGCCTCGCGGCGGTAGGCGGTGACCTGCTCGCGCTGCCGGCCGTAGTCGCCGCGCAGTCCGGGGTCGTCGATCCCGGCCGCGTCCAGCGCGCGCTCCCAGCTGCCCACGTGCTTCCCTTCGGTCCTTCGTTCGATCGTCCCCGAGCCTAGACGGTGGGCGTGGGGGTGGTGATACGAGGGCCGGGCGCGGGCGATTGGTAAGCGTTCGGTAAGGCGGGTTCGCTAAGGTCGAATGGAAGCCGCCCGTTTTCGCCGTCGACGGGACGGGGAAAACGGGCGGCAGAGTTCCGCTGATGCTCGATTCGTTCTCGAACTCGTTATGCGGTCGATTCCGGCACTACGCCGAGAGGTAGATCGAGTTGATGGGGGTGAGGTTGATCCAGTACCAGCCCGGCCCGACGGGGGTTCCGCAGTCGCCGCCGTTGTAGCCGGTGCAGGCCGCCACCTTGGCGCCACCGGTCTGGTTGTTGAGCACGTAGTGATAGCCGTACATGTTGGAGAGGTTGTGCGGGCCGTACGTGTAGTAGCGGCTGACGATCGTGCCGTCGTCGGCGTAGATGCAGACGTACCCGTCCGCGCAGCCGTTGATGGTGTCGGCGTGGGCGGTGCCCGCGCCGGCGAGCAGGGAGGCGGTGGCGGCGAGGGCGGCCGCGCCGGTGCCGAGTACGGCCTTCAGACGCTTCATTGAGCGTTCCTTTCCCGAGTTTCGCTGGGCGGTCGTTTCGCCCGTGGAACCAGGAAATCGGATGACGGATCGCCGGTCGAATCATTCGAAACAATTCGAAGACGATCACGCGTAAAAGGGGGAATCACGTGATCCGGATCGAACTCTCGGCGGCCGCGGTGGCGCGCACGCGTTTCGCCGTGTCGCCGCTCTACCAGGCCATGCACCTGCTCTTCGCCCTCGGGCGGCAGCCTCGCGCGGTGCCGTACGAGTGGCGGCTGCGGGCGCGGGACGTCATCGTCGGGCGGCGGCTGGGGTTGCTCGCCGCGCTGGCGATCAGTGCGGACGGCTACACGCCCGACTTCCTGACGCCGGAGCCGGCGGCCTACCGGTCGGCCGTCGAGGACGAGTTGCACCTGGTGGCCACCGCTCCGGTCGAGCGGGTTCGGGCGGAGATGGGGCTGGTGCTGTCCGGGCTCGCGGACCTCGGGATTCCGGCCCGCAGGCCGCGCGCCCTCGTGCTGGACGCGCTGGACCGCGGGGAGGACGGCTTCGCGGAGCGGCTGGCGGGGGAGTTGGGCGCGTTCTGGTCAGGTGTCCTCGGGCCTCACTGGGCCGGGCTCTCCGCGCGGCTGGAGCACGACATCGCCCGCCGGGGGGAGCTCACGGCGGGGCTCGGGCTGGGCGGGATGGTCGCCGGTCTGCACCCCGAAGTGGGCTGGCACGACGGGACGTTGTCCGTGCGACGGCCCGGCCGTCCGGACCGGCAGCCGGGGCTGCGGATCACCGGGCCGGGCGTCATCTTCGTGCCGGGCGCCTTTCCGCCGGGGCTGATGCTGTCCTTCGATCCTGCGGCGGGGAGACGGACGCCCGTCGTGGTCTACCCGGCGCTCGGCCTGGCGCGGGAGGCCGGGGAGCGGCTGGGCGGATCGCGCTCGTCGATCCTCGCGGAGCTGACGCGGGCGCGGACGACGGCCGACGTGGCCTCGCGCGTGGGCCTCAGTCCGAGCACGGTTTCGTACCACCTGCAGGCGCTCCACCGGGGCGGGCTGGTGCGGCGGACCCGGCGGTCGCGGGAGGTGTACTACGAGGCAGTGGGGGATCCGGCGGGCCGGTTGCGGTGAGGAGCGAAGCCCTTGCCGGGGCGGGCCTTCGGGGCCCGCCCCGGCAAGGGTCGGTGGTGCGGACGATCAGGTGGGCGTCAGGAGACGGTCACGTCGTCGTAGTAGGTGTAGGTCGGGTCGCCCGGGTAGTTGTCGTCGCGGTTCGTCAGGGTGAGGGTGTAGCTGTGGCCCGGGGTCACGGCCGCGGTCTTGTTGACCCACGCGGAGGTGGCGGCGCAGGTCTTGGCGAGGACCGTGGTGGTGGTGCCGGTGGTGTTGTCCTTCAGGGTGGCGGTGGCCCAGTCGTAGGTCACGGTGTCCGGGCAGGTGTTGCTGTACCAGAAGGAGAGCCTGCTGGAGCCGGCCGGGGCGGTGAACGTCTGGGCGATCGAGGAGGTGGTGCTCGGGTTGGCCGAGCCGACCATCGCGCCGTACCCGCCGCTGTGCGCCGCGGAGCTGGAGGCGGAGGTGGAGCCGGCCGAGGTCCAGCCGGACAGGTTGCCGGTCTCGAAGCCGCCGTTGGTGATGGCGTTGCCGCCGCCACCACCGGTGCTCTCGGTCCAGCCGAAGGAGGCGCTGCCGGAGGCGTTGGTGCTGTCCTTGGCGGTGACGGTGACGGACGAGGTGCCGGCGGCGGTCGGGGTGCCGGAGATCAGGCCGGTCGAGGAGTTGATCGACAGGCCGGCGGGCAGGCCGGTGGCGGAGTAGGTGAGCGCCTGGCCGGAGGCCGAGTCGGTGGCGTGGATCTGCAGGCTCGCCGCCGTGCCGACGGTGCCGCTCTGGCTGCCCGGGTTGGTCACGGTCACCGTGTTCTGGCCGGTGCCGCCGCCGACGATCGGGTGCGAGATGGCGCAGGAGTTGGTGTCGTTGGACCAGCTGGCCTGCTCGGCGAAGGAGCCGGTGCCCATGGTGATCATGGCCGCGCCGCCCGTGGTGCCGGGGGAGAGCCAGGCGCACTCGTCGGAGTTCTCCTGGCCGTTGTAGCTGCTGCCGGACACGTGGTTGGTCCAGCCGCCGGCCGGGAACTGGTCGGACATCGTCTCGTGCCACTCGTGGCCGAGCGTCATCGTCCAGCCGTCGAGGGTGCCGCTGCCGGAGTTGATGAATCCGACCCCGCAGCCGGCGCCGGAGTCCATGTTGTACGGCTGGTTGGAGAACGCGAGGTCGCCGTAGGGCGAGTTGACCGCGCCGCCGGTGAGCGTGGTGTCACCCGTGTAGTCGTGCCAGGCGCAGTACTGGTTCTGGTAGTTGTCCGGGTTGGTGCCGGTCGGCGAGAGGATCACGTAGTACGCGTCGCGGTTGGACGCGGCCGTGGTGTTGCCGAAGTGGCCGGCCGCGTTGACGGCCTCCTGGCCGAGCTGGTTGCCGCTGGCGGCGCTCGGCGAGGCGCCCGAGTTGTCGTACCAGACGCCGGACAGGACGCCGCCGCTCTGGTACGGGACGAAGCTGGCGTTGGACGGGCAGCTGACCGCGCCGGACGCGACGTTGGGGCCGTCGCACCACTGCGTGAGGTCGGCGGACCAGAGCTCGCCGCCGGTGCCGATGTCCTTGAACATCTCCTGGGCGACGGCGGCGGCGCCGTCCGGGTCGCCGGAGAAGGTCGCGTCGCCGCTGCCGTTGGTGCCCTGGCTGCCCCACTGGCTGCCGTAGAAGACCAGGTAGACCTTGGCGTGGCCGTCGAGGACGCCGACGCCGTTGGTGCCGCCGCCGTACGACAGCGTCTGCGGACCGGTCGCCGCGGTGCCGGCGTGGGTGTCCGCCCAGGCCTTCATCTTGGCGTTCTGCGCGATGGTCGGCATGGCGCCGTGCCGGTACGGGTGCTGGTACTGGGGGCTGAACGGGTTCGCTGCCGACGCGCTCGGCTGGTTCGTCGCCTCGGGCTGGGCCTGTGCGGCGGTGGAGGCGAATCCGGCGGCCGCGAGGGCCAGCGCCGCGACGCCGGACAGGACCGTCGTTCTCGCCTTGCGGGTCGGTCTGCCCGCCTTGTGGGGCGTGCGGGAAATACCCATGGTGGGGGGAGCCTCTCTCATGCCGACCACCCGCCTGCCTGTTGGCAGCGGGGCTGTGCGGGGTGAGGACGGAGGAGAACAGGCGGCACCGGCACGTGATCCGACGGATCGTCGGTCACGGATCTACGAGGGGGATGGGGGCGGTGCAGCCTGCCACGCCACAGCAAAGCAGGTCCCGGAAATGGGGGTCAACGGGCCGGTGAGTAAAGGGCTTTGAGCTGAACACAACGTTTTCGAAAAATCCGCACGCGGGCGTGCGGTTGGGATCTCGGATTTCCTGCGTCAACAGATTACGGGCTGCTTATTCAGTGATGGCCGGACTTATCCAGTGAAGTCGAGGCGCGGAGGTGTCGCCGGTCTTGACCGGGCTGACGCTTGCTGCCACTGTCGTGCTCGAAGTTGCTTGAACTGAAGCAGAGTTGAGCAAGAGTGAGCCAGGGAGTGCCCGTGTTCCCTCACCCGTCCCGCAGACTCGCCACCCTGTTGACCGCCGCGGTCCTGCTCGCGGCCACGGTCACCGCCTCCGCGCTGCCGTCCGCGGCCTCGGCCGACGAGCCCGACGGCTCGGCCGCCTACACCGTCACGGTCGGGGCGCCGACGCCCTTCACCCACCCCACCGACACCCCCGCCGTCCCGTACGTCGACAAGGACGGCACCTTCTACTTCCAGCAGTCCGCCGCGCTGTACGGCAAGAACGACCCGCGCTACTGGGACTTCTTCACCGGCACCGACTTCGACACCGCCACCCGGTCCGCCGCGATCAGCGGCGCGGTCAACCCGGCCGACCCCGCCGACCGGAACGACGACACGACCTCGCGCTGCAACAACAGCCCCACCGGGCGCGGCGCGACGTTCGCCGGCGGCGCCAGCGGGTACGCGCAGAAGAACTACTGCGACCTGTCCGGCGTGTGGGTCGACCCCGACACCGGCGACTGGTACGGGCTGGTGCACAACGAGTTCACCCCGCAGCCCTTCGGCGACGGGCTCCACTACGACGCCATCGACTACGCCGTCTCCACCGACCAGGGCCGCACCTGGGCGATCAGGGACCACGTCATCACCTCGCCGTACAGCACGAGCCGGGGCGACACCGCGCAGTTCCCGAACGAGACCTACTCCTACGGCGACGGCGACCAGCGGCTGCTCGTCGACACCGCCTCCGGGTACTTCTACGTCTTCTACGGCTCGCGGATCGTCGACAAGAGCGGCGGCTGGAAGGCGTTCCACTCCCACGTCGCCCGCGCGCCGATCGCCTCCAAGATGGCGCCCGGTTCCTGGCGGAAGTGGTACGACGGCGCCTGGACCGAGCCCGGCACCGGCGGCCGCGAGAGCAACATGGTGCCCGTCGACGCGGACAACTCCACCGGGTACACGGCTGCGGCCGACGAGTACGACCCGGCCAACACCGGGACCTCGGCCCAGCAGATCGCCGCCGGGACGATGCCCCCGACCTCGCCGCTGTTCGTCATGGACGTCACCTACGACGCCTACCTCGGCCTCTACATCGGCGAACCGCAGGCCGTCGACCAGAGCGGCAACGCGCCCCAGCGCTACTACGCCACCGCCGACCTCTCGACCCAGAAGTGGGTGCCGATCGGCGACACCGGCGGCTACCACACGGCCTCCTGGTACCGCTGGTTCCTCGACGGCGCCAACCGGACGAGCTCGGCGATCGTCGGGCGGACCTTCCGCGCCTACTGCGCGTTCGGCTGCTCCGGCGGCGCGGACGGCGAGTACGTGCCGGTCACGATCGACCCGTCGGCGCCCGCCGCGCCGCCGGTCGACCCCGGCCGGGCGTACCGGATCGCGAACGCGGACGGACGGGTCCTCGCGCAGGCCGCGGGCGGCCCGGACACCACCTCGCTGGTCGCGGCGACCGGCTCGCCGCTGGAGTCCTGGACCTTCGCGGCGAACGGCGACGGCTCGTACCGGATCGCCAACGGCTCGACCGGGCAGCTGCTCGGGGTCGACTCGGGCTCGGTGAGCGGGCGTTCGTGGGGAGCCCGGCCCGTCCTCGGCGCGGCTGCGGCCGGCGGGCCGACGGTCGGGCAGCAGTGGTGGCTCGTGCCCGGCGCGGCGGCGGACGGCACCGCGACCGGCGCGCTGCGGATCGTGAACCGTTACAGCGGCCTCGTCCTCGGACTCTCGGCGAACGCCTACCGGCTCACCGAGACGACCCCGAACCGGAGTTGGACCGACCGCAGCGGCAGCACCGTCGGCGGCGCCCGGACGGCGGCGGAGCAGACCCTGACGCTCACCGCCCTCGGCCCGGCCGGCACCGGGCTCGACGGCACCCGCACGGTGGTGGCCTCGGGCAAGGCGCTGGACGACCCGGCCCACTCCACCGGCCAGGGCACCCGGCTCATCACCTGGACGTCCAACGGCGGCCGGAACCAGAACTGGGTCTTCACCCGGCAGGCGGACGGCAGCTACCAGCTCGCGAACGGCGAGTCGAAGCTCTGCGCCGACGTCAGCGGCGGTTCGGCGGCGGCCGGGGCCCCGGTGATCCAGTGGCCGTGCACCGGCGCGGCCAACCAGCGCTGGATCGCGACGCAGGTGGCGGGCGGCGGGTACACGCTCGCGTCGCAGAAGAGCGGCCTCCTGCTGACCACGGCCTCGACGGGCGACGGCGCGCTCGTCACGCAGCAGCCGGACACCGGCTCGGCGCTCCAGCGGTGGGTGATCGGCTGAGGCCCTGACGGTCGGACGGCGGCGGCTCCCGGGGCCCGGTGGTGGCCCTGGGAGCCGCGCGTGACGGGGCGACGGCGTGGCGGCGCAATACTCCGATCAGTGGCGCTCTCCCCGCCGATCGGCGGGTGTCCCCGATGGGCCGTCAGGGGCCAGCCTTGCGGGCAGTTCGGCATGGACATGCCATATCTGTTCCATGTCATCCCCCACGAGGCGGCCCCACACCGCCGGACAGGACACGTCATGAGGTACTTCCCGCTGCCCAGGATCCTCGCCGCCGCCGCTGCGGCCACCGCGCTCGCGCTCGCCGCGCCCGGGACCGGCGCCTCGGCCGCGCCCGTGCCGAGCCCGCCGATCATCGGCGGTGGCAGCGCGTCGCAGAACTACTCCTTCATCGTCTCGCTGCAACAGGGCGGCCAGCACATCTGCGGCGCCTCGCTGATCTCGCCCACCTGGGCGGTCACCGCGGCACACTGCGTGGCCGGCGGCACGGCCGACCAGTTCACCGTCCGGGTCGGTTCGGGCGACCGGACCTCGGGCGGCGAGGTGGCCTCGCTCGCCCGGGTCGTCCCGCACCCGAATTACAGCACCAACAACGACATCGCCCTGCTCCAGCTCGCGGCCCCCGTCCAGGCCACCCCGATCGCGCTCGCCGACAGCGCGCCCGCCGGCACCGCCACCCGGCTGCTCGGCTGGGGCCAGGAGACGCCGCAGCCCGGTGGTGACAACGGCCCCGACCAGCTCAAGGAACTCGACACCAGCCTGCTCCCGAGCGGCTGCGCCGAGGGCTTCGACGCCTCCTCCGAACTCTGCGTCAACAACCCGCAGGGCCCGGACGGCAGCAACCAGGGCGCCTGCTACGGCGATTCGGGCGGCCCGGCGATCGCGCAGATCAACGGTGAGTGGCGGCTGCTCGGCGCCACCAGCCGCGCCGGCGGCACCTCGCCCACCTGTGCGGTCGATCCGTCGATCTACACCAACGTGACCGCGTTCAAGGACTTCATCCAGAGCACCATGGCGAGCTGAACCGCACTCCTGCCGAACCGCTCTCCTGCTGAACGGCATTCCTGCTGAACCGCTCTCCTGCGGCGTGCGGACCGAGGTCCGCAACCCGCAGGTCCCTTGTATACGCCGGGGCTAATTGGCGCCCCGCGGCAGAGAGAGCAGGGCGGCGTAGTGGGCCGCGGAGAGGTGGGGGGGGTGCGCAGCCA